>JBFHJC010000107.1:0-10897 GCA_041596155.1 Ilumatobacter sp. | reverse complement strand
TTCCGCCGCCGCGGCGACGAAGAGGAGTGACCCGATGACCTACCCCCCGGCGCCGATCACGGACTTCCGCGGGCTGACCGCCGTGGTCACCGGGGGTGGCACCGGAATGGGCCGCGAGCTCGTCGTCCAGCTCGCAGCAGCCGGGGCCGGCGTGGCGATGTGCGACGTGTCCCAGGACGCGATGGACGCGACGGCTGGCCTGGCGCGAGCCGCCGGTGACGGCCCCATCTCCACGTTCGTCGCCGACGTCGCCAACGAGGCGCGGATGCTCAAGTTCGCCGCCCACGTCCGCGCCCACCACGGCGACCGGCTGCATCTGTTGTTCAACAACGCCGGCATCGGCGGCGGCGGCAGCGTGGTCGCGGGTGACCGGGCCGAGTGGGATCGCGTCTTCGGTGTGTGTTGGGGCGGCGTCCTGAACGGCACGCGGGCGTTCATGCCGATGCTGCTCGCAACCGAGCGCGGCCACATCATCAACACGAGCAGCATCAACGGACTGTGGGCGTGCCTCGGGCCGACCGGCGCCCACACCGCCTACAGCGCGGCCAAGTTCGCGGTCCGCGGCTTCACCGAGGCGCTCACGGTCGACTTCCGCGTCAACGCCCCGCACCTGACGGTCTCGGTCGTGATGCCCGGCCACATCGGGACGCTCATCGCCCACAACTCGATGGTCGAATTCGACCGCCACCCGAAGACGATGACCGACGAGCAGGTCCGCGACCTGCGCGACCTGTTCGACCGGCGCGGCATCGACGTGTCAGGGGCGTCCGACGAGGACATCCGCAACGTCATGCAGATGCGCATCGACCAGTTCGAGCACGACGCGCCGACCACGGCGGCCGAGGCGGCCGCCATCATCCTCAACGGCGTGCGTACCGGCGAGTGGCGGATCCTGGTCGGGCCCGACGCCCACGCCATCGACGAGCTCCTGAGAGCGCGTCCGCTCGACGCGTACACCGACGAGTTCACCGCCGAGCTCTTCTCGATGGGGCACTTCGGCGGACTCATCCAGAGCTGACGCCGCTCACCTCTCCGACGAAGCGCGCGATCGCGGCGACGACCACGTCGCGCGCGTCGAGGTGGGGCGAGTGGCCGGCGCCGTCGACGACCATCCGCTCGGTCGGCCCGCGAACGCCGGCTTCGATCGCGTCGAGCTGCGCGAGCGTGCCGTACTGGTCGGCGGTGCCCTGCACGAGCAGCACCGGCTCGGCGACACCGGGCAACCGGTCCTCGATGTTCCACGACCGGAAGCCGTCGGACAGCCAGACGTCGTTCCAGCCGCGGAACGTCGCGATCGGATCGTCGTGGTACCGGGCCATCCGATCGGCGAGGTCGGTGGCGTCGAACTGGTCGCGTGCGGCCTCGATGCCGGCGATCGACTCGGGCTCGACGAACACGTGGGGGGCGATCAGCACCAGCCCGGTGACCGGTCCGCCGGCGCCGGCGTAGAGCAACGCGATCGAAGCGCCGTCGCTGTGGCCGACCAGGACGGGCCGTTCGACGCCGAGCACGGCCAGCAGCTCGGGCAGCACGACGTCGGCCTCGTGGTGCATGTAGCCGACGGGTCGGGGCACCGTCGCCGGGCCGCTGCGGCCGTGCCCGTGGCGGGCGTAGGCGAGCACTCGCGGATGACCGCACGCCGTCGCGACGTCGGTCGGCACGCCGCGCCACAGGTCGATCGATCCGAGCCCCTCGTGGAGGAACACGAGCGTCGGCCGCGCCTCGTCGCCCGGGACGAAGCGGTACTCGATGCGACCACCTGCGACGTCGACGAAGTCGGTTGCGACGTCCTCGGCGGTCACTCCCCCGCCGCCTCCAGCAACGCGTCGAGGAGGCTGCTGGCGCCGAACCTGAACGTCGCCGGTGACACCCAGCCGGCGCCCATGATGTCCTCGGCCAGGGCGAGGTACGTCTCGGCGTCCTCAGCGGTCCGGATGCCGCCCGACGGCTTCAGGCCGACCTGACGGTCGACTGCCGCGATCACGTGCAGCATCTCGCGAGCGGCCGCCGGCGTCGCCGACACCGGCGACTTGCCGGTCGACGTCTTGACGAAGTCGGCGCCGTGGTCGATGGCGAAGCGGGCGGCGCGCGCGATCAGCGCCAGGTCGTCGAGCTCGCCGGTCTCGAGGATCACCTTCACGTGGGCCCGGCCCTGGCACAGGTCGGCGACCCGGTCGAGCACGACGGCGGCGCGATCGTCGTCGCCGGCGGCGAACGCCTCGTACGGGAGCACGACGTCGATCTCGGTGGCGCCGTCGGCCAGCGCCTGCTCGGTGATCACGCCGACCGCGTGCGCCCGCTCCCGGCCGCTCGGGAAGTTCACCACTGTCGCGACCTCCACGCCCGACCCGGAGAGCGCCGCCGCCGCCTGGGCCACGAAATCGGGCCACACGCACACGGCCGCCACGCCGTGGCGGTCGGCGCGCTCGCACAGTGCCGCCACCGCCTCTGCGGTCGTGTCGTCACCGAGATCCGTCAGATCGACGAGGCCGATCGCCTGCTGCGCACGTGCTGCGTCCACATGTCCTCCCTGCTCGAACGGACGTCACCGTAGCGACCGGCGGATTGGGTTCCCGCCGACCCGGTTGACCAGACTGGATGTAACCGCTTACATGGCAGGCGGACGGACCGGCGACATGGCACGCAACGACGCACACGGAAACCGCCGCCGCAGCGGCCGGGCAACGATCGAGGACGTCGCGGCCGCCGCCGGCGTCTCCGTGGCGACCGTCAGCCGGGCACTGCGAGGCCTGCCGAACGTGGCGTTGTCGACGCGCGAGAAGGTCCGTGAGATCGCGGACGAGCTCTCCTACCGCGCCGACCCGGCTGCGTCGCGTCTCGCCACCGGCCGGTCGCGGGCGATCGGCGTCGCCGTTCCGGTCTTGAACAGCTGGTACTTCTCGAACGTGGTCGCCGGTGCGGAGGCCGTGTGCACCGATGCCGGCTACGACCTCGTCGTGCTCGGCGTCACGTCGGCAGAGCACCGCGACCGACTCCTGCGCGACACCGACGGCATCCACCGTCGCATCGACGGCCTCATCCTCGTCGACGTCCTCTACCCCGACGACGACCTCCGCTCGTTCGCGGCACGCGAGCTGCCCACCGTAATGGTCGGTCCCAAGTCGGCGGCGGTGCCGTCCGTCGGCATCGACGACGTCGAGGTCGGCCGCATCGCCACGATGCACCTGGTCGAGCTCGGCCACACACGCATCGCCGTGATCGAGGGGCAGGCCGAGGATCCATTCGACTTCGTCGTTCCGCACCGCCGTTTCGAAGGGTACGCGGATGTGCTCGCCGACGCGGGCATGTCGATCGACCCGGACCTGCGGGCGTCGGGCAACTTCTCGATCACGGGCGGCCACGAGGCGGTCAGCGCGCTCCTCCAGCTCGACGAACCCCCGACGGCCGTGTTCGCGATGTCCGACGAGATGGCGTTCGGCGCGCTGCAGGCCGCGTTCGAGCACGGTGTCGCCGTGCCCGACGAGCTGTCGGTCATCGGCGTCGACGACCACGAGTTCGCGACCGTCGTCGGCCTCACGACCGTGCACCAGGACGTTGCCGATCACGGAGCCCACGCCGCCCGCATGCTGCTCGCCCGCCTCGACGGCACCGAGCACGCCGCCCGCCGGGTCGACGCTCCGGTCCGCCTCGTCGACCGCCGCACCACCGCCCCAACGCCCCGGTCCTGATCACATGGAGGAACGCCAATGAGCCTCGTTCGCACCGCTCCCCGCACCCTCGGCTCGCTCGGCGAGGTCGGTCCGCTCTCGTACGGCCTGTGGCGCTTCACCAGCGACGACGTCGCCGCCGGTCAGGGCCTCCTCGAGGCGGCGCTCGACGCCGGCATGAACCTGATCGACACCGCCGACGTGTACGGCCTCGACTGGGGAGGCAGCGGGTTCGGTTCGGTCGAGGAGGGTCTCGGTCGGGTGCTCGCCGCGGCGCCTGCGCTGCGCGAGCGGATGGTGCTCGCGACGAAGGGCGGCATCCGGCCGCCGGTGCCGTACGACTCGTCCGACTCGTGGCTGCGCGAAGCGTGCGACGACTCGCTGCGCCGGCTCGGCGTCGACACGATCGACTTGTACCAGATCCACCGGCCCGACATGTACGCCCATCCGGCCGACGTGGCGGCCACGCTCACGGCACTGCGAGACGCCGGCAAGATCCGCGAGGTCGGCGTGTCGAACCACACGCCCGCCCAAGTCGCCACGCTCCGGGTGTACCTGCCGTTCCCGATCGTCTCGAACCAACCGGAGTTCTCGGCGACGACGTTGGCGCCGATGCGCGACGGAACGTTCGACCAGTGCATGGCCGACGGCATCGTGCCGCTCGCTTGGAGCCCGCTCGCGGGAGGCTCGCTCGCGACCGGCAACGGGGCGCGGCCCGAGCTCATCGCGGCGCTGGACGCGATCGCCGCCCGCGAGGGCGTCGATCGGGCGACGGTCGCGCTGGCGTTCGTGCTCGCTCATCCGTCGGCCCCGGTGGCGATCATCGGCACCCAGAACCCCGAGCGGATCGGCGCCTCCGTCAGCGCCCTGTCGGTCGAGCTCGACCGCAGCGACGTCTACGCCATCGTGCAAGCCTCCGACGGCCGCCCCCTCCCCTGACGCGAGCAGGAGCGGTCGCTCCGGCTTCACCGGTCGGTGAACCCAGTCGACCGCGTCGCGCCGGCCAGGTGGGCGAGCGACGAAGCGCAGCGGAGCGTGGGAGCTCGGGAGGCGCAGCCAGTCATGTGAGGGATCGACCGCGGCCGCGCGGGCGGGGAGCAGCGCAGCACAGCTCGGGAGGGCGGGCACTACATCCGCGCCGCCACGTGCGCCGCACCAGACGTTGCGTCAGTCCCAGATGGCTTGGCGGGTCTCGGCGTCGAAGAAGTGGAGGTTCTCCGTCGCGATCGAGATCGTGGCGGTCTGGCCCGGACGGATCTGCGAACGCGGATTGAAGCGGCCGACCGCGTTCGACGTGTCGGCCGTCGCCTCTTCGACGGCGTCGGGGTCGCCCGAGTCGACGGTCGTCGCATCGACCGAGAAGTGCACCATGATCTCGGCGCCGAGCGCCTCGAGCAGGGTGACCGGTCCGGTGATCGTCGGGTGTCCGGCGGTGTCGAGCGCGGCGTCCTCGAAGTCCTCCGGACGGATGCCGAGGATCACCCGCTTGCCGTCGTAGTTGCGCAACGCCGGTCGAGTCGCCAGCGAGTGCGGCGACAGCGGGATCGTCTGCGAGCCGAGCTGGATCGAGCCACCGTCGCCGTCGACGGTGAGCACGGCGTCGTACAGGTTCATCGACGGCGACCCGATGAACGCGGCGACGAACACGTTCGTCGGCTTGTCGTACAGGTTCTGTGGGGTGTCGACCTGTTGGAGGTACCCGTCCTTGATGACGGCGACCCGGTCGCCCATGGTCATCGCCTCGACCTGGTCGTGGGTGACGTAGAACGTCGTCACTCCGAGCTCGCGCTGGAGCGCGGCGATCTCGGCGCGCATCTGGACGCGGAGCTTGGCGTCGAGGTTGGACAGCGGCTCGTCCATCAAGAACGCGGCCGGCTGGCGCACGATCGCCCGCCCCATCGCGACGCGCTGGCGCTGACCGCCCGAGAGCTGGCCGGGCTTGCGGTCGAGGTACGTGGTGAGCTCGAGGACGTCGGCGGCCTTGCGGACCCGCTGATCGATCTCCTCCTTGGGCACCTTGGCCAGCTTCAGCGCGAACCCGATGTTGTCGTACACGGACATGTGGGGGTACAGCGCGTAGTTCTGGAACACCATCGCGATGTCGCGATCCTTCGGCTCGACGTCGTTGACGACGCGCTCGCCGATGCGCATCTCGCCGCCGGTGATGGTCTCGAGACCGGCGATCATCCGGAGCGCCGTCGACTTGCCGCAGCCCGACGGACCGACGAGCACGAGGAACTCGCCGTCGGCGATGTCGAGGCTCAGGTCGTGGATGGCGTGATAGCCGTTGTCGTAGACCTTGTTGACGTTGTCGAGCACCACGATTGCCATGGATCCCCTCACTCCCTGTGGCCGTGTCGGCCGCGCGCCGCCCCCCTCGATGTAAGCGGTTACAGCGGCATGTTAGACGACGCGGCGGGCGCGGCGCCAGGGGTGATTTCCGGCAATCGCTCCGAGCCCGACGCCACCGCGCGCGGTTCGGCGCCCGCGCAACCGGCGGTAGCGTCGGGGCCCGTGAACCAGGTCAAGAATCGCCTCCAGTCGCTCGGCTTGCTCGATCGGGCGTTCGCGAACACCTCCGACGCGGAGCTCACCGCGGCGCTCGATGCACTCTCCGACGACCATCGCGAGGCCCTGGAGGGGCTCGTCGCGGGCGAGCTCGCCGCGGACTCCGTCCGCGCCGCGATCGCCAAGGGCCGCCTCGACGGCACCCTCGAGAGCGCCGCGCTCGTCGTGTCCGACGCCTGCCTCGCGGACTGCATCGAGCAGCTCGGCGAGCATGCCGACCATCCGACGAGCGACGAGCTGCGCGAGGTGTTGCCCGGCCTCGTCGAGCGGCACGGCCTCGGCATCACCCAGATCATGCTGGCGTCGACCGTGGCGGGCGAGGCGCCGGCGTCGGCGATCATCCGCGACCTGCTCAAGCACGACGAGCTGATCGCCCTTCCGGCCGCCGCGCCCGCGCCGATCAGCCCGATCGTTCAGGCGCCCAAGGTCAGCGACGAAGAGCGCGCTGCGCTGAAGGCGAAGCGCAAGGAGATGCGCCAGAAGAAGCAGGACGAGGCGCGCCGCCGCCGCGAGCAGTCCGCGCAGGCCCGCAAGCGCTGATCAGCGGCCGGCGCGGACGCGGAGCTCGTGTTCGAGCAACCAGGCCTTCGTGTCGAGCCCGCCGGCGAAGCCGGTGAGGTGCCCGTTGCTGGCGACGACCCGGTGGCACGGCACGACGATCGGAATCGGGTTCTTCCCGTTCGCCGCGCCGACGGCCCGTGACTTGTTCTTGTCGCCGAGCATGACGGCCTGTTCGCCGTAACTGATCGTCTCGCCGAACGGGATCCGCCGCAGGGCCGACCACGCGGCTCGCTGGAACTCGGTGCCGGCCGGTGCGAGCGGCAGGTCGAAGTCCGTGCGCTCGCCGTCGAAGTACTCGGTGAGCTGAGCGACGGCCGCGTCGAGCACGGGATGTTCACCGTGCGGCACGTCGACCACACCGTCCTGCGGCCCGACCGGGGCGTCCCAGTCGATGGCGACGACGGCGGCGTCGTCGGCGACGATCGTCAGCGTGCCGATCGGCGACGGCATCGTGGTGCGGGAGAGGGCGTCGGTCATGGGTCGCTCCTTCACAGTGTGGCCCAGAGGTGGTGCATGGCGTACGTGCGCCACGGTCGCCAGCGATCCGCGGCGGCTGCGTCGAGGTCGAGCGCGGCGAGCGCGTGCCTGACGCCGAGGTCGGTCGCGAGGAACCGGTCGGGGTCGCCCAACCCGCGCATCACCACGTAGTGCGCGGTCCACGGGCCGATGCCCTTGACGGAGCACAGCTGGCTGATGATCGTCGCTCGGTCGATGCCGGCGTCGAGCGCGAGCTCGCCGGTCGCGAGGAGCCGGCCGGCGCGGCGGAGCGTGGCGGCGCGCGCAGTCGGCATCGGGAACGCGCCGTCGGGCGCGTCGGCGATCCGCTCCATCGACGGGAACAGGTGCGTCAGGTCGTCGTGGTCGACCGCGAGCGGCTCGGCCACGGCGGCGGCGAGGCGGCCCGTCACGGTACGGGCGCCTGCGACCGACACCTGCTGCCCGATGATCGCCCGGACGAGCGTCTCGCCGACGTCGACCGACCCGGCGGCCCGCAGGCCCGGCGCACCGGCGACGAGTGGGGCGAGCGCGGGGTCGGAGGCGAGGTGTTCGTCGATCGCCGCGGGATCGGCATCGAGGTCGAGCAGGCGCCGCACTCGGCCCACGGCGGGGGCCAGGTCGCGCCAGTCGGCGAGTCGGAACGTCGCGGCGACGTGATCGTCGGCCAGCCGCAGCGCCACGGTGCCGTGCCCGTGGGGCAGGTCGAGCGACCGCTCGTAGGTCGTCCCGTCCCAGCGCTCCACACCGGGGACGGCGCGGGCGCCGAGGAACGCCAGCAGCTGCCGACCGGCGAACGGCCGGCGAGCCGCGAGCCGCACGGCGACGGTACCCGACTCCTGCGAGCCGGCGCCATGACGCGAACGCTGACGTAGCGCGCTCGGTGCCGACGCGAACACATCGCGCACCGTGTCGTTGAACTGCCGGACGCTCCCGAACCCGGCCGCGAACGCGACGTCGGTCATCGCGAGGTCGGTCGTCTCGATCAAGATGCGGGCCGTCTGCGCCCGTTGGGCGCGGGCGAGCGCCAGCGGGCCGGCTCCGAGCTCGTCCGTGAGCAGCCGGTTCAGGTGACGGCTGCTGTAGCCGAGGCGGGACGACAGCCCCGTGACGCCCTCGCGGTCGATGACCCCATCGGCGATGAGACGCATCGCCCGGGCGACGACGTCGCCGCGCTGGTCCCACTCCGGCGAACCGGGGGCGGCGTCCGGCCGACACCGCTTGCAGGCGCGGAAGCCCCGCTGCTGGGCGGCGGCGGCCGATCGATAGAAGTCGACGTTCGTCCGCTTCGGCGTGACGGCCGGGCAGCTCGGCCGGCAGTAGATGCCGGTCGTGCGCACGGCGACGTAGAACCAGCCGTCGAATCGGGCGTCGCGGCTCTGAGCGGCCCGATAGCACCGGTCGGCGTCGAGGGCGAGGTCGGCGGGCACGCACCCCATCATGCCGGACGGAACGGATGCGTGTCAGCGGGAATCGGACACGGGAATGCGCCGTCCGATTCCCGCCAACGCGACGTCGAGGGTCAGACGAGCTGGGGCTCGCGCTCGCGGACGGCGCTCGCGATCGCCGGCGCCGCGTTGCGGCCCCCGAAGCGCGCGAGCGCGACGAGCAGCACCCCCGGCACACGAAGCACCACGTGAACAGCCTGAAGGCGGGCAGGCTGGCGACCGACTCGTCGTTCTCGCGCCCCACCTGCATCGTGTCGACGAGCGGCGCGTCGTGCCCGAGACCCACCGGCACCTCCTGGAAGATCGCGACGTTCGCGCCCATCGGGCCGAGCAGACCAGCCGTGCTCCATCGCGTCGAGGTTCTGCACCATCTGCGTCATCGCCGGGGGCTCGGCCGCCATGTCCTCAACGACTTGCTCCTCGGTCATCCCGGTCGTCAGCGTGAGCCGGGACCGAACGACCCCATACGGCCGGACGTCAACGGGGGCCGGACGGACGATGCGTCGACGATGGGACGTATCGTCGTGACGCATGACGATCATCGGGACGAGGACATGACCACCGATGCCGTGGACGTCACGTACGAATGGCGGGGCTCGTTCACGAACGACGAGATCCACGCGCTGCACGCCGACGCGTTCGAGACGCGGCTGTTCGACGCATCGGAGTGGGACTGGGTCGCGCAGTGCGACCGGTACAGCCTCGGCTGGGTCATCGCCCGCGAGGGCACGCAGTTCGTCGGGTTCGTGAACGTGCTGTGGGACGGGCTCGTGCATGCGTTCATCGAGGACGTCATGGTCGACGCCCGGCTGCGCAGGCGCGGCGTGGGCGTCGCGCTCGTCCACGCCGCACGTGACGGCGCCAAGGCCGCGGGCTGCGAGTTCCTGCACGTCGGCTTCGACGCGGACCTCGCACCGTTCTACGTCGACGCCTGCGGGTTCACGCCGACGATGGGTGGCCTGATGGAGCTGTCGTCGTGATCGCCGCGGCCACGATGACGCCGCATCCACCCGGTGGCGAAGTCGACGATGTCGCGGGAACGCATGAGTAGCGCCTCGCCGGCGCCGATCTGCCCGGTGCGCTGCAGCCCGGTCACTGCGAACGCCTCGCCGATGCGGTCGAAATCGCTGTCGTCCTCGTCGATGTCGGCGTACGACACCCACCGGCGCTCACCGCCGACGAGCACCGGTGACGACTGGATGATCATCGGCGGCGCTCCGTCGGCCCATCGGTACTCGCTCAGGTGCAACGACGTGTTGGTCGCGTGTCCGACGCCGAGCAGGAGGACGTGCCCGTCGAGGTCGTACAGCCGGGCCTGAGGCGAACCTTCGCCGAGCCCGTGATCGAGCGCGTGCTCCGAGACGAGCGTCTGGGCGTGGGGACCGAACGCGGCGGCCGACACCATCGGGTGGGCACTGCGGATCACGCCGGGCAGATCGCGGAAGCACTCGACGATCGCCCCCATCGCCCGCGTCGGCGTGAGGCGCGGATCGTAGGCCGGCGTCTCGGTGCGGATCGGCTCCCACCACGACTCGGGCACGGGCGGCGCCACCCAGAGTGCCGGGTCGCTGAGGCTCGATGAGTGGGTGGGCATCATCAGGGTGCCGGTCGGTCCGATCGCTGCGAGCAGCGCGTCGACGACCGCCTGCGCTCCGCCGGCCACCCAGCCGAGGGATCGAAGCGACGAATGGACCATGACGGTCATCCCGTCCTCGACGCCGAGGCGACCCAGGTCGGCGACGAGCGACGACACGGTCGCCGGGCGCTCGCTGTCGTCGATCGCACGCTGCTCGCCCACGCCGAGAGCTTCGCGCCGATGATGGGCCCGCGCGTGCGAGGCTGGCGTCGTGCTCCGACTCGGAAGCGTGGTGATCGGCGCGGACGACGTCGACCGGGCGGTCGCGTTCTGGTCGGCCGCGCTCGGGTACGACGTCGTCCGATTCGACGACGCCGACGACCAGTTCACGATCCTGCGCCCGCCCTCGGGCGACGGCACCCGCGTCGCGATCCACCGGTCGTCGATCCCGGCGAGCGATCGTCCTCGCGTGCACGTCGACCTGGTCGTCGAGAGCTCGGTCGAGCAGGCAGCCGAGATCGCGCGACTCGCTGCGCTCGGCGCGAGCCAGGTCGAGTGGGACTACCCGGACGACCCCGACT
>JBFHJC010000106.1:0-10899 GCA_041596155.1 Ilumatobacter sp. | reverse complement strand
CGTCCCGGGGACGCTCACGAGTCCGCTGCCGACGATCTTCGGCCCTGGCGCGTCGTTGCGGAACGCGATCCCATCGAGGTTCGCGCCCTTGGTGAGCAACAACTTGACCTGATCGGGTGTGAGGTCGGGTCGCTGCTGCAGCAGCAGCGCCGCCACACCGGCGACGACGGCCGTCGACTGCGAGCTGCCGGTGCCGCGGACGAACGTCTGTCCACCGACCTGGCGCGTGGCGGCGGGGTACGCCGTCACCAGATAGCTTCCGGCGCTGCCGAGCGAGATGACGCATTCCCCCGGCGCGATGAGGTCGGGGTTGCGAACGCCGTTGCCCTTCGTGCTCCATCGGGTCGGTGCGTAGCCCGAAGCCGTGTCTCCGCTCTTGCCGGCGCCGGCGACCGCGATGATGAACGGGTCGAGCGCAGGGTTGCCGAGGCCGCTGACGTTGCGTCCGTCGTTGCCCGCCGCGGCGACGACGACGACACCCTTGCGCCAGGCGTTCTCGACGGCGTGGGCGAGCGGGTCGGTGCGGTAGTCGACGACCGCGTCGGTGCCATAGGCCAGCGCAATCACCCGGATGTTGAGGCCGCCGGCGTTGCGGTTCTCGACCGCCCAGTCGATGGCGGCGATCACCTGGCTGACGTCGACGCTGCCATCGCCGGCTCCGGCCTTGACGTTGACGATGCGCGCGCCCGGTGCGACCCCGTCGCCCATGGCGCTGTCGTCGGCGGCGATCAGGCCGGCCATGTGGGTGCCGTGTCCGAAGAGGTCACGTCCGGCGAGGTTGGGCTGGCCGGCATCGAAGGACAAGTCCGGACCGTTCACGACCCGTCCGGCGAGGCCGGGGACCTGGTCGACGCCGGTGTCGATCACGGCGACGTCGATGCCCTTGCCGGTGATCCCGCGAGCGTGTGCGGTATCCGCGCCGACCGCCGCCCGCACGTCGGCGAGCGTGAACGTGTTCGTTCGGTCGCAGGTCGGCGCGTTGGATCGCGCGGACGCGGCGGGCGCCACTGCGAAGGTGGCGAGCGCGAGCGTCGCCGTGCCGCCGAGGATGCGCAACCGCCATCGGCCGCGCGTTCGAGATGCTGGAACTGGTCCGCCCACGTGTGGTCCTTCCGCCGTGGAGAGTCTTCGTCGTGTGGTCTGTGGTCGACAGCCGGCGGTGGTGCGCACGGCGATCACTGTGATCTACACAACGGCGACCCATTTGACCAGGACTTCACGCACGTCTTGAGCGCATTGTGAGAGCCCGAACGCGCAACGTGGCCGCCATCGGCAGGCGGCCACGTTGCGTGGACTGGGTCGGGTCGGCGCGAACGCCGATGGTCGGTCAGACGGCGAGCAGCTCGCGCACCCGGTCGCGGCCGCCGTCGACGGCGTCCTTGACCTGCTTCGGGAGGACGTCCTCGATCCGCTCGGCGACAGGCTCGAGCATCGCCGCGACGCGCTGGGCGTACGGCTCGACGAGGCCACGGACCTCCGCGACGCGCTCGTTGCCACGACGCTTCGCCTCGTCTAGCAGCACCGAGTAGTCGGCGACGTCCTCGAGCGAGCGGCGGCTCAGGCGGTCCTGGACGACGAGCGGCATGCCGACCGACGTGAACGCGGCGTCGCGCGAGAGGCGCACGAACATCGTGACCGCCTCGTCGAGGCGGGCATTGACCTCGTCCATCGCGGACTTCGGCGCAGCCGTTGCGGCCTTCGGCGCGGCCTTGGAGGCGGCGGCCTGCTTCGTGGTCTTCCTCGCGGCGGTCTTCTTCGCCGTGGTCTTGCTGGCGGTCTTCTTGGCGGTGGTGGCCATGGTGGGTGCCTTTCTGGTCCTGCGTTGTCGTGAGTGGCGTCGCGAGCGGCGCCACCGGGGGGCGCAATTCATGGTATCGGAAAGTGCTAACTCTTGCAAGCATTCCGCTGGCGCGTCACCAGCCGGGTCGCGCATCGGCCAGCGCGGCGCGATGCTCCGGCGCCGCCACCGTGACGATTCGCTCGGCCCGCCCCCTGTCGTCGCACCCTCGCAGGTCGGCGATGCCGTGCTCGGTGACGACGACGTCGACGTCGCACCGGGCGGTCGACACGACGGCGGGACGGGCCACGATGGAAGACGTACCACGCGCCGTCGTCGACCGGACGGCGACGACCGAGAAGCCCCCCGGCGACCGGGCGGCGCCCGCGCAGAAGTCGGCGTGGCCGCCGACCCCTGCGATCGTGCGATCGCCGGCGCGCTCGATGTTGACGGCGCCGTCGAGGCCGACCTCGATCGCCGTGTTGCACGCGACGAAGCGTGGGATCGACGCCAGGCGGCCGAGATCGTGGGTCTCCGTGGCCGAGGCGAGTCTGAGCCGACCCACGACGGCGAGCGCATCGAGTGGCGCCCCGCCCCAGGCGTAGGCGGCGACTGCGGGGCCGCGGAGGTGGCCGCGGTCGTTCAGGTCGGCGACCGCGTCGGTGACGAGCCCGGACCAGACCGCGACCGGCCGATCGATCGAGCGAACGATCCCCTCGCCGATGCCTCCGGGGCCGAACTGCAGGGTCGGCTCGTCCGGCAGGATCGACGCGACGAGCTCGCCGATGCGGAGGTCGACGTCGTCGGCGGCCCTCGATGACGCCGTCTGGATCGGATCGGCCGGTCGCGCGATGGTGGCGACCACGTTCCCCGCGAGCACCGGCGCTCCGAGGTCGGGTCCGTCGGGATCGACCTCGACGACGACCTGGCGGGCGACCCGTGCCAGCACGTCGGCCCAACCCACCGAGCGACCGAACGCCAGGTCGTCGCCTCGGCGGACCGCCGACACGACCGCGACATCGGGCGGGTCGGACAGCAGGTGCGCAGCGACGGCCGACAGTCGCAGCGGCAGGGCGTCGACCCGGCCGTCGGCCACCGCTGCCGCCAAGCCGTAGCCGGCGAGCGTGGTTCGCCCCCGGAAGGCCGGGTCGTCGATCCACGCCAGCCGCTGCACCGTCCAGCCGAGCGTGACCCGATGCGCCGCCTCGGCATCGTGACCGGCGGCGGCCAGAACGTCGGCGGGCGCCCTGATCGGGGCACCGGGCCCGTCGGCGTACCAGACGTCGAGCACCGCCCTCAGCCGTCGTCGTCGCCGAGCAGTCCGCGCTCGCGGAGCCGGGCCCGCATGAAGACCGGCACCTCGTGGCGCGCGCCGGCTTCCCGCGCGGCCACCGCGTGGCCGTCGGGGGCCCAGATGTGGCACGAGCCGATGATCCGCCGCCAGGACTGGTCGCCGTTCTCGCCGGGCGCCATCAGCGGCGTCGGGTTGCCGGCGAGCTGGGCCTCGACCGAGCGCATCGACCAGAAGCACTGCATCGCGACCGGCGCCATCGCCTGGAGCAGGGCGGTCGTGTGGGTGCAGCCGCGCGGGCCGCCGAACAGCTCGCGCACCCGATGCGTGAACCCGCGGGCGATCGAGATGCCGACGAGCTCGTCGTAGCGGGCGGTGATCGACGGACAGTCATCGTGGGGATGCATCTCGAAGTGCACGGTCACGTCGACGATCTCGAGGTCGGGGAACGACACGTCGAGCGTGATCTGCATGTGATGGACGGTGAGCGGATCCGGATCGTCGGGCAGGTACAGGCCCGGCGGCTTCTGGTCGCGCACGCCGCCGTGGATGGCGATGCGGTCGGCGGCGAGTCGATAGGCGCCGACGCGGTACTCGCGGTCATGGAGGATCGGCACTCCGCCGGGTGGCTCGGGTGGGAGGATCGAGTCGGTCGCGAACACGCGAGCGATTGGAGCAGACCGCGGCCGCGATCGCCCCATCGGCGCTCGGATCGGCCAAGATCGCCGCATGAGCGCCGACGTCTCCGTGACCCTCGACGACGACCACGTCGCCACGATCGCGCTGCGTCGCGGTCCCGACAACTTCATCGACGTCCCGATGGCGACGGCGATCGCCGACGCCATCGAGGGTCTCGACGCGGATGTGAGGTGTCGGGCGATCGTTCTGGCGTCCGACGGCAAGCACTTCTGTGCCGGCGGCCGGCTGACCGGACGCTCCGACGATCTGCCCGACGGCGACCACAACCCGCTCTATCGCCAGACCATCCGTCTGTTCGACGGCGGTGTGCCGATCGTCGCCGCCGTGCAGGGCGCCGCGATCGGGGCAGGACTGGGCCTGGCGCTGGCCGCCGACTTCCGCGTCGCCGCGCCCGAAGCGCGCTTCGGCGCGACGTTCGCCCAACTGGGCTTCCACCCGGGCTTCGGAGTGTCGGTCACGCTGCCGCGGGTGGTCGGCGAACAGCGGGCCCTCGACCTGCTGTACACCGGTCGGCGCATCAACGGCGACGAGGCGCTGGCGATCGGGTTGTGCGATCGGCTCGTGCCGATCGATCAGCTGCGCGCGGCCGCCCGCGAGGTGGCGCTCGAGATCGCCGCGTCCGCCCCGCTCGCCGTTCGCTCGATCCGCCGGACGATGCGTGCCGATCTCGCTGACGCCGTCGGCCGTGCGACCGAGCGCGAGCACGCGGAGCAGCAGCGCCTGCGGCACACCGACGACTTCCGCGAAGGCGTGCGGGCCACCGCCGAGCGCCGCCCGCCCCGCTTCACCGGTTCGTGAGGGCGGTTCGGCCCACTATCCCGGGTCGGCTTCGTGGCCGGGGCGGTGCCGAAGGCCGCGATAGGCGTCGGCGGCCTGGATCTCGCCGGTGACCACGCGGTAGATCGCGTCGCAGACGGGCATGTCGAGCTCGAGCCGTTCGGCGAGCTCGTGCACTGTGACGGCCGCCTTCACACCCTCGGCGACCATCGTCATGCTCGCGAGCACGTCGTCGAGCGACTCGCCCCGACCCAGTCGTTCGCCGACCGTGCGGTTCCGGCTGTGCGGGCTGATGCACGTCGCGATCAGGTCGCCCATGCCCGCCAGCCCGGCGAACGTGGCCGGCTCGCCGCCCATCGCCACACCGAGGCGCGTGAACTCGGCGAGCCCGCGGGTCATCACCGCGGCGCGGGTGTTGTCGCCGACGTCGAGCCCCTCGGCGATGCCGCAGGCGATCGCCACGACGTTCTTGAGGGCGCCGCCGAGCTCGCAGCCGATCACGTCGTGGTTGGTGTAGATGCGCAGCAGCCCGCGCTGCAGGGTGCGCTGGAGTGCGGTGGCGACCGCCAGGTCCTCGGTGGCGATCACGCTGGCGGCGGCGTTGCCGGCCATGATCTCTCGCGCGATGTTCGGGCCGGTGAGGGCGGCGGCCGGGTGCCCCGGCAGCACGTCCTTGATGATCTCGGTCATCCGGAGCAGCGTGCCCTGCTCGAACCCCTTGGAGAGGCTGACGATCGGGATCCATGGGTGGACGTCCGGTTTCGCGAGCTCCAGCGTGTCTCGGAACGCGTGGGTGGGGACGCCGACGATGAGCAGTTCGGCGTGTGCGACCGCCTTGCCGAGGTCGTCGGTGGCGTCGAGACCGGGCGGCAGTTCGAACTCGGACACGTAGCGGGGGTTGCGCCGGTCCGCGCGAATGCTCTCGGCGACGGCCGGGTCGCGGGCCCAGAGCATCGTGGGATGACGGCGCGCCGTGAGTGCGGCGACCGTGGTGCCCCAGGATCCGGCGCCGAGGACGGTGATCCGCATGGTCGCTCCTCAGCTCGCCCGCAGGTCGACGACGCTCCGGCCCCGGGCCTTCCCGGCGAGGATGTCGCCGAGGACCGTGTCGAGCTCGTCGAGGGTGACGTCGTGTCCGATGCGGTCGAGGCCGCTCGGCCGCAGGTCGGTGGCGAGCCGCTGCCAGACGGCGCGTCGCCGGTCCATCGGCAGCTCGACCGAGTCGATGCCGAGCAGGTTCACGCCGCGCAGGATGAACGGCATGACCGTCGTCGGGAGCGCAGCGCCGCCGGTCAGACCGCTGGCGGCAACGGAGCCGCCGTAATCGGTGCGGGCGAGCACGTTCGCCAGCGTGACGCCGCCGACGCAGTCGACGGCACCTGCCCAGGCGGTTGTCTGGAGCGGGCGGCCCCCCTCCTCGGCCAGCTCGGCGCGGTCGATCACCGACGCCGCGCCGAGCTGGGCCAGGAACCCCGCTTCGTCCGGTTTGCCCGTGCTGGCGACGACCTCGTAGCCGAGGTTCGCGAGCACGTCGACCGCGATCGAGCCGACGCCGCCGGTGGCGCCCGTCACCAGCACCGGGCCGCGCTCGGGCGTGATGCCGTGGTCCTGGAGGGCGGCGACCGACATCGCGGCGGTGAAGCCCGCGGTCCCGATGACCATCGTGTCGCGGGTGCTCAACCCGTCCGGGACCGCGACGAGCCATTCGGCCGGGACGCGGGCGTACTGCGCGAACCCGCCGTGTCGCGCCACCCCGATGGTGTAGCCGTGGGCGACGACGGGCGTTCCCGCCGCCATGCCGGGTGCGTCCTCGGCCAACACGCCCGCCAGGTCGACGCCGGGCACCAGCGGTGAGATGCGGGCGACGCGCCCCGTCGGCGTGCTCGCCAGGCCGTCTTTGTAGTTGACGCTCGACCAGTGCACCTCGACGAGCACGCCGTCGTCGGGGAGTTCGCCCAGGGTCAGATCGGCGACCCCGCGCTCGACAGCGTCGCCGTCGGTGACCGCTCGGAACCCGCGGAACCCCTCGATGCCCATGGGGCGGACCCTACGAGGCGCGTCGTCCCGGTGTCGGATCGCGTCACTCGTCGTCGGCGCGGGCGGTGACGACGCTCACCGGCACGGCCACCCGGCGCTCGATGCGGCTGGGCAGGTCCTGGCGCAGCCAGCGTGAGATCCGGCTCGGCAGGGTCGACACGATGATCTCGTCGATCGAGCGCTCGCCGACGGCGGCCTCCACGGCGTCGACCGGGTCGCCGTCGACGACCGTTCCCGACGCGTCGGCGCCGAGCCGTGCGAGCCATTCGATCCCGCACGTCAGACGATCGCGTGCCACCTCCCGCGGGTCGGGCAGGTCGATGACGGCCGTGCTGGCCGACTCGGCGGCCGCGAGCCCGACCGCGATCGCCGACGGCGGGGTCGGTGGAACGGGAACGAGCAGCAGGAAGCGGCTCGACGCGTCGCTCGCGAGCCGTTCTCTGACCGCGGCTTCGAGATCGGCACCACCGATCGTCTGGTTCGCGACGACGAGCACGTCCGGCACTCGCTCATCATGCCAGAAGCGTGACCGACGGCACTTGCGTCGTCGTCGGGGCGGCCGGACAATGGACCCAGGCGGGGAGCGACCCAGGGAGGGGATGGCGATGGCCAAGTACTTGATCCGCGCGAACTATGTGGGCGATGGCGTGAAGGGGCTGCTGTCGGAGGGCGGCACGAAGCGCAAGAAGGCGGCCAAGGCGGCGATCGAATCGGTCGGCGGCAAGCTCGAGTCGATGTACTACGCGTTCGGGGAGACCGACGTCTACGCGATCTGCGACTTCCCCGACGAGGCCAGCGCGACCGCACTCTCGTTGCTCATCAACTCGAGCGGGGCGATCAGTCTCAACCTGACGCCGCTGATGACGCCCGAGGACGTCGACGCGGCCAGCAAGAAGTCGCCGACGTACCGCGCTCCCGGCACCTGACGCGAGGCCGGGTCGGGCCGCCCGCTCGCCGAGCGTTCGCCGCCCGCGGCGACGTAACGTGACCGCATGCGCGAGCTGTTCGACGAGGAGCACGAGGCGTTCCGGCAGTCCTTCGCGGCGTTCGTCGCCAAGGAGCTGAGTCCGCACTACATGGAGTGGGAGGAGGCGGGCCTGGCGCCGCGCGGGATCTTCGCGGCCGCCGGCTCGCACGGCTTCCTCGGCATGGCGATCCCCGAGCGGTACGGCGGCGGCGGCGTTCGCGATTTCCGCTTCAACCAGGTGCTCGCCGAGGAGCTCGCCGCCGCCGGCATCGGCGGGGCCGGGCTCGGACTCACGCTCCACAACGACATCACCACGCCGTACTTCCTCGAGTACTGCACCGACGAGCAAGCCGCTCGCTGGCTGCCGGGCATCGCGTCCGGCGAGCTGATCACCGCGATCGCGATGACCGAGCCGGGTACCGGTTCCGATCTCGCCGGTATCGCGACCAGCGCGGTGCGCGACGGCGACGAGTACGTGCTCAACGGATCGAAGACCTTCATCACCAACGGCATCAACGCCGACCTGGTCATCGTCGCGGCCAAGACCGACCCCTCCCAGCGCCACGCCGGCCTCAGCCTGCTGGTGGTCGAGCGGGGCATGCCCGGGTTCGAGCGGGGTCGCAACCTCGACAAGATCGGGCTGCACAGCCAGGACACGGCCGAGCTGTTCTTCACGGACGTGCGGGTGCCGGCTGCCAACCTCCTCGGCGAGGAGGGGGAGGGGTTCCGCTACCTGACGGCCAACCTCGCGCAGGAACGGATGTCGATCGCGATCACCGGCGTCGCCACCGCCCGCGCCGCGCTCGAGTGGACGGTCGCGTACGTGCAGGAGCGCACGGCGTTCGGCCAGCCGATCGGCTCGTTTCAGAACACCAAGTTCGTGCTCGCCGACGTGAAGACCGAGGTCGACGTGGCCCAGGCGTTCGTCGACCAGTGCGTGCGCCGGCTCAACGCCGGCACCCTCACGGCCGCCGACGCGGCCGAGGCGAAGTACTTCTGCACCGAGTTGCAGAACCGGGTCTGCGACCGCTGCCTCCAGCTGTTCGGCGGCTACGGCTACATGACCGAGTACCCGATCGCCCGGGCCTACGCCGATTCGCGCGTGACCACGTTGTACGGCGGCACGAGCGAGGTCATGAAGACGATCATCGCCAAGTCGCTCGGGCTCTAATCAACCCGGTCGCACGGTGTTCGGGCACTCGCGCCCGGCCAGCACCGCGTCGACGTTGGCGATCGTCGTCTCGGCGATCGCCGTGAGCGCCTCGTGGGTCAGGAACGCCTGGTGGGCGGTGATCAGGACGTTCGGGAACGTCAACAGGCGGGCGAAGACGTCGTCGTCGATGATCTGGGTGCTGCGATCCTCGAAGAACAGGCGCTGCTCCTCCTCGTACACGTCGAGGGCGAGCGAGCCGATCTGCCCGCTCTTGAGCCCCTCGACGACTGCTTCGGTGTCGATCAGCGGACCGCGACCGGTGTTCACCAGCATGACGCCGCGTCGCATCGTCGCGATCGCGGCACTGTCGATCATGTGGTGGGTGTCGGGCGTGAGCGGGCAGTTGAGGCTGACGATGTCGGACTCGGTGAGCAGCGTGGGCAGGTCGACGTACTCGACCCCGAGCTCGAGCAGGTGCTCGTCGCGGTGGGCGTCGACGGCGAGCACCCGGCATCGGAGGTGCCAGAGGAGCCGGGCGACGATCGTGCCGATCTTGCCGGTGCCCACGACCCCGGCGGTCTTGCCGGCGAGGTCGAAGCCGACGAGCCCGTCGAGGGCGAAGTTGCCGTCGCGGACGCGGTTGTAGGCGCGGTGGATGCGACGGTTGAGGGCGAGGATCAGCGCCAGGGTGTGCTCGGCGACGGCGTTGGGGGAGTAGGCGGGAACACGCACGACCGTGAGCCCGAGCCGGTCGGCGGCGTCGAGGTCGACGTTGTTGAACCCGGCGCAGCGCAGTGCGATGCACGTGGTCCCGCCGTCGGCGAGCGCCTCGACGACCGGTGCCGACACGTCGTCGTTCACGAACACGCACACCGCGGCCGCGCCGGCCGCCAAGTCGACGGTCGACAGGTCGAGCCGGGGCTCCAGGAAGACCGGTTCGATCGGGGTCCCCGCCGCCGCGGCGTCGAAGCCGGCGCGGTCGTAGGGCTTGGCGGAGAACAGTCGTAGCTCGGGCATCCCTCGACGCTAGGCGGGCGGGCCGGACGTCACCCAGCGGCGAGGGCCGCGAGGGCGACGGGGTCCTCGAGACGGATCCAGCCGCGGCCGGTGGTGATCCAGCCGCGCCGTCGGAGCTCGCCCAGGGCGCGCGCCGTGGACTCGCGGGTCGCGCCGACCCACTCGGCGAGCGCGCTCTGGGTCGTCCGCACGCGACGCGAGCTGCCCTGCTCGTCGCTCAGTTGGATCAGGGTGGCGGCGACGCGCTGCGCGGTGCTCTGGGAGCAGAGCGCGGCGAGGTGGTGTCGCGTCGCGGCCAGCTCGGCGCTGATCCGCCGCAGCACGAAGTTGCGCAGGGCCGGGCTGCGCTCGACGACGTCCCGGAGGGCGGGAGCGGGCACGACGGTCAGGGTCGAGTCGCATGCTGCGACGGCGGTCGTGCCTCTGGGCACCTCGGTGATCGCCTCGACCGCGCCGATCAGCTCTCCGCCGGCCGCCGACGCGGCGGCGACGGGGTGGCCGCCGGCGTCGACGGTGAGTCGAACGAGTCCGTCCTCGACCAGGTACACCACCGACCCCTCGTCGCCTTCCCGGAAGACGATCGCACCCTCGGTTAGGTGCTTCGGCACGCCGAGGTCGCGGAGCTGTAGCAGGCCCGCTGCCAGATCGTGGGGATCACCGCCGCCACCGCTCGTCCCGTTCACCTGCTGGCAGCCGCCGTGTGCCACGTCGTCCTCGCTACTCCCGCCCGAGTGGATCACCCTCAGCGTGCCTCGTCCGAGCGGTCGGGACAAGCGATTTTTCGTCAGCCTCCGAACGCGCCAGTGGGGCCGGCACGAGACCGGCCCCACCGGGCGGACGTCAGCTCACTGACGGGTGAACGTCAGCGATGCGTGGTCGTCACTTGGTCCCTTCGTGGATCTGGATGTTGCCGCCGTTCAGGAACAGCGTCGGGAACACGCTGGCGCCACCGCCGCAGTCGACGGAGTTGAACGTCACGGAGTCGTTCTGCGGCTCGCCGCCGTCGACGAAGGTGACGGTCACCACGCAGCCCTCGGTCCACGGGCCGTTGCCTTGGCTGATGCGGACGTCTGCGGTCATGATCGCCGTGTTCGCGTCGGCTTCGGGCGGAGCGGGATCGCCGTTGTCGACGAACTGCAGCGCCGTGATCTCGGTCGTCTGGATCTTGACGTCGAACACGT
>JBFHJC010000105.1:0-10976 GCA_041596155.1 Ilumatobacter sp. | reverse complement strand
TTGCTGGTCGCCACCGGCCGCGAGCCGAACAGCGACCTGCTCGACGTCGACGAAGGCGGGCTGCGATGCCACCACCACGGCACGATCGAGGTCGACGAGCACCTGGAGACGTCGGTGGAGGGCGTCTACGCGGTCGGCGACATCGCCAACGAGTACCAGCTCAAGCACGTCGCCAACCACGAGGCTGCGATCGCGTTCTGGAACATCGCCCACCCGGACGACCAGCGCACGGTCAACCATCGCGCCGTCCCGGCGGCGGTGTTCAGCAACCCGCAGGTGGCCGCCGTCGGCCTGACCGAGGCCCAGGCCCGGGCCGCCGACATCGACTACGTCGTCGGCCGGCGCGACTACGGCGGCACCGCCTACGGCTGGGCACTCGTCGACGAGGTGTCGTTCGCCAAGGTGCTGGTCGACCGATCCGACGAGTCGATCGTCGGGTGCCACATCATCGGCCCCCAAGCGGCGACCCTGATCCAGCCCGTCGTGCAGGCGATGCACTTCGGCCAGACGGCCCGCCAGCTCGCGGAGGGGCCGTACTGGATCCATCCGGCGCTCACCGAGGTGGTCGAGAACGCGCTGCTCGAGGCGATCGAGCAGCTCTGACCGGGCGCCCACCCGCACCTCGTCCCTCGTTCATGTCGCGCTGAGCACGCCATGCGGTGGGTCAGCGCGACATGAACGGAGGCGGGCGGCGCGTGGTCGGGCTCCGCTAGCGTGCCCGCCGTGTTCGCGATCCTGCTCGACTCGTTCTCGTACCGGTTGATGTCGTTCTTGCACATCCTCGCCGCGGTCGCGGCGTTCGGGCCGTTGTTCTTGTATCCCGGCCTGCGGCGAAACGGGGAGACCACCACGATCGCATCGCTGCACATGCGACTCGTGTTCCCCGCGCTCGTGTTGCTCTGGGTCCTCGGAATGGGTCTCGTCGGCATGTCGAAGGACAACTACGAGCTCACCCAGTCGTGGCTCACGCTGTCGATCCTGAACTGGGTCGTGCTCGTCGTGATCAGCTGGTTCTTCATCCGACCGGCCATCAGCGACACCAGCGAGTTGGCGACGGCACGCCTGTCGGCAGGCGTCGGGTTGACCCACCTCGGCCTACTCGTGGGCCTCCTCCTGATGGTGTGGAAGCCGGGGTTCTGACGCCATGGCCACGACGGTCCGCGCTGCGGTGTGCCGTGAGTTCGGCGCGCCGCTGTCGATCGAGGAGCTGACGCTCGCCGATCCGGGCCCCGGCGAGGTGCGCGTCGAGCTCGCCGCAGTCGCGATCTGCCACAGCGACATCTCCTACACCGACGGCGAGTGGGGCGGGGAACTGCCGGCGGTGTGGGGCCACGAAGCGGCCGGCACGATCGCCCAGGTCGGCCACGGCGTCGGGTTCGACGTCGGCGAGCGGGTGGTCGTGACGCTGATCAGGTCGTGTGGCGAGTGCCACCGTTGCCAGCGTGGGGCCGAGGTCGCGTGCCGGACGAGGTTCCCCCTCGACGAGGCCACGCCGCTCATCGACGCTTCGGGCCGGCCGGTCGCGCACGGCATGCGCACCGGGGCGTTCGCCGAGCAGGTCGTCGTACACGCCAGCCAGATCGTGCCGATCGAGGTCGACATCCCGATGCCTTCGGCGGCGCTGCTCGCCTGCGGCGTCATCACCGGGGTCGGTGCCGTGCTCAACACGGCCCGGGTCGAGGCAGGCAGCTCGGTCGTCGTCCTCGGGTGCGGTGGCGTCGGCCTGAACGTGATCCAGGGCGCCGCGATGGCGAAGGCCTCGACCATCATCGCCGTCGACCTGCAACCGACCAAGCTCGACCACGCCTTCCACCTCGGCGCCACTCATGCCGTCGACCCGCAACAGGTGGACCTCGTCGAGGTGGTGATGGAGCTGACCGGTGGACTGATGGCCGACTACGTGTTCGTCGCGACCGGCTCGCCGACCGCGCTGCGCAGTGCCGACTCGCTCGTCGGGACGATGGGCGCGATCGTGATCGTCGGCATGCCGGCCACGGGCATCAACGGATCGTTCGATCCCGGTGCACTCGCCGGCCGCAACCAGCGCATCCTCGGCTCGAAGATGGGCACGTCGGTGATCGCCCGCGACATCCCGACGCTGATCGCCCGCTACCACGACGGCGAGCTCGAGCTCGACGGTTTGGTCAGCCGGACGTTCGCGCTCGACGACATCAACGAAGCGCTCGACGAGGTCCGCTCGGGCGCCGCGCTGCGCAACGTGATCGTGTTCGGGGATCACTGACCAATGCGCGTCGCGGACGTCGAGGCGTTCGTCGTCGGCAATCCGCCGCCGTCGCGCGGTGGCGCCTACTTCGTCTGCGTCAAGGTGACGGCCGACGACGGCATCGTCGGGTGGGGCGAGGCGTACGGAGCGACGTTCCATCCGTCGGTGGTCGTCGCGGCGATTGCCGACCTGGCCGAGTCGTGCCTGATCGGGGAGGACCCCCACCACGTCGAGCGGTTCTGGCGGCGGGCGTATAGCCGGGGCTTCACGCAACGACCCGACGTGACGGTCATGGGCGCGGTCAGCGGGCTCGAGATGGCGTGCTGGGACATCGTCGGCAAGGCCCACGGTGTGCCTGTGCACGAGCTGCTGGGCGGCCGGGTGCACGAGGCGCTGCGCACGTACACGTACCTGTACCGCAACGACGGCGACCAGGGCGACGTCTACGTCGATGCCGATGCGGCGGCGGCACGGGCGGTCGAGGAGGTCGAGCGTGGGTTCACGGCCGTCAAGTTCGACCCTGCGGGCCCGTACACGGTGATGGGCGGCCACCAGCCGACCCAGGAGTGGCTCGGCCGCTCGGAGGCGTTCGCCCGCACGATCCGGGAGGCCGTCGGCGACCGGGCCGACCTGCTGTTCGGCACCCATGGGCAGTTCACGCCGGCCGGAGCGGTCCGGCTGGCCCGCGTGCTCGAGCCGTACGACCCGCTGTGGTTCGAGGAGCCGGTGCCACCCGACGACGTCACCGGCATGGCCGAGGTCGCCCGATCGACGTCGATCCCGATCGCCGCCGGCGAACGGCTCACGACCAAGTACGAGTTCGCCCGCTACCTCGAGGCGCGGGCGATCTCCATCGTGCAGCTCAACCTCGGCCGAGCCGGCGGGTTGCTGGAGGGCAAGAAGATCGCCTCGATCGCCGAGGCGTTCGGCGCGCAGATCGCACCCCACTGCTACAACGGCCCGATCGGGCTCGCCGCCAACATCCAGCTCGCGGCCTGCTCGCCGAACTTCCTGATCCTCGAGTCGATCGGGGTGTGCGACGGCTTCCACGCCGAGCTGCTGCGCAGCCCGATCGAGTGGGCCGACGGCCGCGTCGTCGTGCCGACCGCGCCCGGCTTGGGTGTCGAGCTCGACGAGGACGTCGCCCGCGCCCACCGCTACGACGGCGACCGGCTCCACCTGACCATGTGGAGCGACCCGATCGACCGCGCCACGTTCGAGGGCCGGGACTAGCCGATCTGCATCTGGCCCGACTCGTCGTTGGGCGAGTACGGGTTGTGGGCGATCTCCCAGAGGTGACCGTCGGGGTCGGCAACGTAGGACGAGTAGCCGCCCCAGAAGACCTCCTCGGGCTCCTTGACCGGCGTCGCTCCGGCGGCGACCCACTCGGCGAAGACGGCGTCGACCTCGGCCGGGCCGTCGCAGTTCAGGGCGCAGGTCACACCTCGGAACCCCGACCCGGCAGCGTCGACGGTGACATCCTCGGCCAGCGCTTCACGCCCGTAGAGGCCCAGCACACTGCCCTGCATCTCGAAGAACGTGATCGTCTCCTCCGACGCCGGCGACCGCCGCCACCCGAGTGACTCGTAGAACGCGGTCGACCGGGCGACGTCGGCCACGCCGAGCGTGACCATCGACAATCGCTGCGGAACGCTCACATCGACCGGTGCCGTTCGCGAGCCGGATTTCTGGCGGTCATGATGGCTGCCTCGGCGTTGTGACCGTCAGTCGAGGGTGATCGGTTCGTCGTCGGCGTCGCTGAACTCGTCGTCGGCGTCGGCGTCGGCGACGGGTGCGTTGGGGTCGGGGCGCAGGCCGGCGGCGATCATCACCTTGTCGCTGATCTCGACCATCACCTCGGGGTTCTCGGTGAGGAACGTCTTGGCGTTCTCACGGCCCTGCCCGAGCTGCTCGCCCTCGTAGGTGAACCAGGCGCCCGACTTGGTGACGATGCTGAGGTCGACCGCCATGTCGAGCAGCGCGCCCTCGCGGCTGATGCCCTTGCCGTACATGATGTCGAACTCGGCCTGGCGGAACGGCGGCGAGACCTTGTTCTTGACGACCTTGACGCGGGTGCGGTTGCCGACCACCTCGGCGCCGTCCTTCAGCGATTCGATGCGGCGGATGTCGAGGCGGACCGACGAGTAGAACTTGAGTGCCCGGCCGCCCGGCGTGGTCTCGGGCGAGCCGAACATCACGCCGATCTTCTCGCGCAGCTGGTTGATGAAGATCGCGATCGTCTTCGTCTTGTTGAGGTTGCCGGTGAGCTTGCGCAGCGCCTGGCTCATCAGGCGGGCCTGCAGGCCGACGTGGGTGTCGCCCATCTCGCCCTCGATCTCGGCCCGCGGCGTGAGCGCGGCCACCGAGTCGACGACGACGACGTCGATCGCGCCGGACCGCACCAACATGTCGCAGATCTCGAGCGCTTGCTCGCCCGTGTCGGGCTGGGAGATGAGGAGTTGGTCGATGTCGACACCGATCGCCTTGGCGTACACCGGGTCCATCGCGTGCTCGGCGTCGATGTAGGCGCACGTGCCACCGTTGCGCTGGGCCTCGGCGACGACATGCATCGCCAGCGTCGACTTGCCCGACGACTCGGGGCCGTAGATCTCGGTGACGCGGCCGCGCGGCAGGCCGCCGACGCCGAGTGCCAGGTCGAGGCTGAGCGCCCCGGTCGAGATCGACTCGATGGCCATCGTGCCCTTCTCGCCCATCCGCATGATCGACCCCTTGCCGAACTGCTTGTCGATCTGGGCCAGCGCCATCTCGAGCGCCTTGTCGCGGTCGTTGCTCATCGTGAATGCCTCTCCGTGTGGTTCCGTGGGGTTGTGCTGATGCTCGGGGCCTGGGCCCGATCCGGTCGCTGTCGACCCGTGTTGTCCACCATACGGAGGGGGTGTCACAGCGTTCCGTGCGGAATGACACGACTGTAGTTGTCGAACAACCGTTCGGCAAGCATTCCCGGGAACGGGCGTTCGATCCAGTCGATGCGGCGCAGGTCAGAGCGAGGCGTCGGCCTCGCCGGCAAGCTCGGCCGCCGTCGGCCGCCGCATCCAGAGGTCGACGGCCTGCCACAGGGTGAACGAGACCGGGTAGAAGGCGACCGGCCCGAGCAGCGCCACCGCGGCCGCCGCGACGGTCACCGCCGTCACCGGGACGTCGGGCGCCGTCGCCACCACCAGCACCAGCACGGTCACGAGCACCGACAGCATCGTCATGATCATGTTCGCCGTCACCGCGCCCAGCTCGAACGCGTGGTCGCCCCGGCGGAACGCATGACCGCACCGACGGCACCGCTCGCGCCGCGCGAACCAACCCGTGAAATAGCCCTTGCGGTCGCCGCACCACGGGCACCGGCGCGTGATCCCGCGCCACAACAGGACCGGTCGGGTGGGTGCGTCGGCGATCGGCTGGGGGGTCGTCGCGGCGTCGATGCTCGCAGGCTACCGACTCGATTTGCCAGACTCTGCGGCGATGGAGCGGAGCCTCGCCGGCATGTTGTTCCTGGTCGCCGCGGTGGCGATCAGCCTCAGCGCGGGCGCGTGGTGGATGCAGCGGATCGTGTTCACGCCCGACTCGACGCGCGACACCGCCGCCGCGATCCTCGAGGATCCCGACATCCGGATCGAGCTGAACACGGTCGTGTCGGGCTCGGCCGCACCGGCGATCGGTTGGACGTTCAGCGAGCTGAGCACCTACCTCGAGGAGCAGATCCTGAGCACCCGGGCCGGGGCCGCGATGATGGGCCCGATCATCGAGGAGATCCACGACCGGATCATCGGCAACCGCGACGACGAGCCGGTCCGGATCACGGGCGTCCAGATGGTGGAGATCGTCCGCGACCAGAGGGCGGTCGACGCCCAGACCGTCACGCTCCCGATCGAACCGATCGGCACCCTGCGCACGTTCAACACCCTGGTCGGCTGGATGATCCCGATCGGGGCGGGCCTCGGCCTGCTCCTGATCGCGCTCGCGGTGATCACCCGGCCCGATCGCCGCGACGTGCTCCGCGGCCTCGGCGAGTTCGGCGTCGCGATGACGGCCTCGATGTTGCTGTTCGGGTACGCCGTCCCGGTCCACCTCTTGACCGCGATCGAGAACCGGACCTGGACCCACGCCATCCCGCAGCTCGCCCAGCGCACCCTCCCGGTCGTGCTCGGCATCGCGATCGTGTTCGCGGTCGCCGGGGTCGGGCTGATCGTCGCCTCTGCGACCGGCGGGAAGCGCAAGCAGTGGTCGACCCCGCTCTCGGTCGCCCGCTATCGAGGCGGCGACAACCCCGGCTGGGGATAGGGATTCAGCCTCCGGAGCTCGCCGGCTCCGCACTGCTTCGCCGCTCGCCCGCCTCGCTCGTTGCGACGCGATCGGCCAGCTACGCGACGTCCATCTTGGCGAGGCGCCTCGACGCGAGGGCCAGCGCCAGAGCCGCGGCGACGAGGGGCACCGCGATGCCGGCGGCGAGCGAGAGGTCGCCGAGCTCGAGGTCGACGTCGGTGATGGCGGTGATGATCGAGCGGGTGTAGCCGCGGATCGCGAGCCGGGCCGCGAGGTCGCCGAACGCGGCGACGATCCCTTCCCAGATCAGGATGTAGCCGAGCCCCCACACGATCGAGTTCTTGAACAGCAGCCCGGCCAGCACGAAGATCGCTGCATAGGCGACCACCCCGACGACCGTGGCCAGCACCGTGGCGCCGGTCAACGATCCGCCGCCGTCGATCAGCGACGACGCCACCGCCAACGGCACCACCGTGAGCGGCAGGCTGACGGTCGCGGCCGCTCCCCAGGCGCCTACGGCGATCGGCCACCGATGCATCGGCCGCAGCCAGAGGTACACGAGGGTGCCGTCCTCGCGAGCATCGCCGAGCGCCGCCGACGCGAACACGAGCGCCACGATCGACACCAGCGCGGTGAACCCGAGGTCGGCGATGACCCGCACCCCCGCCTCGAGCGGGTCATCGATCTCGTCGGCGGCACCGATCGCCCCGGCGACGACGGCCACCGCGGCGCCAACGATCACCAGCGCGATCAGCCGGCCGCGCGTGACCAACTGGCGCACGACGATGCCATACGTCAGACGGACGGCGTCGAGCGAACCCACCGGCCGGCCGCTCATCGGCGCTCCACGAGGTAGCGGAACACCGATTCGAGGTCGTCGTCGGTCGGCTCCACCTCGGTCAGGCGGGCGCCGAGCTCGCGGGCGATGACCGCGATCTGCCGGCCGAAGCCGTCGACGTCGGTCGTGTCGACCACCAGCGCCGCAGCCGACACCGACACCCCGTCGACCAACCCGCGGTCGACGAGCGCCGCCGCCAGCGGACGCGGCGAGTCCGTGGTGACGCGAATGCGGTGGGGTCGGTCGTCCATCAGGTTGCGCAGGTCGCGATAGTCGCCGGTCGCCGCCAGACGGCCCTGGGCGATCACGAGCACGCGCGAGCCCAGGCGTGCGACCTCGTCGAGCACATGGCTCGACACGAGCAGGCAGATGCCGTCGTCGCCGAGCTCGTGGAACAGCCGGATCATCCGATTGCGCTGCACCGGGTCGAGGCCGGTGAGCGGCTCGTCCAGGATCAGTACGTCGGGCTCGTTCACGAGCGCCGCCGCCAGCTTCACACGCTGGCGCATCCCCTTCGAGTAAGCGCCGAGGGGTTTGGTCTCGTCGGCGGACAAGGCGACGTGGTCGAGCGCCCGGTGTGACGCGGCGGTCGGATCGGCGACGCCGTGGGTGCGCCCGGCCAGCTCGACGAACCGGGACGCGGTCAGGCGGTCGAACAGTGCGTCCTGCTGAGGCGCGAGCCCGATCCGGCCGCGCACCTCGCGATCGCTGCGGGCGTCCGCGCCGAGCACCCGCACGGTGCCCTTCGTCGGTGCCGTCAGCCCGCACATCAGACGGAACAGTGTGGACTTCCCGGCGCCGTTCGGACCGAGCAGCGCGGTGACCCCGGGGCCGACCGAGAACGTGACGTCGGACACCGCGACGACGTCGCCGAACGACTTCGTCACGTGCTCGACCTCGACCATCGCGTCGGCGACGGTGGCCGGTGCGGCCGGCGGCGGCAGGTCGGCCGCCGCGGGCGGCGCCCAGCCGGCCATCAGACCGCCGCCAGCTTCCGGTATCGAGCTGCGACGACGACCGCCCCACCGGTGATCCAGCCGGCGCACGCCGAGGCCATGGCGAGCGTCGAGACGCCCGTGTACTCGTCGCCGGTCTCGCCGAACACGCGCGGCGCCATCCCGAGTGGCAGTCCGAGCGGGTCGAGCAGCAGGAGGTTGGTGTTCGCGTCGGCGGTCTCGACGAGCAGGTTGGTGGCGATCGACAGACCGAGCAGCAGCAGGATCACCGCGACGCTGGCGAACGCCCGCCGCCGGGTGAGGCTCGCCGCGGCCATGCTCACCGACGTGTACAGGCCGGCGATGACCAGCCCGGCACCGAGCAGCCGGACGAGCACCCACACCCAGTTGGCCAACCCGTCGGGTCCGAGGTTCTGGAACGTGTAGCCGATCAGCGCGAGCAGCGGCGGTCCGAGCACGATGATCGCCATCGTGCCGAGCACGGCGATCACCTTGGCGACGAGGTACGTCGGTCGGGTGAGCGGCGTCGACAGGTAGATCGGGAACATGCCGTTCGAGCGGTCGCGCACGATCGCCTCGGGCGTGACGAGCGCGGTGAACAGCAGCGTCGGGAAGAACGAGAAGCCGAACATCTCCCAGTAGTCGGGTCGCAGCTCGCCCTGGAGGAGATCGCCGATCAAGATCGTCAGCGCGAGGAACCCGAGCGCGGGCAGGAACGCGATGACGAGGACGATGATCGGGAAGACCTTGTGGCGGCCGCTACGGCCGATGCCGAGGATGCTGCGGGCGGTGTGCCATGCGACCGAGCGAACGGCCCCGGTCACGCCGGATCGTCGGCCCTCGTAGCGGCGGTAACCCCGGTCGAGGATGCGGGCGTCGCTCACCGGCTCGCTCCGGCGAAGAGATCCTCGAGACGGCGCCGACGGCGGACGACGCGGCCGAGCCGGGCACCCTCGTCGGCGATCGCATCGCGCACGGCGTCGGCGACCAGGCCGGCGTCGGGTCCGATCACCTCGAGCCGGCTGCCGACGTCGTCGCGCACGTGGAGACCGCGTGCGCGTAGCCGCGCGGCAACCGCCTCGGCGGCACGGGGGCGATCGGGCACCTCCACCAACTCGACGACCACGCCCTCGTCGGCGCCGATCAGGTCGACCAGGCGGCCGTTGGCGACGAGCCGACCGGCGTCGAGCGCGATCACCTGATCGCAGATCCGCTCGACCTCTTCGAGGAGGTGCGACGACAGCAGCACGTCGATGCCGTACTCGCGGCTGATCTGCCGGATCAGCGCCAACATCTCTTCGCGCTGCACCGGGTCGAGCCCGTCGGTGGGCTCGTCGAGCAGCACGAGCGAGGGCGCGGCAGCGACGGCCTGGGCGAGCTTCACCCGCTGGCGCTGTCCGGTCGACATGGTGCCGAGCGGCCGGAACCGCTCCTCGCCGAGGCCGACGAGCCAGAGTGCGTCGCTGGCCCGGCCGCGGGCCTCGTCGCGCGGCAGGCCGCGCACCTCGGCGAGATGCTTCACGTAGTCGGAGGCGCGCATGTCGTCGGGGAACTGGTTGCGTTCGGGCCCGTAGCCGAGATGGGCGCGCAGCTCGTGGCCCTGCGTGCGCGGGTCGAGCCCGAGCACCCGGATCGTGCCGGCGGTCGCCGGTCGGAGCCCGAGGGCGATGCTCATGAACGTCGTCTTGCCGGCGCCGTTGGCGCCGACGAGGCCGGTGATGCCCGAGTGCACCTGCAGGTCGACGGCGTCGAGGGCGCGCTGCGATCCGAACTGCATGGTGAGCCCGCTCGCCTCGATGACGTGCACGACGCCATCATCGCGGGGCGAGCGGGCACCCGTCGTCATTCGCGCGGCCGGTCGTGGGTCGTCCGCGCGGCGGGCTCGTCGGCCGCGCTCACGCGACGAGCTCGTCGACGAACTCCTCGAAGACCGTGGCGTAGCGCATCGCCGCCCCGTCGTCGTGCATGACCGAGATGAGCCACTGCTCGTCGAGGCCGGGCGGCAGCAGCATGCCGCGGTTGATGCCGTGGATCCACTGGGCGAAGGCGAGGTCGAAGTCGGTCGCCTTGTAGTCGCGGTAATTGCGGACCTTCGTGGCCGACCAGGTGATGCAGCCCTTGGCACCGAACTGGACCGTGTGGGCCGGGATGCCCGTGCGGTCGATGATCGCCTGGCAGGCGTCGACGAGGCGGCCGTTGCGGGCGACCGTCTCCTCGACGATCGGGCGAGTGCACGCCTCGGTGAGCGTCGCCTTGACGGCGGCCATCACGAGCGGGTTGCCGTTGTACGTGCCGAGATGCAGCACCTTGCCCTCGGTGATGAGGTTCATCAACTCGGCCTTGCCACCGAAGGCGCCGACGGGGAAGCCGCCGCCGATCGACTTGGCGAGGGCGATCAGGTCGGGGCGCACGCCGAGCTGGTTGGTGGCGCCGCCGTAGCCGGCGGTGATGCCGGTCTTGACCTCGTCGAAGATGAGGAGCGTGCCGTGCCGGTCGCAGATCTCGCGTACCGCCTGCAGGTAGCCGTCGTCGGGCAGGCAGATGCCGATGTTCTCCATCACCGGCTCGACGATGAAGCAGGCGACATCGCCACCGGCGAGCGCCCGGTCGAGGGCGTCGGGATCGTTGAAGGGGACCACGATGACGTCGTTGATGACGCCCTTGGCGATGCCGGCCGACTGGG
>JBFHJC010000104.1:0-11010 GCA_041596155.1 Ilumatobacter sp. | reverse complement strand
GGCGAACACGTCGGTCGCTGGGTAGGAGCTGTGGGTGGAGCCCCAGCTCGCCCGCACGCCCGGCGCCGTCGGCAGCTGGTACGGCGTGCTCGTCGGACGCAACCGCTCGTCGATCTGCACCGCTTCACCCCGCTCTGCCCGGGTGCTGACCTCGGCCGCCTGGTCGATACGCGCGGGCACGGCCCCGAGCACGACGGCGGTCGACGTCACGACCATGGCGGCTGCGACGGCTGCGACTGCACTCCGCCGAACCGGACCGCTGACCGACGAACCCACCTCACGATCCTGCCAGCTGTCGAGGGCGCGGTCGGTTGAGCGTACGCTCGGTGCATGGACGCCGACGGCTGGAACGAGCGGTATCAGGCCAGCGAGATGGTGTGGTCGGCCGGCCCCAACCAGTTCGTCGAGCAGATCTGCACGCCCCTGCCGCCGGGCCGAGCGATCGATCTCGCCGCCGGAGAAGGCCGAAACGCGATCTGGCTCGCCGAGCGCGGCTGGGAGGCGCTGGCGGTCGACTTCTCCGACGCCGCGATCGACAAGGCGCGCCGACTCGCCGAGGCGCGCGGCGTGACGATCGTCGGCGAGGTCGCCGACCTGACCACCTACGTTCCGGCGCCGGGCCGGTTCGACCTCGTGGTGATCGCCTACCTGCAGCTTCCCGACGACCAACTGGCGCCGATCCTGCAACGCGCCGCCGACGGCGTGAGTCCGGGCGGCGTGTTCGTGCTCGTCGCGCACGACCGGACCAACCTCGAGCACGGTTACGGCGGGCCGCCCTCCGCCGACGTGCTCACCACCCCAGAGCAGGTCGTCGCCGCGATCGGTGACCGGCTGGTGATCGAACGGGCCGAGGTTGCCGAGCGGACGGTTCGCACCGACGACGGCGACCGCACGGCGCTCGACACCGTCGTCGTCGCCCGTCACCTCTGACGCGGAGTGGCGTCACCGCCGGGCCCGTGCTCCCGCCTTCGCCCGGCGTGTGCGTGGGCCCGTCGGTGGGAAGATGGGCCGATGGACGCCGCCGACGTGATCGCCGCCCTCCAGCTCGAACGCCATCCCGAGGGCGGGTGGTACCGCGAGACCTGGCGTGGCGTGTGCGACGCCTCCGGTCGTGCGGTCGGCACCGCGATCCATTACCTGCTGCGCGGCGCGGAGCGTTCGCACTGGCACCGCGTCGACGCCGACGAGGTCTGGCTGTATCACGCGGGAGCGCCGCTCGAGCTCGCGGTCGCCGCCGGAGGCGGCGCAGCGCCCGTCGCACACGCTCTCGGTGCCGACCTGGCGGCCGGCCAACGCCCGCAAGCCGTCGTGCCCGCCCGTGCCTGGCAGACGGCTCGCACCACCGGTGCCTGGACGCTCGTGTCGTGCGTGGTCGCACCCGGGTTCGAATTCGCCGGCTTCGAGCTGGCGCCGCCGGGATGGTCGCCGCCCGGCTCTTGAAGCGGCAACACTGAACGCCGTGCTCGGGAAGGTCTCCAAGCTGCGCCACGCGACGGTCGTCGCCGCGGTGGGCGGCACCACCGCACTCGCGGGCGCCGGCGTGATCGGCGGCGGCGATCACCCGGAACGCTTCGACGCCAAGACGATCGTCGTGGCGCCGTCCGGCGACGACGGGCTGCGGGTGACCGAGTACGTCGACATCGACTTCGGCGACGAGGACCGACGCGGCTACCTGCGGCGGATCCCCAACGACTTCGGCGTCCCGACCGACGTCGTCGCCGATTCGCCCGATGCCGCCGACGACCTGGCGGTCGACGTCGTGCCCGACTACACGGAGATCCGCGTCGGCGACCCGGACCGGACGTTCAGCGGTCAGCACCGGTACGTGTTGAGCTACGCGTACCCTGACGCAAGACTCGACGAGCTCGGCCTCGACGTCGATCTGGTGTTTCCGCCCGGCGGGGTGTATCCGGGCGACGACGAGACGCTGCGGTTCGAGGTGGTGGTGACCGGGTTCGAGCTGGCAGACCCCCGCTGCGACGTCGGCGGCCTCGACGCCGAGGGCGGCTGCGAGCTGGTCCGAGAGCCCGGCGACGCGCCGGTGTACCGGGCCGTCGTCGCACCGCTCGAGGCCAACGACGGGCTGTCCGTCGGGGGCGACATCGTCGCGGTCACCGAGCCGGCGACGATCGCCCCGCCCCCGATCCCTGATCGCCGCTCGTCGAATCGCGCGCTGCTCGCGGCACTCGTCGGCGGGCTCGGCACGATCGGTGCGGGCGCGACCTACCGGTGGGCGCGCCGACGCGGCCGCAACGAGGTCTTCGCCGGCGGTGTCGCCGAGGCCGCGTACGGCACCCTGCCGCCTCCGGGCACGTCCGGAGGTCCACCGCCGGTCGACCTCGTGCCCGACGACGAGCTCGGCGACCTGGCCACGATCGAGTTCGTGCCGCCGAAGGGCATCGACCCGTGGGAGGCGAGGGTGCTGCTGACGGAACGCGTCGACGACGACACCGTCGAGGCCTGGCTGTCCGGGCTCGCGGGTCGCAGCGCGATCGAGGTGAGCGACGACGACGGCACGTTGGTGATCGCCGGTGGGCCGGAGCGCGACTCGGTCGACCCCGACGACGAGCGGCTCCTCGCCGCGATCTTGTCGATCTCCGATCCGTACGTCACCGGGAAGTACGACGCCCGCTTCGCCGCCGCTTGGTCGAGCCTGCGGGCTGCCCTGCGTCGCCGCGTCGCCGAGTCGGGCTGGTGGAAGCACCTCCCGCCCGGATCGGGTTTTCGGCCCCGCGCCAGTGGTTCGCCGTTCGGCCTGATCATGCTGGGCGTGTTCATCGTCCTGTGGTCGGGATCGACGCTGACAGCGTTCCTGGGGGCGTTCTCGTCGTGGCCGCTGGCCCTACTCGTCGGCCTGGTGTTCCCCGCGTTGGTCGCGTCCTTCGTCTACCGCACGCTGCTGCCCGCACGGAGCGCCCACGGCTCGGCGCTGGCGCTCAGGGCGGAGTCGTTCCGGCGGTTCCTGCACGCGAGCGAAGGCCGTCACGTCGAGTGGGCGTGGGAGCAGGGTGTGCTGCGCGAGTACAGCGGCTGGGCAGTGGCGCTCGGCGAAGCGGACGCCTGGTCGGCGGCGCTCGATCGCGCCAACGTGCCGGCGCCCGCACGCGCCGCAGCCGGGCCGATCATCATCCATCGCGGCGGTTCCGCGTTGCGCGAGGCGCGGACCGCGCCATCGGAGTCGGGGCGCAGCGGCGGACGGGGCGGCGGCCGGTTCGGCGGCGGTGGCGGCGGCTTCAGCGGCGGCGGTGGCGTCGGCGGTGGGGGAGGCGGCGGCAGTTCGGGATCGTGGTGACCGTGCTGCTAGCCATGCCGGCATGCAGATCGGCGCAGTCGTCCCCCACCACGAGATCGGCACCGACCCCGGCGCGATCCGGGCCTACTCGGAGGGCGCCGAAGAGCTCGGCGTCGACCACCTCCTGATCTACGACCACGTCGTCGGCGTCGACCGCAACCGTCCGGGCGGCTTCGAGGGTCCGTACGACTCGAACACCGCCTTCCACGAGCCGATGGTGTTCTTCGGCTTCGTCGCCGCGTGCACGTCGAACGTCGACCTGATGACGTCGATCCTGATCCTGCCGCAGCGCCAGACGGTGCTCGTCGCCAAGCAAGCCGCCGAGCTGGCGATCCTCTCGGGAGGTCGGTTCAAGCTCGGGATCGGGGTCGGATGGAACACCGTCGAGTACGACGCCCTCAACGAGGACTTCCACACGCGTGGACGGCGCCAGGCCGAGCAGGTCGACCTGATGCGGCGGCTCTGGACGGAGGACGTGTTCAGCTACGACGGCGAGTTCCACCGCTTCGAGCACGCGAGCATCCTGCCTCGCCCGGCCGAGCCGGTCCCGGTGCTGTTCGGCGGGTCTGCGCCGGCGCTGATCGAGCGCTGCGCCCGGCTCGGTGACGGGTGGGTGCCGCTCGGGAGCCCGAACGAGAAGTCCGCCGCACGCATCGCCGAGCTGCGCCGGATCCGGGAGGACGCCGGCCTTCCGTGGGATGGCTTCCTCGTGCATGCCCAGGCGCAGTACGCCGGCGGCACGCCCGAGCGGTGGCAGGCGCACGCCGAGAAGTGGCGCGATCTCGGGGCGACCCACCTCGCGATCGCCACCCACAGCGCCGGCGACACCGACGTGGACGGGCACCTGGCCCGTATCGCCGAGTACCAGGCCGCCGTCGCCAACCTTTGACGCCCTGCCTCGTTCGTGTCGCGCTGACCACGCCATGCGGTGGTTGCGTGCGACATGAACGGTGCGTGGGGCGGAAGGCCCTGGTGCTCCGAGTCGAATGCGGGCACGATGGAGCCATGACAACCGCAACACGCCACTGGGACGTGCGGCTGGAGATCGTCGAGGACGAGGATCACTGCGAAGTGGTCGCCCACCTCGACGCCGGCGATCGCGGCCTCTCGGGTGTTGGTCGGTCGCGGCGGAACCCCGCCGACCCGACGGTGCCCCAGGTCGGTGAAGAGCTGGCTACCGCCCGTGCCCTGCACGATCTCGCCCATCACCTCAGCCAGGACGCCTGGCGGATGATCGAGGAGTTCTCCTCCTAGCTTCGGTGCTTCCCGCGTGGCGGCGCTGATGGAGCGCCCGCCCGGTCGAGCCGCGCTGCTGGCTGTGCTGCGCTGCTTCGCGTTCGAACGCACGCGGGCGCGGTCGGCTGGTCTCGACATCACTGGCGACGGCTGCCCAGCTGGCGGCGGTGTTCCGGGCGGGCGCGCTCAGGTGGCCTGGTAGCGGCCCGGCTCGACCTCGGCGGCTTCGCCGCGCTCGAGCATTCGCTGCACGTGCATGACGGCACAGCGGTGCTCGACGCTGTCGGCGAAGACGTGCTGGACGTGGGGGCGATAGATGAAGCGGTGGTCCACCATCTCGTCGATCGTGTGCGGCTCGGCGAGGTAGTCGAGCATCGCCTCGTGCCGTCGGGGGATGACGGCGTGGAACTCGTCGAGCAGCTCCAGGAACCGCTCGCGGCCCTCGATGACGCCCTTGTGGTGGAACGTCACGTAGAACCTCGCCTCCTCGTCGCGGATCTGGACGAGTGAGCGCTCGAAGTCGTCCAGATCGCTCCACACGTCGCCGTAGTAGGGGCCGAACCCGGTGAGGTCGATGTCGGACAGGAAGAACACCCCGCCGCTGATCCGAAAGCCGCAGTGACCGCGCGTGTGGCCGGGCAGGTGGACCGCGTCGATCTGCACCCGGCCGAGGTCCCAGCTGTGACGGTCGGCGAACCCCTCGGCGTCGGGTCGGGGTGTGAAGAAGAACTCCTCGACCACCTGGGCCGCAAAGTCGTCGCGCGTCTGTCCGCTGAGGCCGTACACCTCCATCAGTCCGTCGAGCGAGCGGGCGCCGGGCAGGTCATCGTGGTGGATGTGCACCCGGGCGTCGGCGAACAGCCCGTTGCCGGGCATGTGGTCCTCGTGACTGTGGGAGTTGATGACCGCGTCGATCGCGACCGGGGCGCCACCCCGTGCGACGACGGTGACGGACGGGTCGATGATGACGGCCTCGCCCTCACCGCGCACGAGGAGCGTGTTGCCCGACGGGTACTTCCCGCCGTCGTCGCCGGCGAGCACGCTGACGGTGTCGGTCAGCTGCAACTCGGCTTCGCCCCAGTCGACGGCGCGCGCTGTCATGCGGTCGAGTCTCGCACGGACGAGGGAGCGCGACCTGACGGGTCGCCCGATGAGCCCGGGCGCGTCAGCCGACCGCTTGGTGGGCGAGCGTCGACGCCACGGTCTCGAGTTGCGGCGAGGGGACGACGTCGAGCTCGCCGAGCAGCTCGCGGGCGCGCCGGTGGCTGGCGATCACGTCGACGTGACGGCCCGAGGCCGCCAACGCGCGCCAGAGCAGCACCCAGAGCGTCTCGCGGAGCGGGAACCGCTCGGTCAACGACGACAGCTCGGCGATGGCGAGGTCGGCGTCGCCGAGCGCGATGTTCAGATCGGCGAGGGTCTCGCACGCGGTCAACCGCATCTCGGTCAGGCGGCGAACCTCCGACGCGGCCCATGGTTCGTAGGCCACGTCGAGCAGGGCATCGCCTCGCCAGAGCGCGAGCGCGTCGATCAGCATCTCGCGAGCGACCGCGGGGTGGTCGGCCGCGATCCGACGCGCGGCGAGCGTCCGATCGGTGAACACGCAGGCGTCGATGGCCTCGCGCCGGACCATCAGCTGGTAGCCCGGCTCGATGCGGCGAACCGCGTCGTCACCCTCGCCGAACGCGCGACGGATGCGGTAGACGAGCGAGTGCACGGCGTGGGCGACGTCATCGGGCGGGGAGCGGTGCCACACGGCATCGGCCAGTTGGTCGACCGACACGACCTCGTCGACGTGCACGGCCAGGTAGATCAGCGCCCTCCGCTGGGTCGGCGCCTCGACCGGGACCACCGCACCGTCGCGCACCACGCTCAGTGCGCCGAGTACTCCGATCGTCATGGGCATCCCGTCACCCCCAGGCGCCCGCCGAGAACTCGACCGTAGAGGATCGATCCCTCGGAGGCAAGCGACATGCGACACACGCGCGATCGCCACGCGAGCGATCGGTGACCGGCGTGTGCGTCGTTCGACAGCGCCTGGCGAGCCGGCAATCGGAGGATTGGGAAGGGCGCGCGGGTGCGCCCCGACCGGCGGCGTCGAAGGCGGTCGCCACGACGGAAAGGAACGAGATCATGCAGAAGACACTCCGTACGGCGGCCGTCGTCGCCGGGCTCGTCGGGCTGGCGCTCACCAGCGCCGCGCCGGTCGATGCAGCGGCCGGCAAGCAGCACAGCACGGTGTACGAGTTCGAGGACATGGACGAGGTCGGTCACGCGACCCTGCATCGCAACGCGAGCGGCGTGACGATGAACATCAAGACCGGCGTCAGCGGTGAGCTCTTCGACTTCGACACTCCGCTCGGTGTCGATTGGAAGGTCGGCGACGCCACCACCGTGTGGTTCGTCGTGTTCAACGACCCCGGCGCCTGCGAAGACGGGTGCGGCGAGGACGAGGTGCTTGCTGCGATCTTCGGGAACAACTTCGCCAAGGTTGGGGTGCACTACGGCGCCGGCCACGTGGCGGGCAGCAGCCGGTTCAACGCGTCGGCGCGCCTCAACGAGGGCGATATGTCCGGCGTGCTGTTCGGTATGGGTCTGATGGACGCGATGGCCGCCGAGGTCCACCTCGTCGTACGCTCGCACGGTCCGGCTTCGACGCTGAGCGGGCCCGAGCTCGCCGCGGCGCTCCACACCGTCGACGGTGGGTGCTACCCGGACTTCGGCCCGAACATCTGCGGCGACTCCCAGTTCGCCGTGTTCCTCGCCGACTGACCTGCCCGCCCGGGAAGGGCGCCGGCCCGCGCACGCGGTTCGCGCGGGTCGGCGCTTCCTCGTTCATGTCGCGCTGAACCACCGCATGCCGTGCTCGGCGCGACATGAACCGTGGGGGGTCAGCTGGAGGATCGGCGCTCGAGGTCCAGGCTGGCGGAGTTGATGCAGTAGCGGTTGCCGGTCGGCTGTGGGCCGTCGGGGAACACGTGGCCGAGATGGGCGCCGCAGTTCTTGCAGCGCACCTCGGTGCGCACCATGCCGTGGGTGCGGTCCTCGAGGTACTCGATCTTGTCGCCGTCGAGCGCCTGGTAGAAGCTCGGCCACCCGCAGTGGGCGTCGAACTTGGTGTCGGAGTCGAAGAGCGCCTCGCCGCACACGATGCACGTGTAGGTGCCGGGATCCTTCGTGTCCCAGTACTCGCCGGTGAAGGGCCGCTCGGTGCCGGCCTCCTGGGTCACGTGGAACTGCATCGGCGTCAGCCGCAGCTTGAGCTCGTCTGGCGACGGGACCGCACGGTCGTCGCCCGCCGACTCGGTGGACGTCTCGGATGTCTCGCTCATGCCACCAGCGTGCCGCATCCGGCGGACGTTGTCGCCTCGGTCCTGACGGGTTCGCGCATTGTTTCGCATCGATCGGCAGATGTTCCCTTCGGCGTGACGACGACCCCACAGTTGGTTCGGTTCGCTTCGCCCACGAGGGCCGCGGGCGCGCGCGCCTACCATGATTCGACAGTTCACCCCCCGAGCGCTCCGAGCAGGCGGGACCCACATGCAGGCACTCACCCTTCCACGCCCCGACGCGGCTGCGTCCTCGCTCCGATGGGTGGTCGTTGGCGTCGCATGCGGCCTCGCCGCAGCTGTCTGGGGTTCTCCGGCCGCGCTCGCGTGCGCCCTTGCACTGGCGGCTGCGGCGGCGGTCGTCGACGCTCGTCTCGGACGCCTGCCCGACCCGATCCTCGCAGCCGCCGCTGTTCCGGTCGCGGTGGCCGGCGCCGCCTCCGCCTTGACCGGGCACGGCGCAGACGCCTGGTCGGTCGTCGCAGGCGCTGCGCTGTTGTCGGGGCCCCTCCTGATCGCCCACCTCGTCGCCCCCAGCTCCCTCGGGTTCGGGGACGTGAAGCTCGGGTCGGTCCTCGGGGCGACGTGCGGGCTGTTCGCTCCGGTGCTGGCGCTGGTCGCGCTGTGCGTCGCATCCGGCGCCACGCTGACCTTCGGTGTCGCCACGCGCCGTCGGGAGGTCCCGTTCGGGCCCGGTCTCGTCGCCGGCGCGGTGGTCGCGGTCGTCATGTCGATCGCCGCAGGCGCGGAGGCCGTGGCATGGCGATGACCGATCGTCGCAGCGTCGAGGCTGAAGGTGCGGCCGGACCCACCCCGGCACCTCGTCGCTTCCGCCCCGCCGGGCGCCGGCGCGCACGGATCGCAGCGGGCGCTGCGCTAGCGGCCGTCGCCGTCGGCGGCAACGTACTCGTGTACTCGTCCCTCGACGACACGACCGAGGTCGTGCAGGTCGTGTCGAACATCCGGGCCGGTGCGGTCGTGACGAGCGACGATCTGCGGATCGTCGAGGTCGACGTCGACGCGTCGGTACCGGTCGTCAGGGCCGACCAGATCGGCCTGGTCGTCAACCAGTACGCCCGGACGTTCATCGCCTCCGGCACGCTGATCGTGCCGCAGCTCGTGCAGAGCACGCCACTCGTCACACCGGGGGCGGCAATCGTCGCGCTCGAGGTGCGGCCGACCGCGGTGCCGGCCGGCCTGCGCGAGCGCTCCCGCATCCAGCTCGTCGTCGAGGGCGAGGACGGTCGTCCGCGCCTGGTCACGGAGGCCCGCGTCGTGGCCCGGGGTGCCGAACCGGATTCGGTGACCGGGGTGTTCGCGCTGTCCGTCGAGCTCGCGGAGTCCGACGCCGCGGCGCTCGTCAACGCCGACGACGTCGGCATCGTCCTGCTCGATCCGGGGAGCGACGCAACCACCGCCGACGGCGCCGGTGCCGAGGCCGCCGGGGGCGGCTGATGGGCATCGTCGCAGTCACCGGGGACGCCGCCACCACGACGGCAGTGGCACTCGTCGCCGCGTGGCCGGCCGCCAGCGACGTCGTGCTCGTCGAAGCCGACCCGTCGGGCGGCGACATCGCAGCGTGGCTCGACATGCCGGTCACGCCGTCGCTGTCGACGGTCGTCACACGGGTGCTCGACGGCGCGTGGCCCGAGGTCGAGCGGCACACCCGTCTGTCCGACGCCGGAGTTCGGGTGCTCCCGGGTCCCGCACGGTCTGCCGAGGCCGCGCAAGCCGTCGGCGAGGCGGGGCGTTCGCTCGTCCCCACGCTGGCCAGCCTGCCCACGCCCGTCACGGTCGCCGACACAGGTCGTCCGCAGCCGGCGCCGGCAGCCCATCCGTTCGTGGGCGCCGCCGCCGTCACCGTGCTCGTCCACCGTCAGGCCCAGCAGTCGGCGCGCGCCGCCGCCGTGCGGCTTCAGCGCCTGGCCGACCAGCTCGACGCGCTCGCCGGTGCGCCGGCGGTCGTCGTCGCCGTCATCGGTGCCCACCCCTTCGATGTCGGAGAGATCGAAGGGTTCCTGAGGGAATCGGGCGGATCCGTCCCGGTCGTGGGGCTGCCGTTCGACCCCCTCGCCGCCGCGGTGCTCGCCGGCCGCACCGGCGTCTCTGCTCGACGTCTCGGACGTCTTCCGCTGATGCGCGCCGCCGCGGATCTCGCCGGCATCGTCGAGCGCTCGCTCGATCCGGTGGCGGCCGGACTCTGGAGGGCCGTTCGGTGAGCACCGGCCGGGTGCCCACCGACGACCGGTCCGCTCTGGTGAGGTTCGTCACCGACCGCGTGGCGTCCCGGCTGGTCGAGGCGATCGAGCTCGACGAGGCCGAGCACCAGGACGGTCGCAACGGCGACACGCCGCTCGCCGGCGACGCGCGCCGCCAGCAGCTGCTCGTCGGCGCATGGTTGAGCGAGGAGATCGCCACCGTCAACCAGGATCGGATGCACCGGGGCGACGCGCCGCTGTCCGAGGTGGCCGACCGCGAGATCCGTTCGCGCGTCGTCGCCGAGCTCACCGGCACCGGTCCGCTCGAGCCGTACATGGCCGATCCGACGGTCGAAGAGATCGACGTGAACTCCCACGAGTCCACGTGGATCACGTACGGCGACGGCCGCAAGGTCGACGTCGGCCGCCTGTGGGACTCGTCGGCCGATCTCACCGCCTACCAGAAGCGGCTGGCGCGCCGGATGACCGGGACCGGCGAGGGGCGCCTCGACACCCAGTCGCCGATGCTGACGTTTCAGTCCGACGACGGGTCGCGGGTCGTTATGGTCCTCGGCGGCCGGACCGAGCACGGCATCTCCACCCACCCCCGGATCGCGATCCGCCGGTTCGTGCTCCGCCACGAGGGTCTCGACGGGCTGGCGCGCCGTGGCCTGTTCCCGATCGGACTGGTGCCCCGGTTGCAGGCGATGATCCGCTGCGGTTTCACCGTCCTCGTGAGCGGCCCGCCCGGGGCGGGCAAGACGACCCTGCTGACCGAACTGCTGGGCGAGGTGTCGCCGCGCGAGCGGATCATCACGGTCGAGAAGAATCTGCTCGAGCTGCGCCTGGAGGACGATCCGCGCCACCCCGACGCGCCGGCGCTCTACACCCGCCACAGCAACGCCGAGGGCGAAGGAGAGATCACGACGCGTCAGCTCGTCGAGCTCACCCGGCG
>JBFHJC010000103.1:0-11042 GCA_041596155.1 Ilumatobacter sp. | reverse complement strand
CGCCGTCGACCAGGTCGAGTCGTCACCGCGTGCCGTCGACGCCTCCGGCATCCTGGCCTGGCAGGCGCGCGTGATCCCGAGCGGGATGCCTGACCCGCTCGTCGACCTCGACGAGATCCGCAGCGGGGGCCCGCCACCCGACGGCATCCCGCCGGTCGACCGGCCCCGGTTCCACCGGGTCGACGACGTCGACTTCCTCGCCGACAACGAACCCGTGTTGGCGCTCGAGATCGACGGCGATGCCCGCGCCTACCCGATCCAGATCATGACCTGGCACGAGATCGTGAACGACACCGTCGCCGGCATCCCCGTCTCGGTGACGTACTGCCCGCTGTGCAACTCGGCGGTCGCCTACGACCGGCGCCTCGGCGACCGGGTGCTCGACTTCGGCACCTCGGGCCTGCTCTGGAACTCGGCGCTCGTGATGTACGACCGCCAGACCGAGACGCTGTGGAGCCACTTCACCGGCCAGGGCGTCGTCGGCGAGCTGACGGGTTCCGAGCTCGACAAGTTCCCGGTCGCGACGGTCGCGTGGGGCGACTTCCGCGCCGCCCACCCCGACGGCCTGGTGCTGAGCCGCGACACCGGGTTCCGCCGCGAGTACGGCCGCAACCCGTACCCGGGGTACGACGACGTCGAGGGCGTCCCGTTCCTCTTCGAAGGCGACGTCGACGGGCGCTACACCGCGCTCACCCGGATCGTCGGGTTCGAGGAGGGTGGCGAAGCCGTCGGGATCCCGCTCGTGGCGCTGCAGGACGCCCGTCTCGTCTCGGGGTCGGCCGGCGGCACCGCGTTCGTCGCCTGGTGGTCGGCCGGCACCTCGTCGGCCCTCGACACCGCCGACATCGCGTCGGGTCGCGACGTCGGCGCCACGGGCGTCTTCGTCCCGGAGGTCGACGACATGAGCTTGACGTTCGAACCCGACGCCGACGGCGGCTTCGTCGACGCGGAGACCGGTTCGACGTGGAGCGTGCTGGGCATCGCCACCGCCGGCCCGCTCGCCGGTGAGCGCCTGACCGCCATCCCGCACGTCGACACGTTCTGGTTCGCCTGGTCGACGTTCCGGCCCGACACCACCGTCCTGACCCCCTGACCAGCGGGTGGAACCGCCATGGTCGGGGGCGTCGCTCCTTCGGGTGATCTGCGTCGTCACGGTTTCACAACGTGTGCCGGGCGGGCATGCACGCGGGGTCCCACCCGTGAACGAAAGGACCCCCCGATGAAGACCAACACCCGTCGATCGACCGCCCTCTTGGCCGCGTCCGTCCTCGCCCTCGGCGGGCTCACCGCCTGCGAAGACGACGGCGGCGGCATCGAGGACGATGTCGAGCAGGACGTCGAAGAGGACATCAACAACGTCCAGGACGAGTTCGACGGCGAGCCCGACGACGGCGGCGAGGAGGAGTGACCCGCCTCAGCCGGCCATCGCTCGCACCATCGAATCCAGGATGTGCGGGCTGGTGGCCAGGTTGAGCCGCACATGACCGAGGCCCGGCGGACCGAACTTGCGGCCGGGACTCAGCTCGACACCCCGCTCGCGGAACACCGTCGCCGGGTCGTCACCGAGCTCCAGGGCTCGGCAGTCGATCCACGCGAGATAGGTGGCCGCGGGCGGGGTGTAGCGCGCCGCGGGCAGATGGTCCGCGAGCAGGTCGACGAGCCGCTGCCGGTTCTCGTCCAGGAGGTCGACGACCGCATCGAGCCACTCCCCGCCGGCGGTCCAGGCGGCGACCGTCGCGGTGACCGCCATCAGGTTCGGTGCGCCCAGGTAGTGGTCGGGCAGCGCCATGAGGGCTGCGTTGGTGGCGTCGTCCCCGGCGTGCATGACCGCCCAGCGCAGCCCGGCCAGGTTGAACGCCTTCGACGCCGACGACACGGTGACCGTCCGAGCCGCGACGTCCGGCGACAGGCTCGCGAACGGGACGTGGGAGGCGCCCGGCATCGTCAGGTCGGCGTGCACCTCGTCGGCGACGACCACGAGATCGTGACGGGCGGCGATCTCGGCGATGCGTTCGAGCTCGGGTCGCTCGAGCACCCGCCCGAGCGGGTTGTGCGGGTGGCACAGGATCCACACCTTCGCCGGTTGCTCGTGGAGATCACGGTCGAGGCGGTCGTAGTCGAACCCGTGTCCGGGCTCGTCGTGGACCGCGACGAGGCGGCGACCCATGTCGGCGACGGTGTGCAGGAATGGGTAGTACGCCGGGAGGTGCAGCACGACCCCGTCCCCGGGCGACGACCGGTGGTGGACGACGGCGCGCACGCCCTGGAGGACGTCGACGAGATCGTGCAGCCGGTCGACGGACGGCGCCCATCCGTAGCGCGCCTCCATCCGCTCGGCGAACAGGGGCGCCGCTGGCGACACTGCGCCGGGGCCGCCCCACGCCGGATAGCCGAGCTCGCTGCGTGCGATGACGTCCGCGAGCGCGGCCGAGATCGCGGGCGCGACGTCGAAGTCCATGTCGGCGACCCACGCGCTCCAGCGGTTCGGGTGGGACTGCCACTTGGCACCGCGCTTGGCGCGCAGTCGGTCGACGTCGAGCGAGCGCAGCCCGAACGGATCGCCCGCTGACGCCTCGTCGCGGGTCACGGCACGATCACCAGCTTCCCCGACGCCCTCCGCTCGGCGAGATCGCGCAGCGCGTCGGCGGTGCGCTCGAGCGGGTACTCGGTCGGTTCGACCGGACGCAGCTCGCCGGCCGCGATGCGTCGCATCACCTCGGCGAGCAGGGCGGCGTTGTCGTTCGGATGGCGCATCGCCCACGATCCCCACTCCACGCCGACGACGCTGCGGTTGCGCAGGAGCACCTGGTTGAGCGGCACGGACGGGATCCCGGCGACGAACCCGATCACGAGGAACTTCCCGAATTCGCCGAGCGAGCGGAGCCAGGTCTCGGCGGCGTCGCCGCCCACCGGGTCGTACACGAGGTCGACGCCCGTCTTGCCCTCGGCGGCGACGAGCTCGCGAACCTCCGACTTGATGTCGTCGGTGAGCACGTCGAAGGCGACCTCCGCCCCGCGGTCGATCGCCAGCTGACGCTTCTCCTCGGTCGAGGCGGCGGCGAACACGCGCAAGCCCATGCTCGCGCCGACGTCGACCGCCGCCAGCCCGACACCGCTGCCCGCACCGATCACGAGCAGCGACTGGCCGCGCGTGGCGTCGGCGCGGTCGCGCAACGCGAAGACCGCCGTCATGTAGCTCTGGGTGAAGGTTGCCGCCACGCCGTCGGGGATCGCCTCGGGGACCGGCACGGCGAGGTGGGCCGGTACCACCGTCTGCTCGGCGAACCCGCCGGCGCCGGTCGCGATCAAGACCCTGGTGCCGACGGCGAGATGGGGTGCGTCACGGGCGACGTCGTCCGCCACCTCGGTGACGCGTCCGACGAACTCCCAGCCCGGAACGAACGGCGTCGGCGTCTTCACCTGGTACCGGCCGCTCACGATGAGGTTGTCGACATAGTTGACACCGGCCGCCAGCACGCCGAGGCGAAGCGTGCCGGGCCGCAGCTCCGGCTCGGGGATGTCGGCGAGCTCGAGGTCGTCGACCGGGCCGTACTCCCTGCACACGATGGCACGCATGAGTTCGATTGTGGCAGGCGGCTAGCTTCTCATCGGTGCCCGAACCCCTCGCTCCCGTCACCCTGGCGGGCCGCCACGTACGGCTGGAACCGCTCGCCTCCAGCCACGTGCCGGGGCTGGCGCGGGCCGCGGCGATCGACCGGGCGACCTACGAGTTCACGTGGGTTCCGAACGGCCCGCAGGAGACGGCGGACTACGTCACCGCGCTGCGCGACGCCCAGTCGCGGGCGGAGGTGCTCCCGTTCGCGCAGTGCCACGCGTCGACGGGCGACCCGGTCGGGTGCACGCGGCTGATGGAGCCGCGGTGGTGGCGCGGCCGGGCCGAGGCCGACGAGATCGAGATCGGTGGCACGTGGCTGGCCGCTCCGGCCCAGCGCACCGCGATCAACACCGAGGCGAAGCTGCTCCTGCTGCGTCACGCGTTCGAGGCGATGGGCGTTTGGCGGGTGGCGATCTGCACCGATGCTCGCAACACCCGCAGCCGGATCGCGGTCGAGCGGCTCGGCGCCACGTTCGAGGGCGTGCTGCGCCACCATCGGCCGCGCCACGACGCGCCGGCGCCGGCCCCGCGCGACTCGGCGATGTACTCGATCATCGACGAGGAATGGCCGGCGATCGCCGACGGTCTGCGGCGGCGGCTCGAAGGCGCTCATGGCTGACCGGCCGCGCGCGCTGGTGCTGGTCGCGCACCCGTGCCCCGACAGCTTCACTCACGCGTCGGCGGGCGCCGCGGTGGCGGGCTTGCGGCGAAGCGGTCGCGACGTGAACGTCGTCGACCTCTACGCGAGCGGCTTCCGGGCGGCGATGTCGCTCGAGGAGCGCCGGGCCTACCACGGCCCGGATCCGATCGTCGATCCGCAGGTCGCCGAGCAGGCCCGGCTGGTCAAGGAGGCCGAGTCGATCGTCTTCGTGTACCCGACGTGGTGGAGCGGACAACCGGCGATCCTGAAGGGCTGGCTCGACCGGGTCATGGTGCCCGACGTCGGCTTCCGCTTCGACGAGCGCACGGGGAACGTGCGACCCGGGCTCACGAACGTCCGCCACATCGTCGGCATCAGCTCGGCCGGCTCGTCGCGCCTCGTCGTCGGGCTGATCAACGACAACGGCCGGCGAACGTTGACGCGCACTTTGCGGATGGCATGCGGTTGGCGCACCAGGGTTCGCTGGTACGGGATGTACGCGATGGACCGTGCGGCCGACGAGAAGCGCCGCCGGTTCCTCGATCGGGTCGAGCGCGGGTTGGCGCGGCTGTGAGCCGACCGCCGACGTCGCGCGCGCTGGTGGTGTATTGCCATCCCGATCCGGAGTCGTTCGCCTCCGCCGCCCGTGATCACACCGTGACGGGGCTGAAGGCGTCGGGGCACGAGGTGCGCCTGATCGATCTGTACAGCGAGTCGTTCGAACCGGCGCTCACGGCCGAGGAGCGACGCACCCACCGGGACCCGGGTGTCTCCGACCCGACGCTGCAGGGCTACACCGACGATCTGCGATGGGCCGACTCGCTCGTCCTGGTCTACCCCACGTGGTGGAGCGGGCAGCCGGCGATGCTGAAGGGCTGGTTCGACCGCGTGTGGGTCGCAGGCGTGGCCTGGGACGTCAACCGGCGCAATCGCTTGTCGCCCCGCCTCCGCAACATCCGCCGGCTCGCCGTCGTCACGACCCACGGGTCGCCCAAGCTCGTGAACGCGCTGCAGGGCGAGGGTGGCAAGCGCTTGGCGATGCGCTCGATCAGGTCGATGTGCTGGTGGCGGGCGCGCACGACGTGGTGCGCGATGTACGACATCGACCACGCGGACGAGGCCGACCGCGCCGCGTTCCTCGAGCGGGTCGAGCGGACGTTCGCCGGTTGGGGCTGATCAGGGCCTCGCGCCGAGCTCGGACGCGATCTCGGCGGCGACGGCGGCGTTGTGCTCGGCGAGGGCGAGGTTGGCGGGGACGCTGCGGCCGGCGGTGGCCGCGCCGATGCGGTCGAGGACGAACGGCGTGACGCCGGCGCCGGTGATGCCGGCGGCGTCGCACTCGGCGATCGCCGACGCCAGCACGGCGTCGAGCAGCTCGGCGTCGAGCTCGTGCTCGGGCGGGATCGGGTTGGCCACGAGCACGCCCGTGCGCTCGCGTACGCGGTTGCGATAGACGGCGACGACCTCGCGGGCGGTCTCGACGCGGTGCGGCACGGGCAGCCCGGAGGAACGGGTGTAGAACGCCGGGAAGTCGTCGTGTCGCCATCCGAGCACGGGCACGCCGACGGTCTCCAGGTACTCGAGGGTGCGGGCCAGGTCGAGGAACGCCTTCGCGCCGGCCGAGACGGTGATGACCGGGTGGTTCGCCAGGGCGTCGAGGTCGGCGCTGACGTCGCCGGTCAGCTCGGCGCCACGGTGCACGCCGCCGATGCCGCCGGTCGCGAAGACGGCGACGCCGGCCGCAGCCGCCAACGCGACCGAGGCCGACACCGTCGTGGCACCGACGTCCCAGCGCTGCGCGATCGCCACCGGGAGGTCGCGCTCGGCGGCCTTGCGGGCCGGGCCGAGGATGATGTCGTGCTCGGTGGCGTCGAGGCCGACGCGGGGGACACCGTCGACGACCGCCGTGATCGCCGGCACCGCTCCCCCGGCGCGCACGGCGCCCAGGCAACGGTCGAGTGCCTCGCGGTTGGCGGGCGACGGCAGGCCGAGGTGGGAGAAGATCGTCGACTCGAGAGCGACGACCGGACGTCCCGTCGACAGCGCCTCCGCGACCTCGTCGGAGCAGGTGGGAGAGATCATGGGTGCTCCTGACGTTCGAAGCGGGTGACGCACTCGACGTGGTGGGTGTGCGGGAACAGGTCGAGCACCTCCGTGCCGGCGTGCCGGTAGCCGCGGGCTGCCAGCAGCGCCGCGTCGCGAGCCATCGAGACCGGATCGCAACTGACGAGCACGAGCACCGGCGCTGCGGCGGCGACGAGAGCGCCGACGCCGGGCTTGCCGAGGCCGGGTCGGGCGGGGTCGGCGATCGCCACGTCGAACGGCTCACCGGGGCGCGGGCGCCAGCGGCCGACCTCGATCTGCTCGACGAGTGCCGATCGGCGCGCGAGGTTCGCCCGGCAGTCGGCGACGGCCGACCGCGAGCTCTCGACCGCGACGACGTGGGCGGCGGCGGGCGCGACGGTGGCAGCGAACAGGCCGACGCCGGCGTAGGCGTCGAGGACGTTCGCCGCCCCGTCGAGCTCGGACGCGGCCCGCCGGACGGCGGCGACGAGCGCCTCGGCCGCGAGCGGACCGCGTTGGAAGAACGACCCGGCCGACACCTGGAAGCGGTGCCCTGCGACCTCCTCGACCAGACGTGCCGACGGGCCGGTCCGCACACCGGCCGGCAGCCCGACGACGTCGCCGACGGCAGGGTCGTACCAGGCGGTGATCTCGCCGGTCGCGACCGACGTCCGCAGCGTCATCTCGAGCCCGGGCGTCAGTCGCACGGCGTCGAGGATCGGGAGGAACCGCGGATGCGCCACGAGGCACCCGGCGGCGGGGACCGTGTCGTGCGAGCGCTCGGCGCGATACGACGCCCGGCCGTCGTCGGCGCCGACGACGCGAATGGTCGTGCGATACCCCTCCGATGGGACGGCGACACCGACGGTCACGTCGGCGTCGGGCAGGCGGGCGGTGCGGCGCAGGGCGTCGCGCACGACCTCGGCCTTGGCGGGGAGCTGGGCCGGGACGGCGACGTGCTGCCAGTCGCAGCCACCGCAGCCGGCGCGCCGACGTGGGCAGGGCGGCTCGACGCGGTCGGGCGACGCGGCGAGCACCTCGCTGACCTCGACGCGCCGCCAGTCGGCGTGCTGCTCGACGGGGTCGACCGCCACCTCGTCGCCGGGCACGCCACCGCGGACGAACACCACGCGGCCGTCGGGGTCGCGGGCGAGCGCCTCGCCACCGGCCACGAAGCGCTCCGGCCGCAGGCGCACGTCGGTCATCGGGTCGAGGCTAGCGAGCGCCGGCCATGCGTTGTCGGGGCCCTCGGACCGTGCGATCCTGGCGCCATGAGCGAGTCGTCGACCGAGTGGTACTGGGATCTCGAGAAGCAGCGGGCGGTGCCCGCCGACGAGCGAGGGCCCGGCGACCACATGCTCGGGCCGTACGCGACGAAAGGCGAGGCCGAGAACTGGAAGGCCACCGTCGATGCCCGCAACGAGTCGTGGGACGCCGACGACGAGGAATGGGACGGCTGGGACGACGACGGCGAGGAGTGACGCAACGGCGCTGACTAGCGTCTGACGGCGTGGCCCGCCCGATCCAGATCGCCCCGTCCGTCCTGCCCGCCGACTTCGCACGCCTCGGCGAGGAGGTGGCCGCGCTCGAGGCGGCCGGCGTCGACCTCATCCAGTGGGACGTCATGGATGGCCAGTTCGTGCCGAACCTGACGTTCGGGCCCGACGTGATCAAGGCGGCCCGCAAGCACTGCAGCGTGCCGTTCGAGGCCCATCTGATGGTGTACACACCCGACCTCATGGCCGAGCAGTACGTCGAGGCCGGTTGCTCGCGGCTGATCGTCCACGCCGAGGCGTGCACCCACCTGCACCGCACGCTCGCGAACATCGACTCGATTGGTGCCGCGGCGGCGGTGGCGCTCAATCCGGCGACGCCGGCGTCGGCGGTCGAGCACGTGCTCGATCTGGTCGACCTGGTGCTGGTGATGACGGTCAATCCCGGGTTCGGCGGCCAGCAGTACATCGCCACGATGGAGTCGAAGATCGCCGAAGTGCGGGCGATGATCGATGGGCGCGGCCTGTCGGACACGGTCGACCTCGAGGTCGACGGCGGCATCTCCCCCGACACGATCCAGGGCGCCGCGAAGGCTGGCGCGAACGTGTTGATCGCCGGCAGCGCGCTGTACCGTGACCCAGAGGGCCTGGAGCACGCCGTGACGCAGCTGCGCGAACTGGCGACGGCGGCCGTGGCCTGATGGAGGCGATCGAGGTTCGCGCGGCGTGCCTCCACGACGCCGACCTCGTCGCGAAGTACCACCATCGATGCTTCGAGCACACGTACGCGTCGCACCTACGTGCGGGCGAGTTCGGACCGCCCGACCTCGACGGCACGCGCCAACAACTGCGGGAGCGATTTCGTGAGGGGTCCGGGATGGAGACGCGTGTGGCCGTCGTCGACGGGACGCCGATCGGCCACGTGACGGTCAGCGGGCACCACCTCGTCCACCTGTTCGTCGACCCCGACCACCAGGGGACGGGCCTCGGTCGCCGACTGCTCGAACTGGGCGAGGCGATGATCGCCGCCGGCGGCCACCAGCGGTTCGAGTTGCACGCCAGGGTCGAGAACTTGGCGGCGATCGCCTTCTACGAAGCCGCAGGCTGGCGCGTGACCGACCGCACGATCCACACCGTCGAGCACGGCATCAGCTACGACGAACGAGTCCTGCTCAAGCCTTCGCCGTAGCGGCCGGCCCGGACTGAGCGAGCGAGCGCCGAGATCGCGAAGCCGAACCGCTGCGAACGCTCCACGGCTCGCGACCTGTCAGAGTGTGCTGGTGGAGATCATCCGAACGGTGGTCGTGTTCGACGCTGCCGACCTGGCCACCGAGAGTGCGTTCTGGGCCGGGATGCTCGGGGGTCGTGTCCTCGCCGACGACGACTGGCACAACGTCATCGACGCCGACGATCGTTGGGTGATGGGCGTGCAGTACGCGCCCGACCACGTCCCGCCCGATTGGCCGGACGGCGAGGCGCAGCAGGTGCATCTCGATCTGCACGTCGAGGACTTCGCGGCCGCCCACGACCGCGCCATCGAGCTCGGCGCTCGGCTGCTGCAGGCCGCGGACGACCTCACCGCGCCCGAGGGGCACCAGGTGTACGCCGACCCGGCCGGCCACCCTTTCTGCCTCGGCTGGGGGCAACCGGACGAGGATGCCGTGCGGCGGTACGTCCGCCGGCACGGCTGATTCGCCCTCCGTGATGTGTCCTGGCTTCGAAGAGATGGCGGACCCGGAGCCGGACGAGCACGAGCTGGGGTACCGCCTGGTCGACGACGACCCCTACGCCCCGGTGCTCCTCGCGACGATGGACGCGACGGGACGCTGGGGCGCGACGATCCGGCTGCGCGCCTGGGAACGGGCGCTGCTGAATCCGTCCCGGGGCGAGCGCATCTTGGACGTCGGGTGTGGTCTGGGCGACGCTGCGCTCGCCCTCGGGGCGGACCTCGGCGCCGGCGGCGAAGTCGTCGGCGTGGACGCCTCGACCGAGATGATCGCCGCGGCGCGATCTCGCGCTGGGGACGCCGTCTGTCGGGTGCGATTCGAGGTCGGCGACGCCGTCGAACTCGACGAGCCGGACGGCGCTTTCGACGCCGTGCGCGCCGAACGGGCTCTGCAATGGTTGGACGATCCCCGGGCAGCGGTGGCCGAGATGGTGCGGGTGCTGCGCCCGGGAGGCCTGCTCTCGCTCATCGACACGGATTGGTCGACGTTCGACCTCGACGTCGGTGACGACGACCTCGCCAGCATCGTGCGCGATGCCATGACGACCGAGCGCGGCCGGCCGTCGAACGTCGGCGGGCGACTCGCCGACCTCGCCGTCGACGCCGGCCTCGACATCGTCGGCCGTACCGCAGCGACCCACCGGTGGATCGACTGGGATCCGGACGAGTCGCCGGCACCCGACGGGTGCTTCTCGATGGCGAGCCTGGCCACCGACCTCGTCGACGCCGGCCGCCTCCCGGCGGACCGGCACGAGTGGTTCGTCGACACGGTCCACGCCGCGGCGCGCCAGGCCCGATTCGCGATGTCGCTCACGGTGTTCGGCGTCGTCGGCCGCCGGCCCCCGTCGCCGAACGAGCATCCCACCGGTTGCTGAGGTCGGTCTGCCGCTCCGGCCGCGCCGAGGGTCGTCGCCCCCGCGGACGTCGTCAGATCACCCGGACCTCGGCGAGCCGCCGGCGCGAGTAGTCGTCGTCCCAGCAGACCGCCGCTTCCCAGGCCGACGACGCCTGCGAGGCGATGTCGTGAGCGGCGTCGTCGAGATCGGCGGCGTTGTAGGGCAGCACGAGGTCGAGATCGGGCACGTCGACGCGCGACTCGTCCCAGTCGATCAGGGCAACCCGATCGACGGTGATGCGGATGTTGGCCGGGTTCGGGTCACCGTGGACGACGCACGTTGCCCGACCGCCGAGTCGCGCCCAAGCCGCCCGGCACCGTGCGACGCCCTCGGGCGGCATCGCGCCGAGGTCGATCTTCGTTCCGGTGTCGGCGTGCAAGAGGTCGGTCGACGACCGCCAACCGGGACGCTGCTGCCACCCTGCCGTGAGCCCATGCAGACGCCGCAGCGTGTCGGCGACCCGACGCCAGTCGTCCTCCGTCTCGGGTGGTCGGCCCTCGACGTAGGTCATCACCACGAGGCCGTCGGCGAACAGCCGGCTGTCGGTCGTCGGGATGGGCACCGGCACGGCCAGTCCCTCCCGGTCGAGATGGCAGAGGAGGTCGGT
>JBFHJC010000102.1:0-11079 GCA_041596155.1 Ilumatobacter sp. | reverse complement strand
GAGGCGCTCGCGGAATGTGGTGCGGTTGTCGTCGAGGAACCCCCGGAGCCCGACCAGCACGGCGTCGAGCAGGCGTTGGTGATGGCCACCCTCCACCGACAGATCGATCATCCGGCCGATGAGCGGTGACGCGGGCGTCGCTTCCACTCGCCGTCGGACGACGCCTTCGAGGCCGTGCTGCACCTCGCGGTCGTCCAGCACCTCCAGCACGCCCTTGAGCGCGTCGCCGAGCGCCTCGCTGGCGCGTGCGGCGTGATCGGGTTCGCGCAGCCACAGTCCGAGCCGGCGGCCGATCTCGGCGTCGGCGAGCCGTTCGCCGAGCACGTCGTGGGTGAGGAAGTTGCTCTCGACGAAATCGCCGAGGCTGCGACCGATCTGGTCCTTGCGCTTCGGGATGATCGCGGTGTGCGGGATGGGCAGGCGCAGCGGGTGGCGGAACAGCGCGGTGACGGCGAACCAGTCGGCCAGGGCACCGACCATCGCCGCTTCCGAGAAGGCGCGGACGTAGCCGACCCATCCGTGCCCGCCCGCCGCTTCGGCGACGACGTACACGACGGCGGCGAGCAGCAGGAGCCCGAGGGCGACCGCCTGCATCCGGCGGAGGCCGCGCCGTCGATCGGCGTCGGCGTCGGCGATCGCGGTCGACATCGGCGCGACCCTACCGGCGCGGTCGCGGTGCGTCGGCGACGCTCAACGGCAGCGGGGGAGCGCGGGATGGTCGGGGTCGACGCCAACGACCCTCACCACGACGCCGCGTGCCTCGAGGCGGTCGGCGAGGACACCGAGCCGGCGCATCGTGGCCCGCCCCGAGATGATCGCGTCCGTGAGCTCGAAGTGAACCTGCTGCCCCGGCGCGATGTCGGCGACATGACGGATCAGCTCGCCCACGCCGACGTCGCCGACGAGGCCGCGCACGGCCAGGATGCGCACCTGCCCATCGGGATCGTCGACGCGCGACACCGTTTCGCAGAGCGCCCGGGAGTGAGGACGGCGACCGGCGCCGCTGGTCGACTGGCGGCGGCGCAGTCGTTTGGTGACCGACGAGAGTCCGGCGGCCGAGATGCGGAACAGATGTGTGGTCATGTCGTGGTGCCCTCGGTGGCTGCCTCGACGGTAATCAATCCGCCCCGCAGAACCAAGGTTCGCACGTCGGTTATCACCCTGGCGATCTCGTCAAGATCTCCTCAAGGCGTCTCAGCCCGTGACGACGGAGGCGGCCACCACGGCGGCGATCGCGATGACCGCGACCGGGGCAGCGTAGGTGGCCCAGCGCGGGATGCCCCGGTGGCGTGGTGCGAGGACCACCAGAGCGCAGATCGCCCCCGCCGCGGCACCTCCCAGGTGACCACCGATGGAGATGCGCGGGATCAGGAACGTGATGAACAGGTTCAGCATGAGCAGCGAGCCGATCCAGGTGGTCAACGGGTTGGCACCGTGCAGGTAGTACCCCACGAAGGCCAAACCCATCAGACCGAACACGGCACCCGACGCGCCTGCGCTCACCGCGCCCCGGTCGATGAGGAGGCTTCCCGCCGACCCGCCCAGCAGTCCGGCCACGTACACGAGCAGGTACCGGACCCGCCCGAGTTGCGGCTCGAGCATCTGGCCGAGCAGGAACAGCAGGTACATGTTGAAACCGATGTGGATGATCCCGAAGTGCACGAACCCGGACGTGACGAGCCGGTACCACTCGCCGGTGCCGCTCACGTAGAACGTGCCGTCGCGCAACGGGATGGCGAATCCGTCGACGATCGCCGACCCCGACGGCAGGCCGAGCTCGGCCTGGCCGATCGTGAGCACACCACCGAGGCTCTGCGGATCGCGCACGGTGACGTAGGCGAACACGGCCAGGTTGATCGCGATCAGGATCGTCGTGACGATCGCCGGCTGGCGCGCGTGCCAGAACCGGGCCCGGGTGCGCAGGTCGGGCCGGCCGGCCTTCGCGCACTCGCGGCAGTGGCTCCCGACGGTCGCCTGGACGAGACAGTCGGCGCACGCGGGCCGTCCGCAGCGAGTGCAGCTCCGCCCCGCGTCGCGGTCGGGGGGCCGATAGCACGCGACCGCGCCGCCGGTGTCGGGCGCGCGCGGTGCCGGGGGCGGGGGGAGCGTCACCTGCCCGAGCGTATTCGCCGCAACCTGCGAAGCGCGGCCACCCGCGCTGGATCGGAACTGGGCGCAGCCGATCCGGCTCCGCCGGTCGGCGAAGGCAGCTACAGATCCATGTGGACGATCAGTGCGTGGGGCGGACAGGGCCGGCCGACGAGGTGGCCCTGCACGAGGTCGCACCCCGCGGCGCGCAGCCGTCGCAGCTGTTCGAGCCCGGTCACCCGCTCCGCGACGACCTCCATGTTGAGCGCATGGGCGAGCAGCACCAAGGCCCGGACGACCCGCGTGTCGGCCTCCGATGATCCGCTCGGGAGGGCGAGGCTGCCGTCGAGCTTGAGGACGTCGGCGCCGATGTCGGTCATGAGCGACAAGGCGTTCGAGCCGGTGCCGAAATTGTCGAGCGCGACGCGCACGCCGACGCGGCGCAGCGCCCGAACCGAACGGACGACCTCGTCGGCGTCGGCGCCCAACAGCGTCGTCTCGCGAACCTCGAACACGAGCTGGCGTGGCCGCAGGCGGTAGTCGCGCAGCAGGTCGACCACCCGGTTCACGAACGACGGAGAAGCGAGCTGCAGACGGGAGACGTTGACGTGGACGGCGAAGCGTTCGCCGACCACACCGTGATCGATCCAGTGGCGCGCCGTCGCGCAGGCCTGCTCGAGCACCCAGTCGCCGATCGGCACGATGACGCCCGTCTCCTCGGCGATCGGGACGAACTCGCCGGCGGTGACCTCGCCGCGAGTCGGGTGCGACCACCGGAGCAAGGCTTCAGCGGCCTCGGCGCGCTCGGACACCGCCGAGAAGATCGGCTGGTACTCGAGGTGGAGCTCACCGTCGCGCAGCGCTTTCGAGAGAGCCGCTGCCAGCTCGGTGCGCACCTTGGCGCGATTGCGGAGCTGCGGCGTGAACAAGGCCGTCCGAGCGCGCCCCGCCTTCTTCGCGGCGTGCACCGCGGTGTCGGCGTGCGACACGATCTGGATCGCGCCGTCGGGGGACGCGGTCTGGCGGGCGCTCTGATCGGTGAGTGCGACGCCGACGCTGACGGAGACGTCGAGCTCGAGCTGGCGGATCGTCAGGCGTCCGGTCAGGTTGCGACGGATTCGGTCGGCGAGCTCCATCGCGACCGTCGAGTCGGTCACCGACTCGCACAACACGAGGAACTCGTCGCCGCCGATCCGGGCGACGACGTCGTCGGGGCGAACGGCGGTCGTGAGGCGGCGGGCGGTCGATGCCAGCAGGCGGTCGCCGATGTCGTGGCCGAGCGCGTCGTTGACGTCGCGGAGGCGGTCGACGTCGATGAGCAGCACGGCGACCTCACCGGCCCGTTCGCCCAGCCGATCGAGCGCGTCGGCGACCCGCTGGAGTGCGGCCTGACGGTTCAAGAGTCCGGTCGTCGCGTCGTGCTCGAGCAGGTGTCGCATCTCGTCGACCCGCTGCCGCTCGATCGTGACGTCCCGGCACATGACCGCGACGAAACCACCCGCCGGCGAGCGCGGGTCGTGCCGGACGAGCACCGTGGTGTCGTGGATCGCCGCCGGCATCGGGGGATGGGCGAGGTCGATCTCGCCGCGCCACGCGCCCCCCTCGGGGTCGGTGAGCAGGCGCTGGGGGAGCTGGTCGAGCACGTTGCGAAGGAGCTCGCGTCCGTCGCCGCCCACCTGGGCCCGGTCGGCGCCGAACAGCTCGCTCCCGGTCTCGTTCATGTCGAGGACCGTGCCGTCGACACCGATCACCACGGTGGCGTACCCGGCGGCAGCCAACAGATCCTCCATCGCCGCCGTCTGGTCGTGCAGCGGCACCGTCAGCCCGGCGAGGGGAGCCGCGCTCGACCCGGAGGCGGTGGCGTTCTCCGGGATCATGGCGTGGCCCTCACGTGTCGTGGTTCCTCGTGTGGTCGTTGGTGGTCAGGTGTCGCGGGCGTACGACCCCGACACGGAGCTCTGGTCGATGGCGGTGGCCGCGAGTTGTGCGATCACCTCCGTTGCAGAGGCATCATCGGCAACCTCCAGCTGTTGGTTGAGCGCGTGGAGCGTGAATTGGAACACGGCTGCCGACCCCTCTGGCGGGCACGGTCCGGTCCAGCCCGTCACACCGGCGGAGTTCGGCCAGACGTACGCCTCGGCCGGTACCTCCCCCTCGACGAGCCCGGTGGTCGCCGGTGAGATCCCGTACACCACCCAGAAGACCTCGCCGCCGGCCACCGGCTCGGTCACGGTCAGGGCGAGCTCGACGGCGTCGGGTGGCACGTCGACCCAGCTCAACGCCGGCGACACGTCGGCGTCGTCGCAGGTGTGGCGGGCGGGGAGCTCCCCGCCGTCGGGCCATGGCGCGACGAGACGCATCGACGGGAGCACGATCTCCTCTGCGGGGAGCGTGGTCGTGGTGGTGGCGGGGAGCGGGAAGACCGGGTCGCGCAGCGTCCGACCGTCGCTCGAGCAGGCACTCGCGACGAGGCCGAGCAGGAGGGCGGCGGTGAGCCTGCGCGTGGTCACGGACCGAGCGTAGCGATGGATCCGGTCGCCGCTCGGACGCCGACCGTCCGCGCGAGAGCGGTAGCGTGCTGCGGTGATGACCACCGTGCCGACCATCCTCACGGTGCACGCCCACCCCGACGACGAGGCATCGAAGGGCGCGCCCACGTTGGCCAAGTACCACGCGCTCGGCGCTCGGACGATCCTCGTGTGCTGTACCGGAGGTGAGGAGGGCGATCTGCAGAACCCGACGCTGCGCGAACCCGGACAGCCGTTCCACGGGTTGACCCCTGACGAGGAGCGGGCGCTCGTCGGTTCGATGCGAGCCGACGAGCTGGCGAGATCGGCGGCGGTGATCGGTTTCGACGAGGTCGTGATGCTCGGGTACCGCGATTCGGGCATGCCCGACTCCGAGGCGAACGAACATCCCGAGTGCTTCCATCGAGCCGACACCGACGAGGCGGTCGGTCGCCTCGTCCGTGTGATCCGGCGCGAACGGCCGCACGTCATCATCACCTACAACGACGACCAGCAGGGCTACCCGCATCCCGATCACCTGAAGGTGCACGACATCTCGCTGCTCGCCTTCGACCGGGCCGCGGACCCGGCGTGGTATCCCGACGCTGGATCTCCGTTCCAGCCGTCGAAGCTGTACTACACCACGTGGAGCCGCCGCCGGCTCGTCGCCGTCCACGAGGGGCTGCTCAAGCATCGCGGCGAGTCGCCGTTCGACGAGAAGTGGTTCGAGCGACCCGACAACGACCACCGGGTGACGACCCACATCGACGTCGGCGACTTCATCTGGGCGCGCACCCAGTCGCTGCTCGCCCACGCCACCCAGGTCGATCCGACGGCGGCGTTCTGGTTCGGTCTGTCCGACGACGAGCTGCGCGCCATCTATCCGTGGGAGGACTGGATCCTGGCGCGCTCGCGCGTGGGCGCCGTCCCCGACCGCGATGCGGGCGACGCGTTGGAGGACGACCTCTTCGCCGGGGTCGACGTGACCTGGCCCGATCGGGTCGAGGCGGCGTCGTGAGTGTTCAGTACCGAGTCGTCGTCGCCAAGCGCGACGAACGGGTCGAGGGGCCCGACGACGCCGAGCTGGTGCTCAGCGTCCCGATCGCCGTGGCGAACGAGTCCGGATTCGACGCGACCGTCGAGTTCATGCGCGGTCGGCTCAAGGCGGCCGGCCCGAGCGGCGCCCTGTTCGCGCTCCTGCGGTCGGGCGAGGCGACCGCCGAGCTCAGCCGGATCGCATCGCAGTCCTGAGGTCGCGATACCCGATCAGCGTGGCACCCGCTTCGTCGATCAGCGCCGGCAGCGTCGGATCGCGGGTGACGAACACGTGGTCGTCGATCCACTGCTCGGCGGCGGTCGTGAGCGCCCGCACCTCCGGTGTGTCGATCGCCGGCTGGACGTGCAGTTCGGTGACGCCCGGCTCCAGTGCGCGCAGCGCGCGTGTGACGCGCTCGCGGGATCCGGCACGCCAGTCGTGGTCGAAGTGGTCGGGGAACACGACACCCTCGTCGGCCGCCAGCTTGCGGAACGGGAACCCAGCCGCTTCCGCCGTGATCGTGGACGGCAGCCGGATCGGCAGCGCGAACTCGACGGCCAGCTCGAGGTAGACGTCGAAGAACTCGGGGCGCAGGGTGATCGCGGTCAAGTGGGGTGCGAGGTGGGTGACGTCGATGCCCCACGCCTCGGCCCGGGTGATCTGCGCCCGCAACTCGCGGTGCACCTCGTCGGGGTCGGCGTGCTCCCAGAGGTCGTCGATGCTGCGCGGGAACCCGCCGTCGCCCGACAGGAGCGACGGCGCGTGGGTGACGGGCCCCCAGCGGTAGCACTCGTGCTCGGCGTTGAGGGTGAGATGGACACCGATGTCGTCGTCCGGGTCGTAGAGCCCGGCCGCGTGGCGCGCCCATGGCGCCGGCACCATCAGCGAGGCGCACGTGGCCTGCCCGTCGCGAATGGCCTGGAACACGCCCACGTTGGCGGCGTGGCAGCTGCCGAGGTCGTCGCACGAGAGGATCACGAGCTTGGCGTCAGCGGTGTGACCCAACCGTTCGGCGAGCGTGCTCACTCGGCAGAACCTACCCGCCGGTGGGCGGTCGGCACGCCGCCCAGAGGCCCGCGTCGGCTGCCTCCGCGTCGCGGGCGGCCTGGACGAACAGCTCGGAGAAGGTGACGTTGGGCGGGATCGTGAGCGGCTGGGCGAATCCCTGGCGGACGATCTCGTAGTTCACGAAGACGCCGTCGCCGGCGCGGTACACGTAGGCGAGGACGCGTCCGTAGTCGTCGCGGCCGACCACGTCGCGCTCGAGGCGTACCGGTGTGCCGACCGGCAGGAGCTCCTGCACGAAGGCACGCGCCTCGTCGGCGAAGCACTCGCCGGCGGTCGCCGGCCGGTCGCCGCTCGCCGCGTGCGCGAGCTCGGGCGTGTCGATGCCGGTCAGGCGCACGCGCTCCTCGCGTCCGTCGACGAGCACGTCGATCGTGTCGCCGTCGACCACGAACTCGACCTCGGCGTCGGGGTCGAGCAAGCCGGTGGTGGGCGACGCAATCCGTTCTGTGCTGTCGCAGCCGGCCGGCGCCAGCACGGCGAACGCGAGCAGGAGGCGACGGCGCACGAGCACCGTTCTAGCGTCGGCGTGTCGCGGTCGGGCGCGCGTCAGACGCGCTCGACCAGGGTGCCGGTGCCGAGGCCACCGCCGCAGCACATCGACACCAGGCCGTAGCGACCCTGCGTGCGCTCGAGCTCGTACAGGGCTTTGGTCATCAAGAACGCGCCGGTCGCCCCGAGCGGATGACCGAGCGCGATCGCGCCGCCGTTCGGGTTCGTCTTGTCGAGGTCGGCGCCGATCTCCTTCGCCCAGGCCAGGACCACCGATGCGAAGGCCTCGTTGATCTCGAACAGGTCGATGTCGTCGACGGCGAGGTCGTTGCGTTCGAGCAGGCGGCTCGTCGCGTCCATCGGCCCGGTGAGCATGAGCACCGGGTCGACGCCGACGAGGCAGGTGTCGACGATCCGCGCGAGCGGGGTCAGGCCGAGGGCGGCGGCTTTGTCCTCGGTCATCATCAGCACCGCCGCAGCACCATCGGAGATCTGCGACGAATTGCCCGCCGTGTGGACGCCGTCTTCGCGCGCGACCGGCTTCAGTTGGGCGAGCTTCTCGAGCGACGTGTCGCGCAGGCCTTCGTCGCGCCGGACGACGTGGTGGGAGTCGAGGGGCTCACCCTCTTCGTCGAGGTCGGGTGCCTCGATCGGGACGCACTGGCCGTCGAAGCGACCCTCGTCCCAGGCGCGCCGGGCGCGCTGTTGCGACGCGAGCCCGAACGCGTCGGCGTCGTCGCGGGAGATCCCCCACTTGTCGGCGATCCGCTCGGCGCCCTCGAACTGCGAGGTGAACTCGTAGTGGGCGAAGTAACCCTGCGGGATCGGCACACCGAGACCGAGCTTGCGCGACGAGTTGGCGCCGATCGGGATGCGGCTCATCAGCTCGACCCCGCAGGCGACCGCAACGTCGACGACGCCGGAGCCGATGAGCGACGTGGCGAGGTTGGTCGCCTGCTGGCTCGACCCGCACTGGGTGTCGACGGTGGTGGCCGCCGTCTCGAGCGGTAATCCGGCCGTGAGCCAGGCCGTGCGCGTGACGTTGAAGCTCTGCTCGCCGACCTGGCTGACGCACCCGCCGACGACCTGGTCGACCACACCCGGGTCGATGCCGGAGCGCTCGATCAGCGCGCGCTGGACGCAGGCCAGCGCCTCGACGGGGTGGAGCGACGACAGTCCGCCGCCGCGCCGACCGATCGGGGTGCGGAGCGCGTCGACGATGACGACGGAGTGGGGGGACGAAGGAGCCATGCCTGCAGCGTAGGCAGGCATGGCGGGAGCGGCTCAGTCGGTCGGCTCGCGCTCGAGGCGCGCCGCGAGGTGGTGGCGCATCGGGATGCCGACGGCCGCCATCCGCACCTCGTACTCCATGACGTCGCCGATGACTCGAACGGTGCGTTCGAGTGCGGTGACCTGCTTGGCGGTGGACGACAGACCCACCGACGAGGTTCGCAACTCGATCGTGATCGCGCCGTCGAGCGCCAGTCTGATGACGCCTTCTTCGATCTCCACGACACCGGTCGGGTGGCTGAGCACGATCTCGACGCAACCGGGCGCCGGGAACCGCCAGTAGCCCGTCTCGGCGTGCATGGGCTGGGCGGGGTGGCCGGGCGGGCCGAGGGAGCGGGTGCGCTGCTGATAGCTCAGGAACGGCTTGCCGACATGGCCGAACGTGACCGTCTCGGCGTACTCGAACGGGTCGATCGTCGGGTACTCGCCGCGCCCGGTGCCGCTCCAGGCGCCGAGCAGCGGTGCCACGTGGGCGAGGTCGGGATGGAGCCCGGCCATGGCCTCGTCAACCGCCGATCATCTGGAAGCGCAGCTCGTTGCGCTGCCCAGCCGACCAGTCGGCGACGAACGTGAACCGGTCGCCGCGGATGGTCGTGGTACGCCACTCGAGCGGCTCACCGTTGAACGTGCCGAGGCGCTGGATCGAGAAGACGGCCTCACCGTCGCTGAGTCCGAGGCAGATGCGCTCGTCGTCGGTCGGGATGGCCGGGCAGATCCGCTCCCAGCCTTCGTTCGGCCGCTTGCCGATCGTGCGCTCGAGCTCGTTGTAGAGCGAGGTGTGGGTGAAGTCGGCGTGGAGCAGGTCGCCGCCGATCGCCGCCGGCAGCCAGATGCGATCGATCGCCAGCGGCTCGGAACCGGCGTAGCGCACCCGATCGATGAACACGAGCTGGGCGTCGTGCTCGAGACCGAGGTGCTCGGCGGCCGCTGCGTCGGTGACCCACTCGAGGGCGCGGACCTCGCTGCGCTGCTGGACCCCGGACTCCTCCACGACCTGGAAGAGGCTGTAGAGCGAGCCGAGCGACCGCTCGAACGTACGATGATCGACCGAGGTCCCCACGCCGCGGGCCCGCCGCACGATCCCGTCGGCTCCGAGCTGGCTGACCGCGTGACGGGCGGTGTGACGGCTGACGCCGTAGACCTCCATCAGCTCGCGGTCGGTCGGGAACCGGTCGTCGAAGTGGCCGAGCTCCATACGCCGCCGGAGCTCGTGCTCGAGCTGGGCCCACAGGGGGAGCTGGGCGTTGCGGTCGAGCGTTCTGGCCTCCGCCTCGAACTGTCCGGGGATTGTCATCGGGGGTCGTCCTTCAGGCTTCGCGACGGCGAGGATCCTGGTCCGGACCTTAGCGTGCCGATGCTGCGCACCTGGTCATCGGGCGCGCCGCCGAGACGCCGCCGGGTCACGACTCGCAGCGGTAGGCGCTCGGTTCGGGCTTGAGGGGGCGGGCGTACCACAGGGGGCGGCGCAGCCCACCGGGGCCCGGCGCCGGGCGGGTCTTGGTGAGCCAGTCGAGGTACGCCGCGCGCGAGTCGGCGGTGTCGACCGCCACGTCGCCGTACCGGTCGCCCGGTTCGGCCGGCGTGACCCGAACCCGCTGGTGCCAGCACTGCATGCCCGAGATCGGGTCGGGCTGGACGGCGAACGTGAGGTTCTGGTGCACGCCGGTGTCCTTCCACCAGATCCGCTGGGTGTCGGGGTCGCTCGACTCCCAATTTTCCATGCCGTGCTCGCGCACGAGCTTCCAGCTCGTTCCGTCGTTCTCGATGCGGGCTTTGCCGGCGCTCCAGGACCGGGCGGCGTCCTCCTCGACGCGCCAGCGACCCATGTGGTGCGACGCCGCGACGACCCCGGGGCGGATGCCCTCGGTGCGCCACGCCGAGATGACGAAGTGCCCGATGCGGGTCGTGATGCGCACCAACCCGTTCTCCTCGATGCCGAGCTGCTCGGCGTCGGACGGGTGGATCCAGAGCGGGTGGCGGTGGCTGATCTCGTTCAACCACTTGGAGTTGCCGGAGCGGGTGTGGATGAGCGTCGGGATCCGGAACGTCGGAAGGAGGATGCGCTCGCTGCCCGCCAGGTCGAGGTCTTCCCAGTGGACGTGGGACGGGATCCAGGTCGGCGTGGCGTACTCGGGCCAACCCCAGTCCTTCAGGGTGGTCGAGAACAGCTCGAGCTTCTTCGACGGGGTGAGGAAGCCCTCCTTCAGTTCGCCGTCGATCTCGATCGCCGGCGAACCGTCACCGAGCTTGGCGAGCTTGAGCGCGTCGAGCGTCTCGTCGGACCCGTCCCAGGTGCCCGGCGTGCCCGGTTTGCGGTACACGCCCGACTCGTCGCGCGTGCAGCCGTCGACGGCCGCCGGGTCGACCGGTCGCTCGTACGGCTTGATCGTGTCGCCCGGCACGGCGTACGCGCCCCGGTCGCGCATGAACTCGAGCGTGGTCTGGCCCGCCGCTGCGGCGTCGACGACGAGGCCGGGGATGCCTTCGAACAACTTGGTGTAGTACTCGTCGATGCCGACGGGCGTGCCGGGACGCTGCTCGCTCTCGAAGTACTTGCGCACCCCCAGCGAGCCGTCGGGGTCGATCCGCCAAGACAGGTCG
>JBFHJC010000101.1:0-11236 GCA_041596155.1 Ilumatobacter sp. | reverse complement strand
GGAGCAGCAGCCGGAGCCGGAGCAGCAGCCGGGGCGGGAGCAGCTGCAGGAGCGGGAGCAGGCGCCGGCGCGGGCTCGGGAGCAGGAGCGGGAGCAGGCGCCGGCGCGGGCTCGGGTGCCGGAGCGGGAGCGGGCTCGGCGGCCGCACCACCACCGGCGTCGATGAAGTCGAGCACGTCCTCGCGGGTGATGCGCCCGCCCGGCCCGGTGCCGGTGATCCGGTCAGGGTCGATCCCGTGCTCGTTCACGAGGCGCCGCACGACCGGCGACAGCAGACGATGGTCGCCCGCCGTCGCCATCGGAGCGGGCTGTGCCGCCGGCTCGGCCGCCGGCGGGGGTACAGCCTGCGGCGCCGGAGGCGCGGGCTCGGGTGCCGGCGCAGGCTGCGCGGCCGCGGGCTCGGGACCGGGTGCCGGAGCCGGCGCAGGCGCCTCGGCCGGTTCGGGCGCAGGCTCGGCGGCGGGCTCGGGCGCCTCGGCCGGTTCGGGCGCGGGCTCTGCGGCGGGCTCGGGCGCCGGCGCGGCGGGCTCGGCGGCCGGAGCCGCCGCCGCGTCGCCGACGTCGGCGACGACGGTACCGACGTCGATCGTGTCGCCCTCGGCGGCACGGATCTCGGTCAGGACGCCCGCAACGGGCGACGGCACCTCGGTGTCGACCTTGTCGGTCGAGACCTCGAACAGCGGCTCGTCCGCGGCGACGGTGTCGCCGACCTGCTTGAACCACTGCGTGATCGTTCCCTCGGTGACGGTCTCGCCGAGCTGGGGAAGGGTGACGTCAGCCATGTCGGAAGGTCTGCTCCTCTGGTGTCGTGCCGGTCGTTGTCGTGCGAATCGTCGTGATCATGGTCGCGCCGGGTCAGCCGTTGAAGTTTCGGCCGGTGAGCGACAACATCGTCTCACCGAAGAGCTCGCTCATGCTCGGATGTGGCTGGATGAACTCGGCGACCTCGGCCACCGTCGCCTCCCAGTTGACGGCCAGATAACCACCCGCCAGCTGCTCGGTCACCCACGGACCGACCATGTGGACGCCGAGCACCTGACCGGCCGTGCCGTCGGCGTTCCGGCGGGCGATCACCTTCACCATGCCGTCGGTCTCCCCGACGATCTGGGCTCGACTGTTGAACTTGAACGGGTGCTTGCCGACGACGACGTCGATGCCGGCCTCCTTGCACGCGTCCTCGCCCGGCCCGGCGAACGCGACCTCGGGGTGGCAGTAGATCGCCCACGGCACCCGGTCGTACGCGACCGGCATCGGCGACTCGCCGAGCAGGTGCTTCACGACCAGGATCGCCTCGGCGTAGCCGACATGCGCGAGTTGAGGGGTGTCGATCAGGTCGCCGATCGCGTAGACGCCCTGCTCGCCGGTCCGGCAGAACTCGTCGACGACGACGAACCCCCGACCGTCGACCTGCACGCCGGTGCCGTCGAGCCCGAGCTGATCGGCGAACGGGCGCCGACCGACCGAGACGATGCACGCATCGACCTCGACCGACTCGCCGTCACCGAAGTGCACCGCGGTTCCGCCGTCGCCATTCGGCGTGTGACCGGTCACCATCACGCCGGTACGGATGTCGATCTGCTTCTTCTTGAAGCTGCGGACGACGACGTTCGCGACGTCGGCGTCGAGACCGGGAAGGATCTTCGGCAGGCCCTCGAGGATCGTCACCTGGGCACCGAGATCGGCGAACGTCGACGCGAACTCGCACCCGATCGCGCCACCGCCGATGACCACGACGCGAGCAGGCACGTGCTCGAGGTCGAGCACCTCGTCGCTCGTCATGATCGGGCCACCGCGCTCGAAGTTGGGGATCAGGCGCGGCACCGATCCGGTCGCGAGGATGACGTGTTCACCGCGGATCGTCGCCGAACTCCCGTCCGCCATCGTGACCGTCACGTTGCGGTCGGCGCCGAGCGACCCGACCCCGTTGAACACCTCGACCTTGCGACCCTTGCACATCGCCGCGATGCCGTTCACCAGCCCGGCGACGATCTTCTGCTTGCGGGCCTGGGTGACGGCGAAGTCGACGGTCGGTTCGCTGGAGTTGATGCCGAAGTCGGCGCTGTGCTCGACGTGGCGCTTGACGGCTGCGGTCTCGAGGAACGCCTTCGCGGGGATGCACCCGCGGTTCAGGCAGGTGCCGCCGAGTGCGTCCTTCTCGACCAGGGCGACCGACAGCCCCGCCGAGGCCCCGTACAGGGCGGCGGCGTAGCCGCCGGGCCCGCCGCCGATCACGACCAGGTCGAACGCGTCACTCACGAGACGCCACCGTATCGTCCTCGGCGAGCCATCGCGCCTGGTCGTCGCCTCGGTCGTAGAAGAGCACTCGCGACCTGCCGTCGGCGCCCGACACGTCGAACGCGAGGAAGCAGTTCGCAGGTGCCACGGCCGTCGCCGCGCAGGGCTCGCCGTCGACGGGAGCGATCGGCGGGGCCGGGCGCCCCGACGCGATGAGTCGGAACGCGGTGCCGCCGTCGGCGTCGTCGACGCCGCCGAGACGCACCTCGATCGAGAGCCGACCGTCGCGCTCGGTCACGTGGAGCACGGTCACGGCCATGTCGCCGACCATCACGGGCTCGCCGAACGGGGCGGGCGGCGGCGGATCGTCCCGTCCGGCGAGCTGCAGGAGGAACACGGCACCGGCGACCATGATGGCGACCGCGCAGCCGAGCGCGAGCGCGAGCAGGGTTCGGGTCCGCATGGCTGCGGCAGGCTATCTCCCGACGGGTCGGTACGTTCCGTCCCTGGTACCGTCGGGTGGCACGGAAGGTTGGGCGGATGCACCGATTCCTGGGATTCGTGAGAGCAGTGCGGCGACATCGCTCACCGCCGCGCTCGGGCCCGACACATCTCGCCACGGCGGCGCGTGACGTCATGGGGATGACCGGGATCGGCTGGTCGGGTGCGTGGGATGCGGTGGCGAAGGGCAGCCAGGCCTACACCGCCTCGTTCGACCGGCGACTGCCGCCGAGCACCTTCGTGTCGGACCGGGACCGTCGCCGCTATGGGCAGGCGATGCCACTGGTCGAACGCCGGATCGGAGCCGACACGGCCGACGACATCACACCGGACGAGCTCGACTGGGGCAGCTTCCCGCCTTACTCCGACTGAACGATCGGACGACGAAACGTTCCGGAAACGCCCGCGTCGTGCGCCGCCCCGGCGGACCGCTGCCGGTAGGGTCGCCCACCGTGCTGCGCCGTCTCCTGCCCGTCTGCCTCGCCGCGATCCTCGCGGCATGCGGCGGGACCGCCGATCCGGCGCCCGGCGACGCCGTCGCCCCGAGCCCGACCGAACCCCCGGCGTCAGCCTCGGCGGCGCCGGCCGAGGCCACCGCGCCGCCGAACGTCGACGTTCCCGAGGCGCTGCAGTTGAGCGCCCCGCTCGTCGGCGGTGGCGAGATCGAGCTCGGTGCGCTGGCCGGGCGGCCCGTGCTGCTGTGGTTCTGGGCGCCGTGGTGAATCACCTGCAACCGGGAAGCCGCCTCGGTCGAGGCGGCAGCGCAGCGTTGGGCCGGACAGGCCGAGTTCGTCGGCGTCGCCTGGAGCGCGACCGACGCAGAATTCCAGGGCTTCATCGACGAGTACGCCCTCTCGTTCCCCCAGATCAGCGATCCTGACGGTGCGATCTTCGCCCGGTTCGGCGTCCCCACCCAGCCGGCGTTCGCGATCATCTTCCCCGACGGCGAGGTGCAGACGCTGTTCGGCGCCGCCGACGAGGAACTGCTCGACTCGCTGATCGACGCCGCCCTCGCCTGAGCGAGGTGCGGTCGGCGATCAGGTCTCGCCGGCGCCGTCGTAGGGCCGCCCGATGCAGTCGTAGTAGCGGTCGTCGTACGGTGTGTCGTCGAAGACGTTGTACCAGTTGCGCCCCTCGAAGCACTCGAGGTGCGTGATCTCGGTCGGCAGCTCCCACGCCTCGACCGCACCGCGCTCGAGGAGGTCGAGGAAGCACGGCCGGGCCTGCTCGGCGGCGGCGATGAACTGATCGTCGGGCAGCGTGTAGAGATCGCCGCTCCACGACAGGTCGGCGTACCCGCACTGGGGGAACCGCAGTTCGACGGGAACCTCCCAGAGCTCGAGCGCGCCCTGCACGACGTACCGCTCGAAGCACACACCGGCCTCCGTCGCGTCGCGCACGTCGTAGCACTCGTACGCGTCGGGGAACTCGTCGGTGGGCACGGCGCCCGGATCGTCGAACTCGTCGAACTCGTCGAACTCGTCGAACTCGTCGAGCGGGATGCCGAGCTCGCCGCCCGGGCCGCCCAGTGAGCCCAGGTCGGCGAAGCCGCCGAACAGCAGCTCCATGAACTCCTCGAACGCCGGCGGCGCCGCCTCGGCGATCTGGTCGACCTCGGCGCGGTCGAGCGCCCGCAGCGCGGCGAGCAACGCGTCGGTCATCGTCGCGATCGGGCTGACGTACCACTGGCCGGCGCGCTCGCGGAGCTCGAGCCCGACCGGATCCATGTCGGCGAACGCCGCATCGAGGACCTCCACGAACCGGCGGATCGCCGGCGCCTCTCCGATCATCTCCTCCATCGCGGCGGCGCCGCCGAGCTGGCCCACGCACTGCTCGATCGACTCGCCGGCGACGTCCACCACGGTGCAGCCGTCGCGGTACGAGAACGAGAACCGCTCTCCGTCGAAGTCACCTTCGATCGCGAGGGCATCGACGAACACCGTGCGCTCGTCTCCGCCGCCCTCGACCCGATACTCGCGCTCGGTGATCTGCCAGAAGAACGGGGCCCCGGCGATCTCGGCCTCGGCCTCGTCGAGGAACAACGGTGCGTAGCGCTGGAGCGCCGCAGCCTCGGCCGGGTCGAGCATCTGGATCAGCAGACGCAGGTCGAGTGACTCGACGGCGTCGAGCAGCTGGTCGACGGCACCCTCCGGCGAGTCGGCGCCCACCGCTCCGATGCCCTCGGCGGGGATCGGCGTCCCGGGCTCGACGGCACCACGGCCTGCCTCCGCGATCGTGTGGAACAGGCTGAAGTACCAGCGGTCGTCCTCGAGGACGGCCGTCAGCGTGACGTCGATCTCGCCGGTCTCGGTGACCCGGGTGCCGCGCATCTCGGTCGCCAGCTCGGGCGGCAGGTTGTCGGTGATCAGGTCGCCGATCGGCAGCTCGGCGCCGTCGACGGTGACCGCCGCATCGGCGCGCAGGTCGATGTTCGCGATGTCGCTCACGTTCGTGGCGCGAACCTGGACCGACTCGTTGTCGAGTACGACATCGAGGCCGGCGATGGAGGACAGGTCGACGTCGGCGAGCACCCCGATCCTGGTCAGCTCTCCGATGACTTCGACGAACGGCTCGCCGAGCGAGTCCCGCTCGCCGGGGCTCAGGACGTCGATCGCGCCGAGCAGATCCTCGTTCTCGATCGCCGAGAGGAGCTCGACACCCAGGTCGGCAGGCGTCGACGATCCGCCCTCGGTCGCACCGGTGAGGTTCGCGACCGCGAAGATCCCGGCGCCACCCACGGCGACCACCGAGGCGACGGCACCGCCGACGAGCCACCTCGACCGCGAGGGCCGCGGTGGTGCCGGGTCGGCCACGACCTCGCCGGGCACGAATCCGGGCGGAGGCGGCATGCCACCGTCCACGGGGTGCAAGCCGGGCGGCGGCGGTGGTGGCGACGGTGGCGATGTCGGCGTGCCGGTCGGCACGGGCGGGACATGAGCGGGCGCGACCGGTTGCGCGGCATCGGCCGATCCGCCCGGCGCCCAGGGCGACGGCGGTTCCGTGGCCGTCAGCTGCGGCGCGAGGTCGGTGGCCGGGGCGCCGTCGGTGGCGGCGGCGGTGTCGAAGCCGTCGGGCTGAGCGGCGTCGTCGGTGCCGTCGGACGGTGGCTTCCAGGGGTTGTCGTCCCGCATGATGTCGACGCTATCCCTTCCGTGCTGGTCGATGGGGCGACGCACGAGGTCGGTCGGGCCGCGCGACGCCACCATCAGGACATCGGCACGATCCGATGGCGACTTGACGACGGCCGACCATCGATCGCGCGCACGAGAGGGCGGCGGGCCCGATCCCGGTCTACGGTCGCCGTTCATGGACATCGGCATCACCGGCGCGAGCGGGCTCGTCGGAACGGCGCTCACGGCGCACCTCGAACGCGGCGGTCACCGGGTCGTGCCCTTCGTTCGACGCGCGCCGCGTGACGGTGAGATCGGCTGGGATCCGGCGGCGGGACGCCTCGACGTCGACGACCTGCGCGACCTCGACGCGGTCGTGCACCTCGCGGGCGCCGGGATCGGCGACCGGCGCTGGTCCGATGACTACAAGCGCACGATCCTCGACAGTCGCGTCCAGGGCACGACGCTCGTCGCGCGGCGGATGGCCGAGTTGGCCGACGGTCCACGCATCCTGCTCAGCGCGTCGGCGATCGGCATCTACGGCGATCGTGGCGACGACGAGCTCGACGAGTCGTCGACACCGGGCGACGGCTTCCTCGCCGATGTGTGCAGGGCCTGGGAGGCGAGCACCGCGCCGGCCGAAGCCGCCGGTGTCCGGGTCGTACACCTCCGCACCGGCATCGTGCTCAGCCCGGTCGGCGGCGCGCTCGCCAAGATGCTGCCACTGTTCAAGCTGGGCCTCGGCGGACGGTTCGGCAACGGGAAGCAGTGGATGAGCTGGATCTCGATCACCGACCACCTCCGTGCCGTGACTCACCTCTTGAACTCCGGTCTGCACGGGGCGGTCAACCTCACCGCCCCCGAACCGGTCCGCAACCGTGAGTTCGTCGACGTCCTCGGCGAGGTGCTCGGCCGGCCGACGCTCCTGCCCGTCCCGGCGTTCGGACCGAAGTTGCTGCTCGGCTCCGAGCTCGCCGAGGTGTTGCTCTTCGAGGGCCAACGCGTCCGCCCCGCGGCGTTGCTCGGCGACGGCTTCGGGTTCGACCACGACGGGCTCGCCGCCGCGCTCCGGGCGGTGCTCGACCGGTGACCTCGTCGGACCGCCCGGTGGTCGTGGTCGGTGCCGGGCTCGCCGGGTTGGCCTGCGCGACGACGCTCGACGCGGCCGGCCTCCCGGTGCTGGTGCTCGAGGCCGACGACGGCGTCGGCGGGCGGGTGCGTACCGATCGCGTCGACGGCTTCCTGCTCGATCGCGGTTTCCAGGTGTTGCTGACCGCATATCCCGAGGCTCACCGCCAGCTCGACCTGGACGCGCTCGACCTGCGGCGCTTCGATCCCGGGGCGATCGTCCAGCTCGGCGCCCGGGCCTCGGTGATCTCCGACCCGTTCCGCGACCCACGGCGTGCGCTCGCGTCGCTCACGAGCCCCGCAGCCACGCTCCGCGACAAGGCGCGCATCGCCCTGCTCCGGCGACGCCTGCGCTCCGTGCACCCGGCCCAGCTCCTCCGCAATCCCGACATCGCGACGGCGACCATGCTGCGCGACCAGGGCTTCAGCGATCGGACGATCGAGCGGTTCTTCGCCCCGCTCTTCGGCGGCATCCAGCTCGATCCGGCCCTGACGACGTCACGACGGATGTTCGACGTCATCTTCCGGATGCTGGCGGACGGTGACTCGGCCGTTCCCGCCGCAGGCATGCAGGCGATCCCCGACCAGCTGGCCGCTCGCCTCCCGCCCGACTCCGTGCGACTCGGCGTGCGCGCGACCGGGGTGGGGGCCGAAGCGGTTCGGTTCGCCGACGGCTCGATCGACGCCGCGGCGGTCGTGGTGGCCACCGAGGGACCCGCGGCCGCAGAGCTGCTCGGTCTGTCGCCCGTCGGCTCGAAGGGCGTCGCGGCCGTGTACTTCGCCGCCGACGAACCGCCGACCACCGAGAAGCTGGTCGTGCTCGACGGGCGGCGCGGTCCCGTCCTCAACGCCGCGGTGATGTCGAACGTCGCGCCCACGTACGCGCCACCGGGCCGCCACTTGATCGTCGGTGCGATGCCGGGGCTGCATCCGGACGAGATCGCACACCGCGGGCTCGTCGCGACCGCCCGTCAGGCGATGGCGGAGTGGTGGGGGCCGGCGGTCGAGCGGTGGGAGCACCTCGCCACCTACCGCATCGCCCACGGGCAACCGGATCAGTCGCCACCGTTCGCGCCCAAGCAGTCCGTCCGGGTTGGCGAAGGCGTGTACGTCTGCGGCGACCACCGCGACACCGGGTCGATCCAAGGGGCCCTCTACTCGGGCCGGCGGTGTGCCGAAGCCGTCATCACCGGCCTCGGCACACCCTGACGGCGCCGCGTGCCGAACTACGAGCGCACGAGCTCGACGTCGAGCTCGATCTTGACCTTCTCGCCGATCAGGACGCCACCGGTCTCGAGGGCCGCGTTGTACACGAGCCCCCAGTCGGTCCGGTCGATGTCGGCGGTCGCCGTGAAGCCGGCGCGCAGACCGCCCCACGGATCGCGGCCGACACCGTGCACCTCGAGGTCGAACGCCACCGGGCGGGTGACGCCCTTGATCGTCAGGTCGGTGTTGAGCACGAAGCGGTCACCGTGGGCCTCGATCGACGTCGACCGCAGCGACATCGTCGGGAACTGCTCGACGTCGAAGAAGTCGCCGGTGCGCAGGTGCTCGTCGCGATCGGCGTTGCCGGTGTCGATCGAAGCGATCCGGACCTCGGCGGCGAGCCGCGAGTCGAGCGGGTTCTCTCCGATCTCGACGTCGGCCGAGTAGTCGCTGAACGACCCGCGGACCTTGGCCACCATCATGTGCCGAGCGACGAAGCCGATGCGCGTGTGGGTGGGGTCGACCGACCAGGTTCCAGCCGGGACGAGGGAATCGGTGATGGGGGGGCTGATGGACATTCTCTCTGGTTCCTTTCGCTGCGCCGGACGGGGCGTCCGGGTTCTTTGCGGACGCAACAGTATCACCAATCGTTTGCGAACGCAACATTTGCGAGGTCGGTTAGAGTGGAGACATGGCGACCGGTTCACCGCCCCGCACCACGACCCCCTCCACGACCCCCTCCACGACCCGATGGCTCGACGAATCCGAGATGGCCGCGTGGCTCGCGTACGTCGACACGTACCAGGACCTCGAAGCCGCCTTCGAGGCCGATCTCGCGCCGACCGGGCTCACGTTCGGCGACTACCAAGTCCTCGTCTACCTCTCCGAGGCCGCCGATCACGAGATGCGGATGTGCGACCTGGCCCGCACCCTGCACCTCTCCCCCAGTGGACTCACCCGCCGCCTCGACGGGCTCGTCGACAGCGGCTACGTGCGCCGGGCACCGAGCGAGACCGACCGTCGCGTGATGCTCGCCGAGCTCACCGACGCAGGCCTCCGCCACCTGCAACGGTCGGCGCCGGTGCACCTCGACAGCGTCCGCGCTCGCATGATCGATCTGCTCGACCGTGACGAGTTGGCCGCGCTCGAGGCGATCTTCCGCAAGATCCGCGCCGCGCTCGACGCCGAGGCGAGCTGCGAATGACCGAGCTGCCGACCGGGTTCCGGGCCCACGTCGCCAACATCGGGGTGAAGGACGACACCGACGACTTCGTCGTGATCGCCGCCGCGGGGCCGGTGCCGGCGGCCGGTGTGTTCACCCGCAGCACCTTCGCCGGGCCGAGCGTGACGATCAGCCGGGCACACGTCGCCGACGGCGCCGCCCGCGCCGTCGTCGTCGTGTCGAAGAACGCCAACGTCGCCAACGGCCCGGAGGGCCGCGCCGATGCCGAACGGTTGGTGGCCGGTGTCGCCGAGCGTCTCGGTTGCCGACCGGAGGACGTGCTCGTCGCCTCGACCGGCGTCATCGGACGGCGCTACCCCATGGATCGCATCGTCGCCGGCATCGCCGCCATGCCGTCCGAGCTGCCGTCGGTCAGCGCCGACGCCGCGGCGGCCGGCATCATGACGACCGACACCCATCCCAAGGTGGCGGCGGCCACGGTGGCCGGTGGCCCGGCGCGCGTGGTCGGCATCGCCAAGGGGGTCGGCATGATCGAGCCCGACATGGCGACGATGATCGCCGTCGTGCTCACCGACGCCGACGTGTCGGCCGCCGACCTCGACGCGACCTTCCGGCGCGTCGTCGACCGCACGTTCAACTGCGTGAGCGTCGACACCGACACGTCGACGAGCGACACGGCGGTCGTGCTGGCGAGCGGATCCGCCGGACCGGTCGACCTCGAGTCGTTCGAGCGAGCGCTCGACGACGTGTGCGGCGCCCTGACCCGCATGATCGCTCGCGACGGCGAGGGGGCCGAGACGCTCATCGAGGTCACCGTCGACCGCGCCCGCGACCCGGTGCAGGCGAAGCGGGTCGCGAAGTCGATCGTCAACTCGCCGCTCGTCAAGACCGCGGTGCACGGTGCCGACCCCAACTGGGGGCGGGTCGCGATGGCGGTCGGCAAGTGCAGTGAGCAGACCGACGTCGACCAGGACCGGGTCGTGATCCGGTTCGGCGACCGCGAGGTCTACCCCATGCGAGTCGACGAGGCCGGTCTAGCGGCGCTCGCCGACTACATGCGCGGCGACGAGGTCTGCATCCACGTGAGCCTCGACACGGGCGATGCCTCCGCCACCGTCTGGGGCTGCGACCTGACCGACGGCTACGTCCGCATCAACGCCGACTACACGACGTGATCGACGGTCGGGACTGGGCGCCGCTGCGCTCCGCCCGCCCCCTCCCCGCCGCTCGTCGCTCGCGCTTCCGACGCCGCCCGCGCTGAGGTCGCGTCGCGGTCTGGTCGACCGGCGTCGGAACCGCAGTCCGCTTCCCTCGCCTCGTGCAGCGGCGTCGGAGCCCGCCGCGACCGCCAGGGAGCCCGCCACTCAGCGGGGCATGGGCCCGGAGCGGGTGTCGACGAGGCGCACGGCGGCGACCTCGCGGAGGCCGCTGTCGAACCAGCCCGCCAGGTCGACCACCACATCCGTGTCGGCCGACGTCACGACGCACACCTCTCCGGTGGCGTTCACGGGCACGAGCGCCGCGTTCGGCGACACGCCGCCGCGGACGTAGTTCACCGTCGACGTGCCGGGCTCCGCCGCCCCGCAGGTCCAGACCCGCAGCCACCCCGACGCGACCGCGTTCACGGCGGTGACGTTCAACGCCACGCCCGCCACCCCGGAACCCGGCACCCCGAACCGATCGAGCACGCGCACCCGCAACACCTCTCCGGGCGACAAGCGGTCGGCCGCATCGCGCGAGTCGTACAACCGGCCGACACCCGACCGCAGCCCGGCATCGAACCAACCCGCCAGATCGACGATCACGTCGGTGTCGGCCGACGTCACGACGCACACCTCACCGCCCGCGTCGACCGGCACCAACGCCGCGTTCG
>JBFHJC010000100.1:0-11279 GCA_041596155.1 Ilumatobacter sp. | reverse complement strand
GCGGCCGTGCCCCATCAGGACGTCGTGTTCGATTTCGCCGATGAGAGCGACCCGGGCCCCTACCCCATCCCCGCCGACCCGTTGGTCGAGGGGGATCCGGACGGCGACGGGGACCGCCACGTCCTGATCGTCGACGAACCCGACTGCGTGATGCACTCGTCGGAGGTGGGGGCGCTTCTGATCACGGCTGCTTTCAGGGCGGAGTCGTGGTCGTCCGGCGCGGTGCACGTTCGAGGCGACTCGGCGGGACGGCCTGCGGAGGTGAACACGTGAGTCTGCGGCGCCGGTTGTGCGGGGTTCGCTGGTTGGGGCCGGTACGTTGCTGGGCGTGACACGAGGGGACGCATTCGACGTGGTCGGTTTCGACGCCGACGACACCCTCTGGCGCAGCGAGGACTACTTCCAGGAGGCCGAAGCCTTCTATGCCGAGCTGATCAGCCCGTATGTACCGGCGGGCATCGACGCCCTCGACGCCCTCCACGCGACCGAGACCGACAACATCTCGGTGTCGGGGTACGGCGTGAAGGCATTCGCCCTCTCGATGGTGCAGGCCGCGGTCACCTCGACCGGCGGTCGCGTGCCCTCCAGCGTGATCGGCCAGCTCGTCGATCGTGCCCACGAGATGTTGATGCACCCGGTCGACCTGCTGCCGGGCGTCCCCGAAACGCTCGAGGCCGTCGGGCGGACACACCGGCTCGTGCTGATCACCAAGGGCGACCTCGTCCACCAGATGCGCAAAGTGCGCACGTCGGGGCTCGAACACCACTTCGAGCACATCGAGATCGTGCTCGAGAAGGACGCTCAGATGTACCGCCGAGTGCTCCGCGAGTGGGGCATCGACCCGGCGACGTTCCTGATGGTCGGCAACTCGGTGCGTTCCGACATCCTCCCCGTGCTCGAGATCGGCGGGTCGGGGATCCACGTGCCGTACCACGTCACGTGGCGCCTCGAGCTCGTCAAGGACCACGATGGCGGCTTCGCCGAGCTGACGACGCTCGCCGAGCTCCCCGACTGGCTCGCGACCCCGGCCGCCTCCTGAGCGCTCGCCGCTAGAGCTTGCGGAGGCTGACCTCGGTCACGCGGTGGTCGCCGGCCTTGCGCAGGATCAGCGACGCCCGCTCCCGAGTCGGCGCGATGTTCTCGCGGAGGTTGCGACCGTTGATCGACGCCCAGATGTGTCGCGCCGTGGCCTCGGCCTGTTCGTCCGTCAGGTCGGCGAAGTGGCGGAAGTAGCTCTCGGGATCACGGAACACCGACTCGCGCAGTGCGAAGAACCGCTCGACGTACCACTCCTCGATGTCGGTCTCGTCGGCATCGACGTAGATCGAGAAGTCGAAGTAGTCGCTGACGAACTCGACGGCGTCGCCGCCGACCTGGAGCACGTTCAACCCTTCGACGATCACGATGTCGGGCTGGCGCACCGTCACCGACTCACCCGGGAGGATGTCGTACGCGACATGGTCGTAGACGGGCGCTCGCACCTCGGGTGCGCCGCTCTTGACCGCCCGCAAGAACGCGAGCAGGGCGCGCGTGTCGTAGCTCTCGGGGAAACCCTTGCGATCCATCATCTGGCGCTCGGTGAGCACGGCGTTGGGGTGGAGGAAGCCGTCGGTCGTGACGAGGTCGACCTGGGGGTGGTTCGGCCAGCGGCACAGGAGCGCCTGCAGGATGCGGGCGAACGTCGACTTGCCGACGGCGACCGAACCGGCGACGCCGATGATGTACGGCACCTTCGGCGCGATCGATCCGAGGAAGGTCGACGACACCCGCTGGAGGTCCTGGACGGCGCTGACGTAGAGGTTGAGCAGGCGGCTGAGCGGGAGGTACACGGCGACGACCTCGTCGAGGTCGATCTGCTCGTTGATGCCCTGCAGCGAGTCGAGGTCCGGCTGGCGCAACGTCAGGGGGGTCGCGGCGCGCAACGCCGCCCAATCGTCGCGGGAGAACGTGACGTACCGTTCGGGCACGGCGCCAACCGTACGCTGGCGAGATGGTCGGCGCGAACGTGACCCGGAAACGGCGCGGTGCGTGGTACACGCCGGCCGACCTCGTCCGGGTCGTCGTCGACGGTGTCATGGCCGACCTCGCTGCGGTGCGCGACCCGGTGACGTGGCGCGATCCGATCCGGGTCCTCGACCCCGCGTGCGGCGACGGACGGCTGCTCGAGGAGCTCCGCGTCCGGCTGCACCTCGCCGGTTTCGCCGTGGAGGCGATCGGCTTCGACGTCGATGGCGATGCGCTGGCCTCGATCGTCCATCCGAACGTGCGCACCGTGCTGGCCGACGCCCTCTCCCACGACTGGGGCGACGACCGCTACGACGTCGTGATCGGGAACCCGCCGTTCCTGAACCAGATGGCGGCCGCCACCACCCGCGGCGGAGCGAGCCGACACGGCGGCGGACCCTACGCCGACGCGGCCGCAGAGTTCCTCGCGCTCGGCGTCGGGCTCGCGCGGCCCGACGGCGGGTGCATCGGGCTCGTGCTCCCCCAGTCGATCCTCGCGGCGCGCGACGCCGGACCAGTGCGCGACGCGGTCGACCGCATGGCCGCCCACACGTGGTCGTGGTGGGAGCCGGAGCAGCGGCTGTTCGACGCCAGCGTCAACGTGTGCGCGCTCGGGTTCCGCCGACCGGCCGTCGGCCCGCCGCGACCTCGCGCCTGGACGGGAGTCGTCGCAGAGCGCCTGGGCGTTCCGGCCGTCGACCTCGACGCGCTCGACGTTGCGGGCACGCTCGGCGATCGAGCCGAGCTGAACGCGAACTTCCGCGACGAGTACTACGCGCTGGTGCCGGCCGTGGGCGATCATGGGGAAGGACCGCGATTCGTCACGAGCGGGCTCATCGATCCGGGTCGGTGCCGGTGGGGCGACCGGCGCGTCCGTTTCGCCAAGCGCCTCTTCGACCGGCCGCGGGTCGACCTCTCGGCCCTCACTGGCCGCTTCCCCGACTGGGCGGCGCGCAAGCTCGTTCCCAAGGTCCTCGTCGCCAGCCAGACGCCGGTGATCGAGGCGTACGCCGACCGGGCGGGCGACTGCTTGCCCGGGGTGCCGGTCACGACGGTGATCCCGGCCGACCCTTCCGCCGACGCGATCGAGGCGATCGACGCGATCGACGCGATCGAGGCGATGCTGACGTCGCCGGTCGCGAGCGCGATCGCGTGGCATCTCAACGCCGGCACGGGGTTGTCGACGACGGCATTGCGGCTCGGTCCGAGCGTGCTCGCTCGCCTGCCGTGGCCGGGCGGCGATCTGCGCCCGGCTGCCGAGCGGTTGGCCGCGGGCGACGTCGTCGGCTGCGGCGAGGCCACGCTCGCCGCGTATGGCGTCGCCGATGACGCCGCTGAGCGATTGCTCGCGTGGTGGGCGGCGCGCCTCCCCGGCGGTGACGAGTGACACGACACGAGCCCCGCCCGGTGGCGCCAGACTGGAAGCGATGACGGCCCGCCCACCGGTCCTCGCTGTCCTCGCGGCCGTCGCGCTGACCGGCTGCGCGTCGAACGCGGCACCCGACCCCGACCTCTCACCGCTCGCCAACGAGGGACGGGCGCTCTACGCCAGCCGCACGTGCGCGAGCTGCCACGGGCGCTCCGGGGAAGGTGCGATCGGGCCGCCCGTCGCCGGCTTGTTCGGCCGCGCCGTCGACGTCGAGGTGAGCGGCGACACGATCACGATCACGGCCGACGAGGCGTACCTGCGCGAGTCGATCGTCGACCCCGACGCCAAACGGGTGGTCGGTTCCAACTCGCGGATGCCGGCCGCGAGCCTCACCGACGAGGAGGTCGACGCGCTCATCGCCTACCTGGTCGAGTTGGCGGGCTGACTCAGCGGTGCCAGGGGGCGACGGGCGACACCGCACCCTCGCCGCCGGTGAGCACCTCGACGCCGTCGTCGGTGACGAGGCAGGTGTGCTCGAACTGCGCCGTGCGCTTGCCGTCGGCGGTGACAGCGGTCCAGTCGTCGTCCCACATCTTGTGCTGCCACGTGCCGAGGGTGATCATCGGCTCGACGGTGAACGTCATCCCCGGTCGCATGATCACCGACGCCCGCGAGTCGTAGTAGTGCAGGATCTGGATGTCGGTGTGGAACTGCTCGCCGATCCCGTGCCCGACGAAGGCCTTCACGACGCCCATCCGATGCGCCTTGGCGTGGTCCTCGATGGCGCGCCCGATGTCGCTGATCGGGCGACCGGGCTTGATCGCCTCGATGCCCTTCCACGTGCACTCCTCCGTGACGCGGACGAGCTCGCGGCTCTGGGGGTCGACGTCGCCGATGAGGAACGTCGCGTTCGTGTCGCCGTGGACGCCACCGACGTAGGCCGTGCAGTCGAGGTTCATGATGTCGCCGTCCTGGATCACCCGCGAGTCGGGGATGCCGTGGCAGATGACCTCGTTGGCGGACGTGCACAGGCTCTTCGGGAAACCGTTGTAGTTGAGCGTGCTCGGGTACGCGCCGCGCTCGATGTAGAGGTCGTGGGCGTAGGCGTCGACCTCGTCGGTGGTGATGCCCGGCCGGAGGAACTCGCCGGTCAGGCGTAGGATCTCCGCGGCGACCTTGCCGGCGTGGCGCATCCGCTCGATCACATCGGGCGTCTTGATGCGGGGTTCGTCCCAGTACACGGGCTGGCCGGTGTCGGCCCAGTTCGGTCGCTCGATGTGGTCGGGCACGGTGCGCATCGGCGACACCTCGCCGGGCAGGACGCGCCCCTCCGACCGCTTGTGGCACCGCTTGTACTTGCGGCCCGAGCCGCACCAGCACGGGTCGTTGGCCTGGGGCAGCACGACGGGCGGTTGGGTGAGCATGAGACCGTCACGCATGAGGTGCCCGAGTCTACTGGACCCTCGGGCGGGACCGCTCCGGCGCCTCACGGCTTTCGGATCCGGGTGGGGCAGGGGCAACCGGCGGAATCGCCCCCGCCACCATCGGTCCCGGCGACTCGCAACGCCTCCAGCGGGAACGGATGACGTCGTCGCAGCGGAGCGAGCTCCGCCCGGACAGAATATTTTTTCAACCAGACGCGCGCAACCTGGAGGTCCGAACTTTTCGTCAGGAATGTCGACGTTCGGTGCGCAGGCCGACGCGGAACGTGAATGAAGCCCGCGGATCAGACCACCCGATCGAGCGACTCAGTGCGCCTGAGCGGGCGCGAGCACCGCCTCGAGACCCGCGACGCAGAACGCCACGAGGATGGGCACGAGCTCGGCGCGGATCTCGACGCGCTCGTCGGCGTCCGCGGCGACGTACTCGCGCACGAGCGCGGCGACGCCGATGACCACCGTGCGGGCGGCGGCGTCGACCCGACGGGCCGGCGCGCCCGGGTAGAAGGTGCTGATGATCTCGACGGCGACTGCGCTCCACGGGCGCCAACCGGCGTCGACCGCGCGTCGGATCGCCGGGTTCGGGTGCTCCTGCTCGCGGTATTGGATGCGCCACAGATCGGGTGCGGCATCGACGTCGTCGAGCAGCGCCACCGCCGTCGTCTCGATCGCCGCGCCGACCGACGTCGCCCCCGCCTCGCGCGTGAGCCGACCGACGCGCTCGCGACGCGCCGCCAGGCCCTCGGAGACCAGAGCCAGCAGCACGGCCTCCTTGTTGTCGAACTGGTGGTAGAAGCTGCCGACGCTCACGCCGGCCGGGCGAAGGATGTCGGACGTCAGGCTGGCCGCGTCGAACCCGAGCTCGGCGAACGCCACGCGGGCCTGGTCGAGGATCTTGGCGCGCGTGCGCTTGGCCCGAGCCTGGACGACCGGCTTGCGGGCAGACGTCGAGGGGAGGCTCGGGATCTCGGCTGAGACGGACGGTGCGGATTGGTCGATGCTCGTCACGCTACGTGATGGCGACTGGTCGTGTCACGCCACTCACGCCCGCAATCTGATCTGAACGTTCCCACCCGGGCCGTCGAGGGCCGCGATCGTTCCACCGTGGGCCGCGACGATGCCGCGGGCGATCGCGAGTCCGAGTCCGGCGGTGCCGGTGCGGACATCGCGCGCCGGGTCGCCCCTGGTGAAGGGTTCGAACGCCCGCTCGCGGAAGTCCGGCGCGAACCCCCCGCCCTCGTCGCGCACGTTCAGCACGACGTCGGGGCCGGCACGCTCGATGACCGTCAGCACCTCGCTCCCGTTCGGAGCATGGCGAATGGCGTTCTCGAGCAGGTTCCGCACGACGCGGGCGAGCTGCCCGGCGTCGCCGTTGACCGAGACCCGCGCGTCGGCGGCGAGCCGCAGGTGCACCTCGCGTGCGCGCGCGATCGGACGAAGGGTCTCGATCGCCTCGTCGACGAGCTCGGTCAGGTCGACGCGGCCGGGGCGCAGCTCCAGGGTGCCGCTCGAGATGCGAGTGTGGAGCTGGAGATCGTCGACGAGGTCGGCCAGTGCCTGCACCTGGCGCTCCATCCCGTTCAGATACGCGTCGGGGTTGGCCGCCACCCCGTCGCGGATCGCCTCGACCGACGCCCGCAGCGCCGCCAGCGGGGTGCGCAGGTCGTGGGAGATCGCGGACAGCATCATCGCCCGTTCCTTCTCGACGGCGTCGAGCCGGTCGACCATGCGATCGAACTCGCGCGCCGCGTCACCGAGCTCGTCGTGGCGTACGACGCCGGAGCGGGCGTCGAGGTCGCCGGTAGCGACCCGCTCGGCGGCGGCGCTCAGCCGGTGGGCGTCGCGGGCGATCGGCGCGGACAGGCCGTACGCGGCGATGGCGGCGATGGCGCTGGCCGGGACGAGGATCCAGAGCAGCAGGCCGAGGTCCTGGTCGTTGATGAACATCTGCTGCGCGGCGATGACGACCATCACCAACACGGCCGCGAGCACGCCGAGCGACGCCCACATGAACCGGCGGCCGAGCCGGTTCAGGCGCCAGTCGGCACGTGTCGGGCGGGGTGTGGTCATGGCTCGAACCGGTAGCCGACGCCCCAGACCGTCGTGATCCAACGGGGGTTCTCGGGGTCGTCCTCGATCTTGTTGCGGATGCGGCGCACGTGGACGGTGACCGTCGCCGGGTCCTGCCAGTCGGGCGACGACTGCCAGACGTCGCGCAGCAGGTCGGCGCGGGAGAACACCTGGCGGGGCGACGCCGCGAGGTGGGCGAGGACATCGAACTCCTTGGGCGTCATCTCGACGAGCCGGCCGTTGCGGCGCACCTCGCGCGAGCGCGTGTCGATGGTGAGGCCGTCGAACTCGATCGACTCGGGTTGTGCGACCGCCTTCGGTGCGGCACGGCGAAGGACGCCGTTGACTCGGGCGGCGAGCTCGCGGGGCGAGAACGGCTTGACGACGTAGTCGTCGGCACCGAGCTCGAGCCCGGCGACGCGGTCGGACTCCTCGGCCCGGGCGGTCAGCATGATGACCGGCATGTCGCCGAGCTGGCGGATGCGCCGGAGGATGTCGAGCCCGTTCACGCCGGGCAGCATCATGTCGAGCACGACGAGGTCGGGCGGGTCCTGTTCGAGGAGCTCGAGCGCCGTCCTGCCGTCAGCGGCCTCCTGCACCTCGTGCCCGTCGCGGCGGAGGTACCCGACGACGACCTCGCGCACCGTCGGCTCGTCGTCCACGACGAGCACCCGGGTGCCGTTCCCGACCGCGTTCACACCGTCAGGTTGTCGGGTCGCAGCCACGCGTTCAACCCGGTCGGCAGCAGTTTCGGGAACGTTCTCGGCGTGCTCGTCGACTCACGGTCGGGTGGCCGGGTCGAACGAGTCCAACCCGTCGACGCGGGCGACGGCGCGAAGCGCCTGCCCACACTCACGGGGCGAGGCGGCGGATCGTCCAACCGCCGGCGTCGGCGGGGCGGTAGCGGAAGCGGTCGTGCAGCCGGTTCGGGCGGCCCTGCCAGAACTCCCACTCGTGCGGAACGAGGCGCCAGCCGCCCCAATGCGGCGGGCGAGGCACGTCGACGCCGTCGAACTGCCGCTCGTAGCGAGCGACCAGCTCGTCGAGCTCGTCGCGACCCGACACCACCTCCGACTGCGGCGACGCCCACGCTCCGATCTGGCTGTCGCGCGGCCGGGTCGCGAAGTACTCGTCGCTCGTGCGGTCGGCGACCCGTTCGACGGAGCCTCGCACCCGCACCTGCCGGTGCAGTTCGAGCCAACCGAACGTACCGGCGGCGATCGGTCGGGCCGTCATCTGGTGACTCTTGACCGACTCGTAGTTGGTGAAGAACGTGAAGCCCAGCTCGGCGCCGCGGACCAGCACGATGCGGGCGTCGGGAGCACCCTGGAGATCGACCGTCGAGAGCGTCATCGCGTTCGGCTCGGCGATGCCGAAGTCGTGGGCGGCGTCGTACCAGCGGCGCCACTGACGCATCGGATCCGGGTCGAGGTCGTCGATCTCGAGACCGGCGGTCTCGTACTGGATCCGCCGCCCGACGATCTGGTCCTCGTTCATGTCGCGCTCCTCCCCACCATTGTGGGCCCAGCGGGACGAGGTTCGACCAGGGTCAAGAGACCGGTTCGATGCACGTGATGCCACGCATGTACGGGTGCAAGGCCTCCGGAACCGTGATCGAGCCGTCGGGGTTGCGGCAGTTCTCGACGATCGCCGCCCACACGCGCGGCACGGCGAGAGCCGAGCCGTTGAGCGTGTGCACGAACTGGGTGCCCTTCTGCGGCTTCCCGTCCGCGTCGAGCGGGCGGTAGCGGATGTCGGCCCGACGCGCCTGGTAGTCGCCGAACCAACTCACCGACGAGACCTCGAGCCAGCGGTCGGCGCCGGGTGCGTACACCTCGAGGTCGAAGCTGCGGTGATGGCTCTGGCCCATGTCGCCGGTGCAGATCTCGATGATCCGGTACGGCAGACCGAGCGCCGCGATCGTGCCCTCGGCGCGCTGCACCATGTCGTCGAGGAGGTCGGGCGCCTGATCGGGTGTCGAGAACGCGAGGATCTCGACCTTGTCGAACTCGTGGGTGCGCAGCATGTCCCGCGTGTCGCGCCCGGCCGATCCGGCCTCGCGTCGGTAGCACGGGCTGTGGGCCATCACCCGGATCGGCAGCTCGGCCTGGTCGAGGATCTCACCGGCGTAGATCGAGGTGAGCGGCACCTCGGCGGTGGGGATGCACCACAGGTCGTCACGCTCGACGGCGAAGGCGTCGTCGGCGAACTTCGGGAGCTGGCCGGTCGCGGTGAGCGTGGCGGTCGACACGAGGGAGGGCGGGCGGACCTCTTCGTGGACGTCGGCGTTGCGGTCGAGGGCGAGCTGGCACAGCGCCCTGGCGAGCGTGGCGCCCGCACCGCGCTGCATCGTGAACATCGACTTGGCGATCTTCGTCGCTCGCTCGTTGTCGAGGATGCCGAGCTCGGTCGCCGACTCCCAGTGCGGCACCCGCTGATGATCGGGGAACGCCTCGGGCACGAACGGGCCGCGCACGACCGGGTTGTCGGCGTCGCTCGATCCGTCGGGTGCCTCGGGATGCGGGAGGTTGGGGATGACGAGCAGCTCGGCGCGCAGCCGCTCGGCGACCTCGTCGTGCTCGTCCGCGAGCTGCTGCTCGATCTCGCCGAGTGCGCGACTCTCGGCCTGGAGCGCCTCGGCCTCGTCGATCCTGCCGTCGCGGCGCAGTGTCCCGACGTCCTTCGAGAGCGCCTTGACACGCGCCCGGAGCTCCTCGCGCCGACCGATCACGTCGCGGAGCTGCTCGTCGAGCGAGGCGGCCCGATCGAGCGCCGCCAGCACCTCGTCGCTACCGCGTCGGGCCAACGCAGCGCGAACGGTGTCGAACTCGGAGCGGATCAGCCGGACGTCGATCACCCGGTCGAGCGTAGCGACGCGATCGGCGGCACCGCGTCGCCGGTTGTGCCGGCCCCCGTGCGAGTCGTGGCCGACACAACTCGCACGTCACTCCGGGGGTGGTGCGCTCTGGGCGAACTCGCGCTCGACGTCGGCGGTGGTGAGCGGCGCCTCGTCGTGGCCGGTGATCTCGGCCGCCGGCATCCGGCCGGCGCGCTTGAAGTCGAACGACTCCGCGTGGCGGGCCGAGAAGCGGGTGAAGAACAGGTAGATCACGATGCCCCACAGGAACAGGCCGCCGCCCGTCTTCATGACCGCGCCGGCGAGCTGCTGGTCGGTGATCGCGTCGATGCCCCAGAGCCGCAGCGGCTTGTCGTAAGCGTCGTACACGACGTCTTCGGCGAAGGTCAGCCACGCCGCCGGCACGGTCGGCACGACCGACTGCAGGAACAGGTAGATCATGGTGCCGGCGACACCGATGCGGAACTCGGGCACCGGGCCGCAGACCGGCGTCCACATGAGCAGCGACGCGGTGACGACCATGACGTGCAGGCCGTAGTGGAGTGGGCCGTTGTCGACCGACTCGTTCACGAGGAGGGGGATGTGGATGATCATCACCGTCGCGTTGAACAACACGCCGGCCACGATCGGGTGCGCGAACCACTTGACCGTTCGGTACAGCGCGCCGTCGCCGAGCAGCACCCGTGCGAGCCACGTCGGCGTCGCCATCAGCGCCAACGGGGGCAGGAAGTAGCTCAGCATCATGTGCTGGAGCATGTGCGCCGAGTAGAGGTACTCCTCGCTGATGTCGTGCATCGGCCAGTCGGACGCCACCCACAGCGTGATCATCGCCAGCACGAACGTGACGACGTTCGTCCGCGTCACGACCGGCTGGCCGGCGGGCACGGCGCGCGGCCCGATCGTGCGCACCATGTACACGTACGCCCCGCTCAGGAACGCGACGAGCACCCACACCTCGGGGTGCCACTGGAACGCCAGTGGGTCGATGTCGGTGATCTGGCCGATCATCACGTTCCGATCATGCCGCCGCCCGGCGCCGGACGCCAGGCGAGCGCGTCAGGGGCTGAAGAACTTGAACGTCAGGAGGGCGGCGATGTACACGCCGACCGCCAGGAAGAGGCCCATGTAGAACATCACGCTGAACAGGCGGTTGTCGAACCTCAGGTGCATGAAGAACAGCACCACGCAGAAGAACTTGATCGCCATCAGGATCAGCAGCGCCGGCAGGAACAGGGCCCCGATGTCATCGACCATGTAGCTGAGCGCGACCTCGATCGCCGTCACCACGGCGAGGGCGATCGCCAGCTGGACGTACTGGAGGTCGGTCCAGTGGCCACCGTGGTCGTCGTCGTGGCCCGCGTGCTCGGTGGCGTGGGCCTCGTCGTGGGCGGGTGCGGTTTCGGTGCTCATGGGTGCGTCCTGGTCGAGCCGACGGTCAGGCCGGGATGAGGTAGACGAGGGTGAAGATCAGGATCCAGACGATGTCGACGAAGTGCCAGTACAGGCAGACGAGCTCGACGACCTCGGCCTTGTCGCCCGG
>JBFHJC010000099.1:0-11523 GCA_041596155.1 Ilumatobacter sp. | reverse complement strand
GGGCGCGGCGGCGACGTCGACGGTTGCCGGGCCTCAGCGCGGACGTGCGGCGGGCGCGGCGCAGCGCGAGATGGCCGGATCCGGCGTCAGCCGGTCGCGTCGAGCGCCGTGGCGGAACCGGTGGGCGCGTCGAGCGCGAACGAGCTGACGGCCGCGGCGGCCGCCCGTGGGATCGGGCACATCGTCATCGGTTCCTCCTCTCGGTCGTCTCGGGAAGACGTCACGATTGCATGTTCGCGCCGGTGGGAGCAACGAGGTTTCGACGGCCGCGCCTACCCTCCTGGCGTGGACGTCGGCATCGAGATGTGCCTTGCCGGGCGCGACCTCACCGAACCGCGCCCGTCACCGGCCGGTGACCTGGTCGCGTTCGTCGCACGATGGGGTGCGAACACCGCCATCGTCACGGTGCCGGCCACGGGTGGGCCCGAGCGGATCCTGACCACCGATCCGCCGCCCGCCCCCGGGCGCGGCCTCGGTGGCGGCTGCTTCGACTGGCTCCCCGACGGGAGCGCGGTCGTGTACGCCGCTCGCGACGGCAACCTCTGGCGCCAGCCGGTCCCTGGCGGGCCGGCGGTGCGCCTCAGCGACGTCGGCGACGAGCGTCGCGCCGAGGCGCCCGCGGTCGCGCCCGACGGTTCGTTCGTGGTGGCCGTGCTCGACCAGGCCGAGCTGTGGCAGTGGCCGGTCGCCGTGGCCGGGGTGGGCCGCCGGCTCGACGACGGCACCGCCGACTTCGTGTTCGACCCGTGCGTGACGCCCTGCGGCACGACCCTGCTCTGGACGGCCTGGAACGTGCCCGCCATGCCGTGGGACGGCGCTCGCGTCGAACGGCTGATCCTCGACACCGGCGAGCGCGACCGCTTCGTCGGTCCCGGAGCCGTCCAGCAACCGCGCGCCCTGCCCGGCGGACGCCGAACCGCCGTGCGCGACGACACCGGGTGGCTCAACGTCTGGGTCGGCGACGCGCCGATCGTCGACGAGCCGTTCGAGCACGCCGGTCCGACGTGGGGGATGGGTCAGCGCTCGTACGCGCCGTCACCTGGCGGCGACCGCATCGCGTTCACGCGGAACGAGCGGGGCTTCGGCCGGTTGTGCGTCGTCGACGTCGCAACCGGAGAGGTGACCGATGTCGCTCGCGGTGTTCACGGTCAGCTCGGATGGCGCGGCGAACGGCTCGTCGCCCTCCGCACCGGTGCCCGGACGCCGACCCAGGTCGTCGCCTACGACGCGATGACGTGGGAGCGGACCGTGCTGGCCATCGGCCCGGTCGGCGGCTGGGAGCAGGTCGACCTGCCCGAGCCGGAGCTCGTCGCGGTCGAGCACGAGGGGGCGATCCTCCACGCCCGCCGCTACGACGCCGGCGGCGCGCGGCTCCTGTGCTGGGTGCACGGCGGCCCGACCGATCAGTGGCAGGTCGACTTCCGGCCACGCATCGCCTACTGGTGGTCGCGGGGTTGGGACGTGCTGGTGCCCGACCCGCGCGGCTCGACCGGACACGGCCGCGCCTACCAGCAGGCGTTGCAGGGCGAGTGGGGACGGCTCGACGTCGACGACACGGCAGCGATCCTCCGGGCGTCGCACGAGGCCGGGCGCAGTCGTCCCCTGGCGACGGTGATGGTCGGCGGCTCCTCCGGTGGCCTGACGGCGCTCGGGGTGCTCGGCCTCCATCCGGGTCTGGCCGCCGGCGGCGTGGTGTCGTACCCGGTCACCGACCTCGCCGTGCTCGCCGAGAGGAGCCATCGCTTCGAGGCGCACTACACCGTCGGGCTGGTCGGTCCGTTCGACGACGCCGCGCTGTACGCGGCGCGCTCGCCGATGTCGTACGCGGAGCGGATCGACGTGCCCCTCCTGGTGATGCACGGCGACGACGACCCGGTGGTGCCGCTCTCGTCGACGCTCGAGTTCGTCGAGCGGGTTCGTGCCGCCGGCGGCGACGCCGAGCTCCACGTGATGGTGGGCGAGGGCCATGGGTTCCGCGATCCCGTCAACCAGCGCGCCGACTACGAGCTGACCGGTGCGTTCCTGGAACGAGTCGTCATCGATCGCTGACCGGTAGCGTCGCGGCATGCCCTTCGTGAACAAGTCGGGAGAGGACGACGAGGAGTCGACCGACGTCGCTGCCGGCGCGCCGCCCGCGTTCGACGTCGAGTTCGACCCCAACGACCCTGACCAGACCAAGGTGCACTACGACCTGACCGGTTGGGGCTTCGACCAGCGTGCGGAGCTCGCCGAGACCCTCGCCGAGCTCGGCGTCCCCCACGTCTGGGACGGTGAGGAACTGGTCGTTCCCGAGGACATCGAGGACGCCGTCGATGCCCTGTTCGACCGCCTCGAGGCCGAGATCGGGCCGTTCCCGGTCGGGCTCGCCGCCGGCGAGGCGTCGACCGAGTTCGGGCTCGACGAGTGGCCGGTCGGCGACCTCGAGTCGCTCAAGCAGTCGCTCGTCGAAGCGGAGATCCCCCACCGCTGGGAGGGGCGAACGCTCGTCGTCGCCGAGGACGCGGAGCACGTCGTCGACGACCTGCTCGACGCCATCGAGGCGGGCGAGGTGGCCTTGCTCGACGAGGAGACGGAGGCGCCCGACGGCGCTCTGCACGACCTGTTCATGGCGGCCGATCGCCTGGCGCGCGACGTCACGAACGCCGGCGCTCGCGCCACCGTGTTCGAGCTCGTCCCGCAGATCTCGCCGACGGCACCGCCGTTCGGGCTCCCGGTCGGTTCGTGGCGCGCGATCGTCGCCCGTGCCCAGGCGCTCGTGGAGGTGTTCGAACAGGGTGCGGACACCGAGCGGCTGAGCGAGGCCGCCGACGAGCTGCGGTCCGTGTGCCGTCCGTGGGTCTGACGCCGGGCGCGTCCAGCGGGCGGCCCTGAGCGCACCGATCCGGCCACCAGTACCCTCGACCCGATGTTGCTCGCCGAGTTGGAGGTCTTCCACACCCGGCCCGCGGTGCCGACTCGACGCGTGGCGCTGGGCCACCTGGTGCTGCCGGTCGACCCGGCGCCGGGGTTCGGCGGGCTGCTGCTCGGCGCTGTCGTCGCCCGCCACATCGTCGACGTGCCCTCCGAACTGCATCACGACGTGCTCCGACTCATCGCGGAGGTCGAGGACGGTCGTCGGATCGTCCAGCCCCGCCTCCGCCACCGGTACCAGGTCGACCGGCACGGGCTGTCGCATAGCCGCCATCGGTTGATCGGCGAGGCCGAGGACCTGCAGTTCGACTTCGGCACCCACGGCAGCCACCTCGCACAGGTCCTCGGCGCGGTCTACGCCGTCGAACGGCTGGCTCCGGCGAGCCGCCACGTGATCGCCCCGGTGTTGCGTCAGGCCGTCGCCTGGCGCGGTCCGATCGGGCCGGCGCTGATCGCGGTGCTCGCCGGTTCGCGGTCGGCGACGCTCGCGTCGTTGGCCGACCCGTTCGGCTGGGCGCTCGACGTGCTCGGTTTCCCGCCGGGCACCGAGCGGCCGACGAAGCGCGAGATCACCAAGCACTACCGAACCCGCATGCGCGACGTCCACCCCGACCACGGCGGGGTCGCATCCGATGCCAGCCGGGCGATCCTCGACCTGAACGAGGCGCGCCGGATCCTCAACGATCGGAGGGCGTCGTGACGCTGCTGCTGTACCCCGGTGCCGGCACGGGCGCCGATCACCCGTCACTCGTCACGATCGAGCGCACGGCCGAGCCGCACCGCTGCCGTCGCCTCGACTTCCCGTACCGGAGGGAAGGTCGCCGGGCGCCCGACCGGGCACCCAAACTGCTCGCAGCGATCCGACACGACATCGCCGTCCATGCCCCCGACGGGCCGCTGGTGCTCGGCGGGAGGTCGATGGGAGGGCGGATGTGCTCGATGGTCGCCGCCGGCGCCGACGGCGAACCACCCCCCGAACGTCTCCGCGGGCTCGTGCTCGTCTGCTACCCGCTTCATCCGCCGGGCAAGCCCGACCGGCTGCGCGTCGAGCACCTGCCCGACATCGCGGTGCCGACGCTGTTCATCTCCGGGACCCGCGACACGTTCGGGATGCCCGACGAGCTCCGGAGGTGGACGGCGACGATGTCGACGAGGGCGAAGGTCGCGCACCTGTTCATCGAGGGCAAGGGACACGACCTCAAGGGTGCGGACCACACGGTCGCCGGCGCGATCAGGGACTTCCTCGATCGCGTCGCCCGCTGACGCGGGTGCCCGGCCTTCGCTGTGTCGGCCGATCGAGCGGGTTGAGGTCCTCCAGCTCGCGGTGAGCGGTCTCGGGGAACTGGGTCAGCACCACCCCGACGACGACGAGCTGGGCGAGGGCGACGGTCCCGATGACCTGTGAGTAGGACCAGCCGCCGTCGAGCAACCGGCCCACGAGCACCAGGCCGCCGATGCCGCCGAGCAGGGCCGCGGCGGTCAGCATGCCGGCGGCGCGGCCGCGGTTGCCGGTCGGGAACAGCTCGGCTCGGTACACCGCGAGCGCCGGGAAGGCGATCCCGCCGACGAACCCGCCACCGAACGCGGCGAGCCACATCGGCCCACCGCGGACGGTGAACGACGTCAGCACCAGCACCGTCGCGATCGGGATCGTCACGGCGATCAGGCGGCGGCGACCGCGCACGTCCGCGAGCCGACCCCCGAGCACGAGGCCGAGGGCGGCAGGCGTCGCCGTCGACAGGGTGAACAGGGCGATCGTGCTGGCGTCGAACCCGCGCACCTCGCGCAGGTACCGGTTCTGGAAGAAGCTCGCCGGCGCGACGAAGAAGTTGGCGCACACGGCCACGAGCGCGAGCACGGCGAACCGGCGTCGGTCGAGCGGCGGAGCGACGATGTGGGGCCGTTCGAACCGCTCGGTCTCGGGCAGGCGGCGCACGATGTCCACGGCGACGACGAGCCAGATCAGCGTGACGACGTACACGAGACGCCACGCCTCCGGAGCGAGGTCGGCGAGCGGCAGGGCCATCACCGCGATCCCGGCCCCGAGGCCGCTCGCCATCGCCATGATGCTGACGGCATAGGCCCGGCTGTTGCGCGGCATCTCCTCGGCGACGACGACCGCGATCAGGAAGTCGAGCGTGAGCCCCAGCGGACGCCCGATCGCCTGGGTCGCGACCAGGATGGGGAAGTTCGGCGCCAGCGCACCGAGCGAGCAGATGATCGGGGCGACCCAGGCGACGACGCGCATCACCCGCTGGCGGCCGACGCGGTCGGCGAGCGCGGCGAGCGGCAGGGCGATGATGATGCCGGCCCGCACGACGGCGCCCGCGATGCCGAACGCCGTGTCGCCGACCCCGAATTCGTCCGCTGCGAACTGGGCGGTCTGGGTGAACAAGGTGTTGGTGAACGCCGCCGACATCGATGCGGCGGCGAGCAGCCCCAGCACCAGTGCCTGGCGCGAGTTGATCTGGTCGGGCGGCGCCCACCACGGGGTCCGGTGGGGGAGCGCACGGGCCGGGTCGCGCCCCCGCCGCGCCAGCACGAGGTGGACCGGGATCGCGAACAGCCAGCCGAACCACGGGATCGCCAGCCGGTACCGGGTCGACTCGGTCACCCCGTCCTCGGAGACCTCGAACGATCGACGGTACTCCTCGAACGGTCCGAGACGTTGCCGGAACGCTCCGTCCTCGTCGACCTCCTCGAGCACCAGGTCGTCGCGGGGCTGGTCGAGGTGGGCGATCACGTCGGGGTCGTGCGGCCACACGCGTGTGACCGTCCGAGCTCGCACGACGCGAGTTTACGGGGTCGCACCGATCCGCCCCGGCCGGGTGCATACTGGCGACGTGCAGGAGTCCGCCGTTCCCGCCGACGGCTCGCGCATCACCATCCGACGAGCCGGCCCCTTGCGCGGCGAGGTGCTGGTGCCGGGCGCGAAGAACTCGGTGCTCAAGCTGATGGCCGCGAGCCTGCTCGCCGACGGACGCTACGAGCTGACGAACGTGCCCGAGATCGCAGACGTCGCGATCATGGCCGAATTGCTGACTGCGATCGGCCTGCGGGTCGAGCTGACGGCTCCCGGCATCGTCACCATCGACAACGACGGCGGTCTGACGCCGGTCGCCCCCTACGAGCTGGTCGAGCGGATCCGAGCGTCCGTGAACGTGCTCGGACCCCTGCTCACGCGATGCGGTCGGGTCCGCCTCTCGATGCCCGGCGGTGACGACTTCGGATCCCGCCCGATCGACATGCACGTCGCCGGTCTCGAGGCCATGGGCGCGACGTTCAAGTTCAGCCACGGCGACGTCGAGGCGACCGCCGAGCGGTTGCGCGGCGCCGACATCACGTTCTCCTTCCCGAGCGTCGGCGCGACCGAGAACATCGTCACCGCGGCCACCCTCGCCGCCGGGATGACGACGATCCAGAACGCGGCCCGCGAGCCCGAAGTCATCGACCTCTGCAACTTCCTCGTGTCGATGGGCGCGCAGATCGACGGCATCGGCACGTCGACGTTGCGCATCACCGGTGTCGACCGCCTCCACGGCTGCGACCACGAGACGGTGCCCGACCGGATCCAGGCCGCCACCTACATCGCCGCGTGTGCCGTCGCGGGCGGCACGCTCGATCTGCTCAACGCCCAGTCCCAGCACATGGAGATGGTGCTCACCCGAGTCCGCGAGATGGGGCTCTCGATCGAGCCGCTGCCGTACGGCCTGCGCGTCGATGCCGCGGCGCGGCTGCGGTCGATCGACGTCGCCACGCTGCCCTATCCGGGCATCGCGACCGACTACAAGCCGCTGATCATCACGATGCTGTCGGTCGCCGACGGCGTCGGGATCGTGACCGAGAACCTCTATCCCGGGCGCTTCCGCTACGTCGAGGAGCTGCAGCGGCTCGGCGCCGACATCCGCACCGACGGGCACCACGCCGTCGTGCGCGGCGTCCCACGCCTCTCGGGCGCACCCGTCAAGGCCCACGACATCCGCGCCGGCGCGGCGATGGTGGTGGCCGGCCTCGCGGCCGAGGGCACCACGACCGTCAGCGGCGTGCACCACATCGACCGCGGCTACGACGATCTCGTCGGACGGCTCAGGTCGGTCGGTGCGGAGATCGAGCGGATCTGATCACCCGTCGTCGGTCGAGTCGACCCGTCGCTTGACGATCCACAGCAACGCCACGACCAGGACGATCGGCACGGCGACGAGGCCGATCTCGTCCCAACCGCCCTGATGGGCGATGAGACGGACGACCGCGTGCACGGGGAGCGATCCTAGGGCATCTCCTGGTTGAATGGGCGGGCGATGAGGTCCCAGGTCGAAGCGTGCATCGAGGTGATCCGGCCGGCGCTCCAGGCCGATCACGGCGACATCGAGCTGGTCGACGTCGACGAGTCGACCGGCATCGTCTCCGTTCGGCTCGTCGGCGCCTGCGGCACGTGCCCGGTGTCGACGCAGACGCTCAAGGGCGGGATCGAGCGCATCATGCGCGATCGGGTCGACGGTGTCACCGAGGTGATCAACGTCGCCGAGGCCGAAGCGGCGATCGACGGCGGCACCTGACGCCCGATCATGGCCCGCGTCGACGATCCCGACGAGCTGTTCGAGGCCGCCCGCACCGGCGACCGCCGGGCGCTGGCCCGGCTGTTGTCGCTGATCGAGCGCGGCGGTGACGCCGGCCGCCGGGTGGGGCGGCTCGCACACCCCGACAGCGGCCGGGCGTACACGGTCGGGCTGACCGGCGCGCCGGGAGCGGGCAAGAGCACCCTCACCAGCGCCCTGATCGGGCACCTGCGGGAGCTCGACGTCGAGGTGGCGGTGCTGGCGATCGACCCGTCCTCGCCGTTCACCGGTGGGGCCATCCTCGGCGATCGCGTCCGCATGCAGGATCACGCCACCGACCCGGGCGTCTTCATCCGCTCGATGGCCACGCGCGGCCACCTCGGCGGACTCGCGCTGGCGACGCCGGAGGCGGTGCGTCTCCTCGACGCCGTCGGGCGGCGGTGGATCCTCGTCGAGACCGTCGGTGTCGGCCAGGTCGAGGTGGAGGTCGCCGGCAAGGCCGACACGACGGTCGTGGTCGTCAACCCCGGCTGGGGCGACAGCGTCCAGGCCAACAAGGCCGGGCTGATGGAGATTGCGGACGTGTTCGCGATCAACAAGGCCGATCGCGACGGCGTCGCGGAGACCCGTCGCGACCTCGAACAGATGCTCGAGCTCTCCGACCTGCCTCCGGGCGCGTGGCGGCCGCCGATCGTGCCGACGGTGGCATCGACCGGCGAGGGGGTGCCTGCGCTGTGGGACGCCGTGCTCGCACACCGCCGGCACGCCGAGACGACCGGCGTGCTGGCCGAGCGGCGATCGTTCCGGGCGCGCGAGGAGCTGCGCGAGATCGTCGTCAACCGCCTCCGCGAGCGAGCGCGCGACATCTGCACCGGCGAGCGCTGGGATGCACTCACCGACGCGGTCGCCGAGCACGCCACCGACCCGTGGACCGCTGCGGACGACATGCTCGCCGGCGTCGAGTAGCCGACCGCGCCGGATCGGGTTCCGTCGTCGCGTCTTGCCAAGATGGGGTCATGACCGACACGAACGATTCGCTGGTGCTGCTCGAACGGCGCGAGGACGGCGTCGCCGTGGTGACGCTCCGGAACGGCAAGGTCAACGCCCTGTCGGGTGCCGTCGTGGACGCACTGCACCGCGTGGCCGACGAGCTGTCGTCCGACCCGCCGGGCGCCGTGGTCGTGACGGGCGGCGAGAAGATCTTCGCGGCCGGTGCCGACATCTCCGAATTCGGCGGCCCCGACGAGGCGAAGGTGATCACCGAGCGGATCCACGAGTCGCTCGACGCCCTCGCCGCGCTGCCGCGCTTCGTGATCGCCGCGGTGGCGGGGTACGCGCTCGGCGGCGGGTGCGAGCTGGCGTTGGCGTGCGACTACCGGATCGCCGGTGAGCGGGCGGTGTTCGGCCAGCCCGAGATCCTGCTCGGCACGATCCCGGGCGGTGGCGGGACGCAACGCCTGGCGCGACTCGTCGGGCCGAGTCGGGCCAAGGAGATCTGCATCACCGGACGTCAGGTCCGCGCGGAGGAGGCGCTGCGCATCGGGCTCGCCGACGAGGTGGTGCCCAACGACGGGCTCCACGAGCGCGCGCTCGAGCTGGCCGCGGAGTGTGCCCGAGGCGCCGTGTTGTCGCAGGCGTTCGCGAAGCAGGCGATCGATCGCGGGCTGTCGACCTCGCTCGCCGACGGCCTGCGCGTCGAGCGAGAGCTGTTCGTCGAGTCGTTCCGGACCGACGACAGTCAGATCGGGGTGCGGAGCTTCCTCTAGCACGGCCCCGGCAAAGCCGAGTTCACCGGTACCTGATCGGGCTCACTCGGTCAGGGCCTCGGCGTACACCGCGACCGTGCGGGCGGCGATCGCGTCCCACGAGTAGCTCGCCTCGAGCAGCTCGTGGCCGCGGGCGACGAGCGCGTCGGCCAGCTCACGGTCGGTGAGCACCCGCTCGATGCAGTCGGCGAGCTCGTCGGCGTTGCCGGGCTCGAACAGGAGGGCCGATCCGGTTCCGCCCACCAGCTCCGCGAGTCCGCCGGTGTCGGCGGCGACGAGCGGCGCTCCACCAGCCAGTGCCTCCAGCGCGACCACGCCGAACGGCTCGTACAACGACGGGATCACGACACACCCGGCGCGGTGGATGGCGGCGCGCAGCTCATGGTCGGACACGAACCCCGGGACCTCGATGATGTCGCCCACGCCTGCGATGCCGATCTGGGACTGCAGCTCCGGCAGGTAGCTGCCGCGCCCGGCGATCATGCACTCGAGCCCGGCCACGCGGTACCGCAACGCCCCGACGGCGCGGGCGAGGACCTGGAATCCCTTCTCGTAGTTGATCCGGCCCCATGCGAGCACGAGGCCGCTACGTGCGGCGACCGGCGGCTCCTCGGGCCCGGTGGCCCGCCACCACGCCGGATCGATGCCCGCCGGGATGCGCTTCACGTGGTCCGGGTCCATCTCGAACCCGCCGACGATCTCGCGCACGAGCAGCTTCGTGGGGGTGATCACTCGCTGGGACCGGTGGGCCAGCCACCACTCGACGCTGTTGATGTCGGTCGCCGAGCCGGGGGAGAGGTGGCCGCCGTGACGTCCGCGCTCGGTGCCGTGGAACGTCGTGACGATCGGGACGTCGAACAGGGTCGCCAGGACGTCGGCAGCCCACGCCACCGTCCAGTCGTGGGCGTGGATGATATCTGGTCGCCAGTCGCCGAGACGCGCTGCCAGCGCCACCATCGCGTGGTCGGCCGAGGCGATCTGTGCGACGGGCTCGTCGGGCAGCCAGGGGAGGTCGACGTCGGCGCGCAGGATGCGGACGCCGGCGATGCTCGACTCGTGCTCGGTCCCGGGCACCCGGCGGCTGATCACGACGACGTCGTGACCGGCACGCTCCATCGCGTGGGCCAGGCCGTCGACGTGCGCGGCCATGCCGCCCGCCGAGCTCGGCGGCAGCTCCCACGAGAGCATGAGGACGCGCATCGGCCGCACGTTAGAGGACGCCGGTCGTCCGGCATGGCGGGTGGGCCGCGGTCAGCGTCGCTCGACCAGGGCTCTCAGGCGTCGCAGGTTGGCCCGCCAGATCCGGGCCATCACGAGCGGCCCGCCGACCGCCGCGCCGAGCCGGCCGCCCAGGTACCACGGGAAGTCGAGCTCTTCTTCCCACACGAAGTGGGTGCGCCGTCCGAGATCGAGCGGCTCGAGCCGGAACGCGCCGCTGCCGGTGACGATGCCGCTGTGCCGGACGCCCATGCGCCGTTCGGGTTCCCACTCGGTGATCTCCATCCGGTCGTCGAGTCGGATCGGTCCGACCTTGGTCCGGCAGACGAACGTGGTGCCGACGCCGCGACGACGCTCGGACGTGAACTCGATCGACTCGGCGTCCGCCATCCAGTCGACGTGGCGCTCGATCGGCTCGACGACCGACCACACGTCGGTCGGGCTGGCGTCGATCTCGATCGTGACCCGGATGCGTCCCATGGCAGGTGCCGACGCGAGCGCCTCAGCCGGTGAGCGACGCCGCGTTGCGCAGCGACTCGGCGGCCTGCTCGGGTGGCACGATGTTGATGAGCACCCCCGTGCCGCGCTCGAAGCCGGCCTGGGTGACGAGGTTCGGCCAGATGTGCACGTGCCAGTGGTACTCGCCGGTGTGCGCGTGCGGCGCCGTGTGGAAGCCGACGTTGTAGGCGACGACGCCGAGCGCCCGGTTGAGGAACGCCGTCGCGTCGCGCAGGGCCCGGCCGACGGCGACGAGCGACTGGTCGCTCGCGTCCTGCAGGTGGAGGTCGTGGTGTCTCGGGACGATGAGCAGCTCGTACGGCGAACCGCTCCAGTACGGAGCGATGATCACCACGTCGTCATCGGCGGCGACGACCCGCTCGCCGGTGGCGAGCTCGGCCTCGGCGGTGGTGCACAGCAGGCAGCCCCCGGCGAACCGGGCGAAGGCGCGCTCCTCGTCGAGCACCTCGCCGGGCACGAACGGCAACCCGAGCAGCTGGCCGTGCGGATGCTCGACGGACGCCCCGGCCTCGCGGCCGTGGTTGACGATCGCCTGGGTGTAACGGATGTGGGGG
>JBFHJC010000098.1:0-11819 GCA_041596155.1 Ilumatobacter sp. | reverse complement strand
CACGGTTCGTCTTCGAGCAGACTGGCGACCCGAGAGCCGAGCTCACCGCCCATACCACTCACGAGCACCCGAACGCCTGCCACGTGAAGCACGCTACCCGCCCACCGACCAGCTCACGCCGCATGGTCCGGACCATGGCGGCCGTTGCCGCCGTCGTGGTGGGCGGGGGTGTCGTCGGGGCGTCGTCGTCGGGCGGACTCGACGAGCCGGCCGCCGTCGGGGTACCGGCCGAGCGGATCGTGGTGTCCGGCGAGGGATTGCTGTTCCCGATCGACCCGATGCCGCGCTGCGACGTGTTGAACAACTTCGCCGGGACCAGCAAGGCCTTCGGCGGCGGCGCCCATCAGGGCGTCGACATCGGCGCCGAGGTGGGCCAGGAGGTCTATGCGGTCGAGGACGGCCTCCTGTACCGCCAGTGGACCGACCTGGGCGGCAACCCCGGGCTCGGTTGGGGGCTCTGGTCGGACACCGACGTCAAGTACCGCTACTTCCACCTCGACCGGTTCGCCCCCGGTCTGGAGCTCGGCGCCCGGGTGTACGCCGGCCAGCTCATCGGGTACGTCGGCGACACCGGCAATGCCGCGCCCGGGGGCTGGCACCTGCACTTCGAGGTCCGGCCGGGCCCGCTCCACGCCACCCCGGTCGACCCGGTCCCCCTGCTCGACATCCCCACCGTCTGCCGCGTCTGGTGACGCGCCCGCCGCGCTGCAGGGCTCTGTGGCGGTGGTGATTGCGGCCGCGAGGTCGGTGGTGGTCGCGACGGCTGGCGCAGCGGGGCGATGAGGTCGGTGGTGTTCGCGACGGCGGGCGCAGCGTCGGCGGGCCCGGCCTGCCGGGTCAGCCGAGACCGCGGTTGTCCTGCTTGAGGGCGGTGTCGATCGAGAGCGCGCTGGCGACGACGAGGGAGTTGAGCGGCTCGGGGGCGCGGCGCTGGATCTGCACGACATAGTTGTCGGCGGTGGTGAACATCGTCTTGGCGAGCCCCTCCCAGGTCTTGGTCACCCGGGCGATCTCCTGCCCGGCGGCGTCCTCGATCCGGAAGTTCCAGGCCCGCCAGTTCTCGGCCTTGATCTGGCCGAGCTCCTGACCGTTGGCCTCGAGCCCGAAGTTGATCTTGCCGATCATGTTCTTCTGGACGATGCGGCCGAGCTCGCGATCGTGGGCGTCGGTCACGATCACCGTCGACTTCATCACCTTGCGAGGTCGGGTGATGCGTAGGACGATGGCGCCGGACGCGTCGGTCACCTCGAGCTGGTGGGTCATGAACTGGTCGACCGACGCGACCAGGCGCAGCATCTTCTTCGCCGTCGACTGCCCCACCTGGTTGACGGCGGCGATCTGGGTACCGTGCTGATCGAACACGCTGTACTGGTTGTTCAACTCGATCAGCTTCGCCTTCTGGTTGACGACCAGGATCGGTTCGGTGAGCAGACCGCCCCCGCCCCCGGCCACGGGTCCGTCGAGCCCGATGCCCCGACGCCCGCTGCCGGTGAGCTGCTCGTGCACCTTGCGGCTCTCGTCACCGAGCGTGAGTCCTCGGTCGAGGCGGTCGAGACCCGTTGCGGGCGCGGCTGTAGGCCCGTCGATCGGGTCGGTGCCGGGGAGACCACCGCTGCTCACGTGATCGGTCCACGCGTTGCCGTCGTAGTACCGGTGCTCGAAGCGCCCGGTCGGATCGGGGTACCAGTCGGCGGGGTGGCTGCTCATGGTCGCCACACTACGCAGCGAGGAACGCTCGGCGGCGCCGCCCACTCGGGCGCGTTCAGGCCTCGCGCAGGTCGGTGGCCGCGAGGATCACGTCCCGGGCCCACGGGTCGAGCTGGCGGCCGGTCAGGCGCTCCGTGACCTCGATCGCCTTGGTCGCGTCGTCGACGAGGCCTGCCCAACGGATGTACCCGCCCATGATGCCGACCAGCCGGTCGCCGAGCTCCTCCCCGTGAACGATCACCTTGTTGCCGTGGCGGAGGAGGTCGTCGAGCTCGCGGTAGAAGGTGCGCAACCACGTGTCACGCTCGTCGGCCCTGAACGGGCGGTGCCGGTACGGGAGGTTGAGCTCGTCGTAGTTGTGCAGGTTGTGCGGCGCCTGGATGATCGAGACCACGTAGTTGAAGCCGTTCTCACGGATCCAGATGATCTCCTCCTGGCGGCGGACCCGGCGGTGGCTGTCGCCGTATCCTCCCGGCCGCTCGCAGATTGCAAGCTTGTCCTTGAGAATCCAGGTGAAGTGGCGCGGTGTGATGCCGAGGGCCCACTTTCCTCGCAGCTTGGGCGGCATCAGCGACCTTCCCCGATATCGAACCAACGCTCCATGGCAGGGCATCACCCTATCGGTCGGGCTCCACAACACGGAAGCGCTGGCCGGATCGTTCCACCCGGCGTCCGCCAGGCAGTTCGCAGGCGACCGCGTCGCCGCGGGCGACCGCCAGCACGCGTTCGACGGCGGCGGCGTCTGGCGGATACCCGTCCGACGAGAGCCAGGTCCGCAACGCACGGCGCGCCACGACGGGTGTTGCTGTCGCCACCGCGCGTGCATCTAGGGGATCGAGCGACGCCGCGAGCTCCGTGAGGAAGTCGTCGTCGGCGCGCAGATGGTCGGCCGTGCGGGCGAGGATCGGCACGAGATCTCGTCCCGCGATGTCGCTCGCCAGCGGGAGCAGCTCGTGGCGGACCCGGTTGCGCCAGATCGAACGATCCTCGTTGGACGGATCGCGGACCGGCTCGATGCCCAGCGCGACGCAGACGGCCTCGGTATCGGCGCGACGCAGCGCGAGCAGTGGATGCCGCGGCCCGGGCTGCATGGCCGCCAACCCCGTGGGTCCGCTGCCGCGCAGCAGGCGGACGAGCACCGTCTCGGCCTGGTCGTCGGCGGTGTGTCCGGTCATCGCGTGGACGGGCAGCGCGCTTCGGCGGGCCGCACGAGCGCGCGCTTCGAGGTTGGGGCCTGGCTCGACGGCAACCCGGTGCAGGACGAACTCGGCGCCGAGCTCGGCGGCGATCTCTGCGGCTCGCGTCGCCTCCGTGGCCGACTCCGGCCGGAGGCGATGATCGACGTGGTGAGCGGTCACCCGACACCCGTGTCGCACCGCCAACGCGACGAGTGCCGTGGAGTCGGCCCCACCGGAGAACGCGGCTGCAGCACCGGACCCCGGTGCCGGCAGCGTGCATGTCGCCAGCAGGCGGTCGACGATGTCGGACCCGGCCTTCGGCCTGGGCTGATCGGCGGGCGCGCGGGGCCCGCCCACGGTCAGAGCTCCTGCTCGCGCCCGCGCCTGCCGCCCGGGTAGCGCTGTGCGGACACCTGCTTCAGGTAGCCGACGACGAGGCCGAGCACGGCGGCACCGCCGGCGAGCAACATGATCAATCCGATCCACCAGTGCCAGATGTACGCCGCGAGCATGGGCGCCAGCGTAGCGAGTGCCGGTCGTGTCCGCCCCCATCGCCGCACTCTGCGCGGCGCGCAGCCGGCCGGCGTGCCCGAATCGGTCGCACGCGCCCATGTCACCGGGCGATCGCGTCGAGTCGGGCAAGGCGGGTGAGCGGCGAACCGGGAGCCGAGCGGGCGAGCTCAGGAGGCGGCACCGGCCCGGCTCTGCCGGTCGGTGACGTCCATCAAGACTCGTCGAAGCAGCGCTCGATGCGGTCGAGCAGGCCCGGTGGAATCTCGTCGGAGTTGCACTTGCGCCGGATCGCCAGCTTCAACTCGGCGTGGAAGTCGAACGCCTGGAGGCAGTCGACGCACGCCTCGAGGTGCACGTGGATGTGCGCTCTGACCTCGGACGGCAGCTCGTCGTCGAGGAACGCGTCGAGCTCGCGCAACGTCTCGTTGCAATCGGCCGGGGCGCTCGCGTCGAATGGATCGCTCATGTCGGTCCGAGCCGAATCGTCGAGATCGTCGCTGAGTCCATCACTGGTGATCGCCGGCGGGGCGGGCGGTGAGGCCACGGGCCTCGGCGTACTCGTACAACGCGCGCTGCATCGCCTTTCTTCCACGGTGCAGCCGCGACATCACGGTGCCGATCGGGATGTCGAGCATCTCGGCGATCTCCTTGTACGCGAACCCCTCGACGTCGGCGAGCAGGACGGGAAGGCGGAAGTGCTCGGGCAGGTCCTCGACCGCCTGCTTCACCTCGTCGTCGGTGAACAGGTCGAAGAACTGCTCCTCCGCCGAGAGGCCGGCGGCGACGGTCTCGAACGAACCGAGTCGTCGGTACAGGTAGAGGTCCTCGAGCTCGCCGAGGTCGGTCTCGGTGGGCCGGCGCTGCTTGGCCCGATACGTGTTGATGTACGCGTTGGTGAGGATCCGGAACAGCCAGGCCCGCAGGTTGGTGCCGTCCTGGAAGGTGTGGAAGCTACGGTAGGCGCGCAGGTAGGCCTCCTGCACGAGGTCCTCGGCGTCGGCCTGGTTGCGCGTCATCCGCAGGGCGGCCGAGTAGAGCTGGGGCGCGAACTCGAGTGCCTGGGCGGCGAAGTCGTCCCGGTCGGCCACGAGCGGCGACCCTAGCGGTTCGCGCCTCGTCGCCGACCGGCCGTCGGTCCCTAGGGTGCGGTGGCGTGAACGAGCGTGCCGACGGCACAGACGCCGACGGCGCCGGCGTGCACGGCCCGAGCGCGTTGGCGTCGCTGCAGGTGCTCGCCCGATCGTCGGCCGAGCTCGGTGGTGGGCTGACGCACACCGAGGTCTACACCCCGCAGGGTCTGCTCACGCTGTTCGTCCACGCCGTGCCCGCGCGGCCGCGAGCGGCGATCATCGCTTGCGGGGGCGCACTCGGCGGGGTGCTCGGACCCGGCCACGCGCTGTACGACCGTCTCGGTCGCGAGTGGTCGGAGCGCGGCGTCACCACGTACCGCGTCGGGTACCGGGTGCCCAACGACCTCGACCGCTGCGCCCACGACGTCGCCTGCGCGATCGAGATGGCCGTTGCCGATGGTGCGACACGGGTTGCGGTGCTCGGCCACAGCTTCGGCGGAGCGGTGGCGATCCGTGTCGCCGTCGTGATGCGCGAGGAGGTCGCCGGCGTGGTCACGTTCGCCACCCAGGCCGGCGGTTGTGAGGTGGCCGGCGCGCTCGGCGACCGGCCGTTGCTGCTGTTCCACGGCGATCGCGACGAGCTCGTCCCGATGCAGGCCAGCGAGCTCGTGCGGATGATCGCCGGCCACGGTGAGCTGGTCGTGTTGCCCGGCGAGGGCCATCTCCTCGCCCGCAGCGACGAGATCATCGTCGAGCGGCTGGAGGCGTGGCTGCCCCCCGTGCTGGGGACGGACTGAGCGCGTCGAGCTCCTTGAGCTCGCGCACGAGGTCGTCGACGGCCTCGACGAACCGCTCGAGCAGCTCGGCGAAGCGCTCGCGCTCGTCCGGATCGAAGTCAGCGAGCAGCCGCTCGAGGCCGACGCGGCGAAGCTTGCCGACGCGCGCGACGAGCCGCTGACCTGCCGGCGTCGCCTTCGCGGTCACCACCCGGCGGTCGTCTTCGTCGGCGACTCGCGCCGCCAGCCCGACCCTCTCGAGACGGTCGACGGCACGTGTCGCGCTGCTGGGGTCGATGCGCAGCGCGTCGGCGAGCTCGCTCATGCGCCACCCGCTCGGCTCAGCCGCCAGGATGTCGAGCGCGTCGAGCTGGGCCTGCTCGAGGGGTGGGCCGTCGACACCGACGAGATGCCGGCGCAACACGGCCGTCGTGGCGCTGCGTCGGAGCTCTCGCCACGCCCGACCGATGCGTGCCTCCGTCGAGCGCGCCGCGTCGCTCACGTCAGCCGGCCCGGTCGGCGACGAGCCCGCGAACGTCAGCGTCGGCGGCGACGCGTTCGAGGAACCACTGGTACGTCGACTCGAGCCCGGGTCGGAGCTCGATCGAGGGCTCCCACCCCAGCCGGCGCAGCCGGACCACGTCGAGCAGCTTGCGCGGTGTGCCGTCCGGTTTCGTCGAGTCCCAGCGGATCTCGGCGCTCGGGTTGACGACGTTGCGGATCGTCTCGGCAAGCTCCTTGATCGAGAGGTCGACGCCGGTGCCGACGTTGATGTGGGAGTCGTCCGAGTAGTGCTCCATGAGGAACAGGCACGCCGACGCGAGGTCGTCGACGTGGAGGAACTCTCGGTAGGCGCTCCCGGTTCCCCACACCTCCACCTGGTTCGGGGCTCCGCCTTCGGCGGCGATCCTGGCGTCGTGGAACTTCCGGATCAGCGCCGGGATCACGTGGCTCGACGTGAGGTCGAAGTTGTCGCCCGGCCCGTAGAGGTTGGTCGGCATGGCCGAGACGAAGTCGCAGCCGTACTGGCGTCGATACGCCTGGCACAGCTTGATGCCGGCGATCTTGGCGACCGCGTACCACTCGTTCGTGGGCTCGAGCGGACCGGCCAGGAGCTCGTCCTCGTTGATCGGTTGCGCGGCGTGGCGCGGGTAGATGCACGACGACCCCAGGTAGAGGAGCTTGGTCACGTCGGTCTGCCACGCCGAGTGGACGACGGTGCCGTGGATCATCATGTTGTCGTAGATGAACTCGGCCGGACGGGTGCTGTTCGCCAGGATGCCCCCCACCGTGCCGGCGACGAGGAACACGTAGTCGGGACGGTTGGCGCTGAACCAGGCGGACACCGCCGACTGGTCGCGCAGGTCGACCTCGTCGCGGCTCGCGGTGAGGATGTTGGTGAAGCCCGCAGCCTCGAGATGGCGCACGAGGGCTGATCCGACCAGGCCGCGGTGACCGGCCACGTAGACGGAGGCGGAACGATCGAGGGTCGCCATGGCGACACGCTACTCAGCGATCGACCCGCTGCTCCGACGGTCGGTTCTCAGCCGGATTCGATCTCGCGTGCGACGAGGTCGCCGAGGCGGAGCAGCTCCTCGACCTGCTCCTCGTCGAGCGCCCGTGGCCGGTAGTCGATCACGCAGAGGGTGCCGATCCGGGTGCCGTCAGCGACGGTCAGTGGCACGCCGGCGTAGAAGCGCATGCGCGGGTCGGTGGCGACGAGCGGGTTGTCGGCGAACCGCGGGTCGTGCAGCGCGTCCGGCACCTGGAACACACCGTCGGTGAGGATGGCGTGGGCGCAGAACGACACGTCGCGCGGGGTCTCGGCGGCGTCGAGCCCGACGCGCGACTTGAACCACTGGCGACCGTCGTCGACGAGGCTGACGGCCGCGATCGGCGTGTCGCACGCCTCGCTGGCGAGCTCGGTGAGTCGGTCGAACCGCTCCTCGGGGAGGGTGTCGAGGATGCCGAGCGAGCGCAGCAACCGGAGTCGACGGGACTCGTCGGCGGGGAGCGGCGCGGGCTGCCAGCGACAGGCGCGCCGCAGCAGCCAGGCGCGCAGCTTCGTGCGCAGGTAGACCGTGCTCGCAGGCCACGACAGTTGGTCGACGAACGCGCCGGGCTGCTCGGCGGCGACCGGGGCGGAGGCGCCGATCGAGACGACCGTGATGTCGTGACCGTCGGGGCCGTCGATGTCCGCGATGGCGTCGCCGATCTCCCGCAGCCGGTCGTCGTCGGCTTCGACCACCACGAGGGCCGGGCGGCGGTCTCGGGCGGCGGTGACCACGTCGTCCACGGCGACCACGTCGAGCTCGAACTGCTCGGCCGCCGCCACGTCGCACATGGCATCGCGGATCTCCGGGCTCCGCACGGCGATCAGGACGGTGCGTCGGATCTCGTCGAGGGCCAGTTGGCGGGTCGCCGAGGCGGACGATCCCGCCTGCTCCGGCGCGTCGCCTTCGCCGCGCAGCTCGATCAGCATCCCCTCCTCGGCCGCGAAGACCCGGTCAGCGAACTCGCCGGCGTGGGCACGCGCCACGTCGACCAACCGCTCGACGTCGTCGTCGGTGCGGGACGGATCGTGGTGCGTGAGCGCGAGCCGCTCGACGCCGGCGTGCCGGCCGACGGCGACGACGTACTCGACGGGGCTGTGGCCCCATCCGACCTTGCCGTCGTACTCGGACGCCAGGTACTGGGCGTCGTGGACGAGCAGGTCGGCCCCGGCCGCGAAGTCGGCGTGCCGGCGGTCGTGCTCGGAGGCGGCGACCGGTCGACCGTCGGCGAGGTCGCGGTGGTAGGGCTCGTGGTCGCACAGGTAGACGACGCTCGCACCGTCGGCTTCGATGCGGAACCCGAGCGTCAGCGCGGGATGGTTCAAGTACTGGGTCCGAACCCGCACGTCGTCGATCTCGAACTCGCCCTCGACGAGATCGTGGTACGCGGTCACGCCGCCGAGCTGCTCGATGCTGACCGGGAAGTAGCTGTACTCCATCTGCCCCGACAACGTGTCGGCGATCGAGCTGCCGAGCCCCTTCGGCCCGTACACGTGCCAACGGTTGCCGGGCACGAACAGCGGGCCGAAGAACGGCAGGCCCTGGATGTGGTCCCAGTGGGTGTGGCTGATGAGGATGTGGCCGTGGAGCGGTGCACCGCTCGCTTCGGCCAGCAGCTCCGTGCCGAGCCCGTGGGCGCCCGTGCCGCAGTCGATGACGAGCAGCGTGCCGGCGTCGGATCGCAGCTCGATGCACGACGTGTTGCCGCCGTAGCGCAGCGTGGTCGGGCCGGCCTTGGCGATCGACCCCCTCGTTCCCCAGAACCTGACGTACACGGTGAATGGGCCTCCGGACGAGACCGTACCCGCTGCACGGTCCTCCCGCGATCAGCGGGCGCCGGTGATCAGCTGGTCGACGGGCGCGAAGTCGTCGGTGAGCAGGAGTGCGTCGTCGAGCAGCGCGTCGAGTGCTGCGCCGGTGAGCAGCTCGTGGCGCTTCGTCTCGTCGGCGGCCGCCCACCTGGCCGCATCGATGGGTTCGTCGCTCGCGACGATCACGGAGTTCCCGACGAAGCCGTCGACCGCAACCGGTCCGACCAGGACCGCGACGTGCGCCAGCACGGTGCGCACCGTGGCTGCCTCGGCGAACAGGAACGCTCGATCGGGTCCGTCGATCAGGTTGACGACGTAGATCCCGCCGGGACGCAGCACGCGTGCGATCTCCGCCACGAACTCCCGGGTGGCGAGGTGGAACGGGACGGCACGGCTGCCGAACGCGTCGCCGACGACGACGTCGGCCGAGTCGTCGGCCAGCCGTCGCATCGTCAGGCGACCGTCGCCGGCGACGACCTCGATGTCCGGGCCGGCCGGGAACCCGAGCTCGCGATCGACCAGCTCGATCAGGTCGGGGTCGATCTCGAAGACGGTCTGGGCGCTCTGGGGTCGGGTCGCTCGCAGCCAGCGCGGGATCGTCATGGCGCCGGCACCGATCGACACGACGTCGACCGGTCCCGCCGGCACCAGCACGTCGATCGCGTCGGCGATCCGGCCGACGTACCAGAACTCGAGGTGGGACGGGTCGGCGAGGTCGACGTAGCTGTGGCGGAGATCGTCGAGGACGAGGACACGCCCGGTCGGGCGGTCGGGATCGACGTCGATCGAGACGCAGTAGTAGGCGGTCTGGTGCTCGCACGGTGGCTCGACGACCGCAGCTCCCGCGAGCGACACCACGGCGATCCCTGACGCCGCGAGCAGTGGTCGCGCGGTGACCTGCCGGTCCTCGGCCGCGAACGCGAGCCCGCCGACGATCAGCAGGCCGCCGGTCGCGACGACGAGCGTGGTGACCGCAGCGAACGCGACGAGCACGTAGCCGGCGAGGAACGTGCCGGCGATCGCACCCGCGGTGCTCCACGCCGACAGCCGGCCGACGGTGGTGCCAGTGTGTTCGAGATCGCGGAGCTGCAGCTTGACCACTGCCGGTGGCACGGCGCTGAGCGCGGTTGCAGCCGGCAGGAAGGCGAACAGCGCGAGCACCACGCTCGGTGCGCCGCCGCCGTTCGCGCCGGCTCGACCCCCGAGCACGCGGACGATCGGGATCGACGAGATCGCCAGCGCACCCCCGACCACGAGCAGCGCGGAGATGAGCCGCCGGGCGTCGAGCCGGTCGGCCGCGCTGCCGCCGGCCCGGGCACCGATCGCGATGCCAGCGAGGATCGTGCCGATGATCGCGGTGTAGGTCTCGAGGCTGACGCCGACGTACGGCGCCAGCATCCGACCGGCCAGGATCTCGATGACGAGCACGGCGCCGGACGTCGTCGTCACGAGGACGATCGCCAACCAGTCGGGGAGTGTCCGCGGGGCGGGCGGTGTGCCGGTCACCAGGCCAGGCTGCCACGCCCCGAACACTCGGGCGGCGCCCGGGGCGAAGGTGTCAGGTCGCGGCAGCTCGGCGCGACACGGTGCGGAGCAGGACGCCGAGGAGCGCCAGCACGAGGCTCGTCCCAGCGAGCGTCCGCGACGACGCCCCGGTGCCCGGGAGCGGCGAGGTCGACCCGGCTCGGGGTAGGGCTGGGACCGCGATCGCGAAGGACCGCTCGGCGACGTTGCCGGCGAGATCGCGCAGCTCGATCGTCACCGGCTGGCTGCCGGCGGCGACGCCGGCCGGCAGCTCCACCGCCCACGTGCCGGCCTCGCCGACGACGGTGACCAGCGTCTGACCGGCGATCCGGACGGTCACGGTCGCACCGGGCTCGCCCTGACCGGTGAGGCGGCGGTCGGGCGTGATGGTCGGGGCGGCGGTGGCGAGCTCGGCGACCGTGTCGACGAGCACGGTGAGGTTCATGCTGCTGCTGTTGCCGAGGACGTCGGTCGTGACGACCCCGACGGGGTACGACCCGTCCGCGAGGGCGACCGGGATCGTGAACGACCAGCTCCCATCCGTGCCGGCGACAGTGCTGTAGGTCGCACCGGCGACGGTGATCGCAACGGTCGAGCCCGGTTCGGCGACGCCGCCGACGGTCGGGCTGGCGCTGTTGACCGTGTTGGGCGACGTGACGGTCAGCTGGGCCACGGTGTCGACCGTGATCGTCGCCGTGTGGTTCGTCGTGTTGCCGGCGAGGTCGGTGGCGGTGACCAGGAAGGTGTGGGTGCCGTTGGGCAGGGGCGTGGTCACCTCGATCGACCAGCCGCCATCGGGTGCGACCGTCGTGGAGTAGGTGGTTCCGGCGATCAGGACGCTGATCGCGGCTCCAGGTTCGCCGGTGCCCGAGATGATCGGTGTCGTGTCGCTCACCGAGGTCGGACCGGTGACCGCCGCTGCGAGCGAGGTGTCGATCGTGAGGTTCTGGGTGGTGGTGGCGGTGTTGCCGAGGGCGTCGGTGGCGGTGATGGTGGCGGTGTACGTGCCGTCGGAGATGGTGGCCGCGGTGACGGTCCAGGTGCCGGTGGGGCCGACCGGGGTGGTGAGGGTTTGGCCGGCGACCCGCACCGTGATGGTGGCGCCGGGTTCGCCGGTGCCCGTGATGGTGGGAGTGGGGTCGTTCGTGAGGTCCGGGCCGGTGAGCGTGACCATCGTGGTGCTGTCGACGAACAGGGTGGTCGACACGGTCGGGCTGGTGTTGCCGGCGAGGTCGGTGGCGGTGACCGACACGGGATGGGTGCCGTCGGTGAGGGCGGTGGGGATGGTGACGGTCCAGGTGCCGGTGGGGCCGACGGTGGCGGTGCGGGTCTGACCGGCGACCTGCACCGTGACGGTGGCACCGGGCTCGCCGGTGCCGGCGATGGTCGGGGTCGTGTCCGCCGTGGCGCTCGGGCTGGTGACGGCGACGGTGGTGGTGGTATCGACGGTGAGGGTTTGCGTCGAGGCCGCCGTGTTGCCCGCCGCATCCATGGCGCTCGCCGCGACCGGATGGGGTCCCTCGCCCAAGGCCGACGGCGTGACGGCCCAGGTGCCGGTGGCGCTGACGGTGGTGGTGAGGGTTTGGCCGGCGACGCGCACGGTGATGGCGGCGTTGGGTTCGCCGGTGCCCGAGATGGTGGGGGTGTCGTCGTTGGTGGTGGCGGGGCTGGTGATGGCGACGAAGGT
>JBFHJC010000097.1:0-11859 GCA_041596155.1 Ilumatobacter sp. | reverse complement strand
GCCCGCATCGCCGACCGTCTCCAGGTGAGCCGCCCCGCCGTCAGCGAGATGATCCGGCGGCTCGAGGCCGAGGGGCTCCTCACGAACGACGGTGCGATCGCGCTCACCGCGACCGGGCTCGCCCTGGCCACGCAGGTCGTCCGCCGTCACCGACTCGCCGAGCGCTTCCTCACGGACGTGCTGAAGCTGTCGTGGGCCGAGGCCCATCACGAGGCCGGCAAGTGGGAGCACGTGATGAGCGACAGCGTCGAGGAGGCGATGAACCGCCTGCTCGGCGAGCCCACCACCTGCCCGCACGGCAACCCGATCCCCGGCAGTGACTATGTCGAACCCGACGCCGCACCCCTGTCCGACCACCCGGTCGGCGAGCGGTTCACGGTGCGGCGCATCCCGGAAGAGCTCGAGTTCACGCCCGGTCTGCTCGAGTTCCTCGAGGAGTCGTCCCTGCGGCCGGGCTGCAGCGGGGTCGTCACCGCCTCGTCGCCCGACGGCACCCTGACCATCGAGATCGACGGTCGCCACGTCGGCGTCGGCGCCTTCGCGAGCGAACGGATCCTGGTCACCTCGTGACCGCCCGCCACGTCGCGACCGCCCTGACGGCGGTCGCCCTCGCCGGCTGTGGCGGCACCTACGTCGAGCAGACCCCGACCACGACGACCGCCGCCGTGACCACCGTGCCGACGATCGATCCGACGGCTCCGCTCGGCGACCTGCTCGGCGAGATCGAGACGTTGATGTTCGACCTCGACGAGCGGATCATCGACGAGCGCGGCCACGTGGAGACGATGGCTCGCATCGACGCGCTGTGGGCGGTCGCCGAGGCCCGGATCCGCGCCGCCGACCCCGACGACGTCTTCAACTTCGAACAGGCGATCGAGCTGGCCCGCAGCGGCGTCGAGCGCCGGCGACCGGCGGACGCGAGCAAGGGGTACAAGATCCTCGCCGACGTGATCGACGCGTACCCGCCGACCCCGTGACGGGCCGTCCCGAAGGGGATACGGTCGCGTCGTGGGGGCGATCCGACGCAGCGACGAACGCGTCGAGGACGGCGGAACACGCGGCGAACTCGAGGTCTTCCCGACCGGTCGGACCGTGGTCGTCGCGCCCGACGCCACCGGCATCACCCACGACGCCCCGACCTTCGGGGAACGCCTCCGTCAGGGCGGTTCGTCGGTTCGCGACGGACTCGGTCAGGCCCGCGACTTCCACGCCGCACCGGGCCCGCGGCCGGGCGCCGTCCCGATCCCGGCCGTCACCAGCACCCGCGCCGGCGGTGGCACCGACATCGTGCGTCCCGTGCTCGTCGATCCACTGACGGCCTGCCGGCTGGCGACCTCGGGCGAGCTCTTCAGCCCGCCGATCCCGCACCTGCGCGTCGACGGACCCGGCGACCGGGCAACGCTCACGTGGGACGCCGCGGTCGTGAGCGGTCGCCGCCGCGAGCAGCGGGCGACATTGCACTTGATGGCCTCCCCGTCGATGGTGGTCACCGTGATCGAGCTCGTGCCATGTCGGCGGATCAGGCGCCGACGGTCGCGCTTCGTCGCCGAGGGCATCGCCGTCGTCGAGGAGCTCGCCCACCGCCTCGAGGCGGTCGGCGCTCAGCGCAGCGGCTCGGGCAGCGGTTCTGCGTGCACGACCGACAGCCGCTGAGTCGACCGGGTCAACGCGACGTAGAGCGCCCGGAGGCCGTGTTCGAGGTCGCCGACGATCCGCGCCGGCTCGACCACCACGACCGCGTCCAGCTCGAGACCCTTCACGACGCTGACCGGAACGACCGTCAGCGATTGGTCGAGCCCGGCGGTCGCCGCGCGCCCGTGCTGGAGTCCGGCCGCCGTCAGGGCCGCCGAGACGTCGTCGCACAGGTCGTCGGGAGCGACGACCGCGATGCTGCCGTCGGACACGTCGCCGCGCAGGAACCGCACCTCGGCGACGACGCCGTCGACCAGGTCGGTCGCCTCGACCACGCGCGGCGACGACTCGCCGACGCGCACCGACGTCGGCACGCGCAGCCCCGGCGTGGCGACCGCCATCACCCGGTTGGCGAGCTCCATGATCTGGGACGGGATGCGGTACCCGACCGACAGGCCGATCACGCGCGCCGGCTTGCGTTCCGGCAGGTGGGCGAGCACCTCGCCCCAGTCGTCGGGCGCCCAGGGACCGGTGGCCTGGGCGATGTCGCCGACGACCGTCATCGACCCGTTGAGCGAGCGGCGCGACGCCATCTTGAGCTGCATCGGGGTGAGATCCTGGACCTCGTCGATCACGACGTGGCCGTAGGTACGGATCTCGTCGGCGTCGTCGATCTTGCCGCCCCGGCGCGGCCGGGGGCCGAGCACCTCGCGGGCGTCGTCGAGCAAGGCGACGTCGGCGGGCGTCCAGCGGACATCGTGAACCGACTCCGACCGCGGCCGGTGGAGCGCCTTGTACTCGCGCTCCTCGAGGACGCCGTTCGAGGCCGACCGCAGCAGCGCCATCGAACCGAAGAGGTCGTGGAGCAGCTCGGCGGGGGTGAGCACCGGCCACATCCAGTCGAGCGCGGCACGCACCTCCGGGAGGCTGCGGACGTCGCCACGCACCTCGCCGGGCGCGACGTCCCCGGCGCGCCACGACCCCGCCATCGCCGACCACACCTCGCCCTCGACGAACCGTCGCCCGCTGTTGTGACGCCGGAACCGACGCCGGGCCTGCTTGACGATGCGAGCGGACTCATCGGCCGAGAGACGGACGTACCCGGACCGGAACGGCACGACGAGGTCGGTCCGCAGCCCGCGCTCGCGGTCGTTGACGGCGTGATCGATCACGTCGCTCATCCGGGCGTCGCCCTTGACCCGCTCCGCCAGACGGCCGTCGGGCACCATGGCCGATCCACCGAACGCGACGTCGGGGATCAGGTCGGCGAGAACGACCTGCTCGACGCCGGCCTCGCCGAGCGAGGGCAGCACCTGCTCGATGTACCTGAGGAACACCCGGTTCGGCCCGATCACCAGCACGCCCTGGTCCTCGAGCGGGAAGCGGTGGGTGTACAGCAGGTATGCGGCGCGGTGCAGCGCGACGACGGTCTTGCCGGTGCCCGGACCCCCCTGCACGACGAGCACGCCGCCCTGCGGCGAGCGGATGATCTCGTCCTGCTCGGCCTGGATCGTGGCGACGATGTCGCCGAGCGTGCCGGTCCGACCGCGTTCGAGCGAGGCGATCAGGGTGCTGTACCCGCGCAGGTTCGGCCCGGTCGACTCCGCCAGCCCCTCGTCGTGCCCGAGCCCGAGGTGGCCCTCGCCGAACAGCTCGTCCTCGATGCCGAGGAGGTGCCGGCCGTCGACGGCGAAGTGACGGCGGCGGGCGAGGCCCATCGGCTCGCGGCCGGTCGCACGGTAGAACGGCTCGGCGACGGGTGCGCGCCAGTCGATCACGACCGGGTTGGCGTCGGCATCGGCCACGGCCAGGCGGCCGATGTGGAAGCCCTCGAGCTCCCCGCCGCCAACGGGTCGACCGTCGTCGTCGAGCGCGTGCCGGTCGATCCGCCCGAACACGAGCGCCGCCCGACCGAGATCGAGGTCGGCGAGCCGCTTGAGCAACGCCTCGTCGAACGCATTGCGCTCGAAACGTGCCTGGAACGTACCGCCGAGATCGGCCTCGTTCAGGTCACGGAGCTTCCACGCCACCTCACGACTCCGCTCCAGGCAGTCGTAAGCGTGATCGATGAAGGCCTGTTCGTCGGCGAGATCCGGATGGTGCTGGGTCATCGAGTCCGTCGGGTCCGGTCGGTGACCCGCCGATCGTCGAGGTGCACCCGTCGTGCACGCTGGCGTCGCCGGACCACCGATGTGGGGGTCGAGATATCCTATCGGCCCCGATAGCGTCCTCCCGCAGCATGAAATCGAACGCCACCGGCGCCGCCCCGTTCCTGGCTGCGGCGGCGGGACTCTCGGCCCGCCACACGCCCGTGTGGTTCATGCGCCAGGCCGGGCGCAGCCTGCCCGAGTATCGGGCCGTTCGGGGCGAGGGGTCGATCCTCGACGCCATCAAGCAGCCCGAGCTCGCCGCCGAGATCACCCTGCAACCGGTCCGCCGCTACGGCGTCGATGCGGCCGTGCTCTACAGCGACATCGTCGTGCCGCCCCACGCCGTCGGCTTCGGCGTCGACGTCGCGCCGGGCACCGGTCCGGTGGCCGAGCGGCCGCTGCGCAGCGCCGCCGATCTCGACCGGCTCCGCCCGCTCGAACCGGCCGACGTCGGCTACGTGACCGACACGGTCGATCTCCTCGTTCGCGAGCTGCCCGCCGACGTTCCGCTGCTCGCCTTCGCCGGGGCGCCGTTCACGGTGGCGAGCTACCTGATCGAGGGAGCGCCGAGCCGCACGTACCGTCACACCAAGGCGCTGATGCACACCGACGAGCCGCTGTGGCACCGGGTGATGGAACGCCTCGCGGACAGCGCGATCGAGTTCATCGGGGCCCAGCTCCGCCATGGCGCGGCCGCGTTCCAGCTGTTCGACTCGTGGGCCGGATCGCTCTCGGCCGGCGACTACGACCGCTTCGTGCTGCCCCACTCGCGGCGCGTCTTCGCCGAGCTGGTCGATCGCCATCCCGACGCGCCCGGCATCCACTTCGGTATCGGCTGCGACCACCTCCTCGAGCGGATGTTCGCAGCCGGGCCGCAGGTGATCGGCATCGACTGGCGCACCTCGATCACCGACGCCCGCCGCCGCCTCGGCGAGCGCACCGCCGTCCAGGGCAACCTCGACCCCGCCCTGGTGCTCGCAGGCGCAGACGTCGCCGTCGCCGGGGCGCGCCGCGTGCTCGCCGACAACGGCGGCCACCCCGCCCACGTCTTCAACCTCGGCCACGGCGTCCAGCCCGACACCGACCCGGGCGTCCTGGCCGCGGTCGTCGACGTGGTCCACGCAGAGACCCGCCGGGACGGCGCGTCGTGAGCCCCGACCGCACCGCCGTCGTCGTGATGGCGTACGGCACCCCACGAGCCGCCGCCGAGATCGAGCCGTACTACACCGACATCCGGCGGGGCCGGCCACCGACGCCCGAACAGCTCGCCGACCTCACCCGCCGCTACGAGGCGATCGGCGGCCTGTCGCCACTGGCCCGCCTCACGGAAGCGCAGGCCCGCGCCATCCAGGCGCAGCTCGACGGCATCGCTCCCGAACGGTACGAGGTGGTCCTCGGCCTCAAGCACGCCGACCCCAAGATCGAGGCGGCGGTCGCCGACATCGCCGAGCGCGGTGTCGGCCGCGCCGTCGGAGCCGTGCTCGCACCCCACTTCTCGGCGTTCTCGGTCGGCCAGTACCTCGGTCGCCTGCGCGCCGCCGCCGAACCGCACGGCATCGTCGTCGCGGGCGTCGAATCGTGGGCCACGGAGCCCGCTCTCGTCGACTTCGTCGCGAACGACCTCCGGCGGCGCCTCGCCGCCATGCCGGCCGGCACGACCGTGCTGTTCACGGCCCACTCCCTGCCGGCTCGCATCGTCGACAGCGGTGACCCGTACCCAGCGGAGCTCCGGGCCACGGCCGAGGCGGTCGCCAGTCGCCTCAGGCTGGTCGAGGGGGGCGGCTGGCAGATCGCGTGGCAGAGTGCCGGGCGCACCCCCGAGCCGTGGCTCGGCCCCGACGTGCTCGAGGCGATCACGGTGCTTGCCGAAGGCGGCACAGACGGGGTGATCGTGAGCGCGGTCGGGTTCGTCGCGGATCATCTCGAGGTGCTCTACGACCTCGACATCGAGGCCCGCGCCCACGCCGAGGGCCTCGGCCTCGCGTTCGACCGGACGTCGTGCGTCAACGACGACCCGGCGGTGATGGCGTCCCTGGCGGCCCGCATCCACGACGCGGCGGGCCGGATCGGAGGGTGACGTGCCGCGCGTCCTGATCGTCGGCGGCGGCATCACCGGGCTGGCGGCGGCGGTCGACCTCGCCGGCGAACCCGGCTACGACGTCGAGCTGTGGGAGGGCGCCGACCGACTCGGCGGCAAGATCGCGACCTCGCCATTCGCCGGGGTCGACGGCGTCGACGAGGGCGCCGACGCCTATCTCACCAGAGTTCCGCACGCGGTCTCGCTCGCCGAACGGGTCGGCCTCGGGGCGGACGAACTGACGGCACCCTCGGCGGCGACCGCACAGGTCTGGCACGGTCGCCTCCACGACATCCCCGACGGGACGCTGCTCGGCGTCCCGGCCGATCTCCGCCCGTTCGTCACGAGCTCGTTGCTCTCGTGGCACGGCAAGCTGCGGGCGGCCGTCGAGCCCGTCCTCCCCCGCCGCGACCACGACGACTCGCTCGGATCGCTCGTGCGACACCGGTTCGGCGCCGAGGTGCACGATCGATTGGTCGACGCCCTCGTCGGGAGCATCTACGCCACCGACACCGACCGGTCGAGCCTGACAGCGATCCCCCAGCTCGCCCAGCTCGCCGTCGATCACCGCAGTCTGCTGCTCGGCGCCCGCCGGATGCGGCACCGCGCGGCGAACGTGCCCGGCGCGCCCATCTTCGCCGCCCCTCGCCGCGGCATGTCGGCCCTCGTCGACGCCGCGGCGCACCACGCGACGAGCCAGGGCGTCCGGATCGACACCGGCCGACCCGTTCGCGAGGTCGCACCCGACGGCCGACGGTGGCGGGTCGACGACGAACCGTTCGACGCGGTCGTCCTCGCGACCCCGGCGGCGACGACGGCGACGATCGTCGGCCGTGTCGCGCCCGAGTCGGCGGCGGCGCTACGGGCGATCGACACGGCCGACGTGGTACTCGTCCGGCTCGCCGTCGCGGCATCGGGCTGGCCGGAGCGGTTGCACGGACGCAGCGGCTACCTGGTCCCGAAGTCGCAACAGCGGTACGTCACGGCGGCCTCGTTCGGCTCGCAGAAGTGGGCTCACTGGAACGCCGCCGACGGCTCGCAGATACTGCGGGTGTCGCTCGGTCGCGACGGCCTCCCGGTCGCCGATCTCGACGACGACGCCGTGATCCGCCACGTCGTCGACGAGGTCGGCGCACACCTCGGTATCCACCTGGCGCCGACCGCCACGTCGATCACTCGCTGGTTCGAGGCCTTTCCCCAGTATCGACCACACCATCATCGACGGGTCGATGCGATCGAGGCGGCGTTGCCGGCGGGGCTCGTGGTGGCAGGGGCGAGCTACCGCGGGATCGGCATTCCGGCATGCGTCTCCGACGGCTGGCGGGCGTCGCGCCGCGTCAAGGAAGCCACGGGCTCGGCCGATGAATCCCTGTCATGATGGTGCGGATGTCCGAACGGCGGAACGAGCGCGTTCCATGGCGGGTTCGGTGCAGCCGACCCGCCGCCCTCGTCGCGCTCGTCGGCGCGCTGTTGCTGCCGGCGTGTGGCGGTTCGTCCGAACCGCGAGCCGGGGCGGCACCGACCGGGAGCACCACTCCGGCGACCACGACGACGGCGGCGACGACCATCACGACGACCACCACGACGACCGCCACGACGACGCTGGCCCCGACGACGACCTCCTCGGCACCGCCGACCACCTCCACGACGTCGACGACGACCGAGCCGATCACGATCACGAGCGGCACGCGCGACGTGCAGGAGACCGAGCCGATCGCGCCGCCCGCCGACACGTACGCGTCCGAACCGGTCGTCGACATGGGCACCATCTCGATCCCGAAGATCGGCGTCTCGATGCGGATGTACGAGGGCATCCGCATGACCACCCTCGACAAGGGCCCCGGGCACTGGCCCGGCACGGCGCTGCCCGGACAGGTCGGCAACGTCGTCGTCGGCGGTCATCGCACGAGCAAGCACCGGGTGTTCCGCAACGTCGACCAGCTGGCTCCGGGCGACGAGATCATCTTCGAGAACGCCGGCGGTCGCCACGTGTACGCGGTCCGCAAGGTCGAGATCGTGCAGCCGACGGCCGTCTGGATCGTCGACCCGACGCCCACACCCACCGCGACGCTGTTCGCCTGCCACCCGCCGGGCTCGACCGCCCAGCGCATCGTCGTGTTCGCCGATCTCGTCTCGACCTGAGCATCCTGGCCCGATGGACGGGCTGATCCGCGAGCGGTTCGCGCGCCCCGCGCTGGCGGCGGGCGGCGGCTTCCTCGTCGCGCTGTCGATGCCGCCCTGGGGATTCTGGCCGCTCGCCTTCGCGGGCGTCGCCGCGTTGGCGTTCGCGTTGGGTCACGACCTCGGGTGGCGACGGCGCGCCGAGTGCGGGTTCGCCTTCGGCGTGCCGTGGTTCTGCATGGGGATGGGCTGGATGTGGTTCCTGACCGTCCCCGGCTACGTGATCGCCGTCGTGCTGTTCGCGTCGCTCCACGCCGCCGCCGGCGCCCTCGCCGGGAACGGACCGTGGCGGACGGTTGCGCGTCCGGCCGCCCACACCCTCGTGGAGGCGGTCCGGCTCTCGTTCCCGTTCGGCGGCGTGCCCCTCGCCACGCTGGCCATCGGCCAGGCCGGCGGACCGTTGCTCGGTGTGGCCCGCGTCGGTGGCGTGGTGCTCATCACCTGGATCGTCCTCCAGCTCGGGTTTGCCGTTGGCGCGGTCGCGTCGTCGCGCGCGCCGCTCGCGACCGACCGGCCGCTGCTGGCCGCGCTCGCCGCGACGGTCGTCGTCGTGCTGATCTCGGCCGTCGCCCCCCACGGACGCGATGTCGATGCCGCGCCGCTGACGATCGCGGCCGTGCAGGGCGGCGGCGAGCAGGGCACGAGGGCGCTCGACGTGCCGAGCTCGCAGGTCACCCGGGCCCACCTGGACGCCACCGCGACGATCGGTCGCGACGACGGCGTCGATCTCGTGGTGTGGCCCGAGAACGGCATCGACGTCGACGGCCGCGACGTCGTCGACAGCGAGCAGTACGCGCTCGTCGCTGCCGAGGCGGAGCGCCTCGGCGTCCCGTTCGCGGTCGGCGTGACGATCGACTCCGAGTTCTCCCAGGAGCCGCGCCCCGACGGGTTCGTCAACGCCCAGATCGTCGTCGCGCCAGACGGCACCCTGGTCAGCGGCTACGAGAAGGTCCGGATCGTGCCGTTCGGCGAGTACGTGCCGCTGCGCGGCCTGCTCGACGCGCTCGGCGCCCCGCTCGACCAGATCCCCTCCGACGCGGTGCGCGGCACGGGCCCAGCCGTCATCGAGCTGCCGGACGGCACGCTGCTGGGCGTCATGATCTCGTGGGAGGTGTTCTTCGGCGACCGCGGCCGCGCCGGGCGCTCCGGGGCGATCCTGCTGAACCCGACCAACGGAGCCAGCTACACCGGAACGATCCTCCAGACCCAGCAGGTGGCGTCGAGCAAGCTGCGCGCCGTCGAGAACGGGCGCTGGATCGTGCAGGTCTCACCCACCGGTTTCTCGGCGTTCGTGTCGCCCAGCGGCGACGTGTACGACCGAACCGGGGTGAGCGAGCGCGCGGTCATCGTGCGCGGCGTGCCGCGCCGCGACGGCAGCACCTGGTATTCGAGGCTCGGCGACTGGCCGTGGACCGTCGCCGTCGCCCTGACCGCCGTCGGCGCGACGATCGCCTCGCGGCGCGTCACACCTCGATCAGCAGCGTGACCGGGCCGTCGTTCACGATCGTGACGCGCATCTCGGTCCGGAACCTCCCCGTCGCGACGACTGCGCCGAGCTCGCGGAGGCGTTCGGCGACCCGGTCGACGAGAGGTTCGGCGTGTTCGGGCCGGGCGGCGTCGATCCAGCTCGGCCGGCGACCCTTGTCGGTGTTGCCGTAGAGCGTGAACTGGCTGACGATCAGGGCCTCGGCGGGCCGTCCGGCATCGGCCGAGTCGGCCAGCGAACGGTTCATCACACCCTCGTCGTCGTCGAGCACCCGCAGGTGCCAGAGCTTGTCGGCCAGCTTGTCGGCCTGTGCCTCGGTGTCGGTGTGCGTCACGCCCACGAGGACGCACAGACCTGCGCCGACCTCCCCGGCCAGCTCCGAAGAAGAACCGTCGACGACCTCGACCGTCGCCCGAGCCACCCGCTGGACCAGTCCTCGCACCGGCCCAGCCTGTCACGCGCCCGATGATCGACGACAATGAGCCGGTGGATGAGGCCGAACGGTTCGAGTTGACGACGGGCGATCTGCGGGCCGTCGTCGCGCCCGGGTGCGGCGGTCGCGTCGCCCAGATCGCCGTCGGCGGGACGCCGCTGATCGTCGACCGGTTCGACGGTGCCGGCGCGCTCGGCTGGGGGTGCTATCCGATGGTTCCATGGGCGGGCCGGATCCGCGACGGACGGTTCACGTTCCGGGGTCGCATCGTCGAGCTGCCGCGCACCTTCGGCCCGCACGCCATCCACGGCGTCGGGTACGCGCCCCCGTGGGCCGTCGACCATCTCGCGACCAGCCGCGCCGAACTGGCGCTCGCTCTGCCGACCGACCTCCGCTGGCCGTTCGGCGGCATCGCCCGCCAGCGGATCGAGGTACGACAAGACGGCGTCCGACTCGAGCTCTCGGTCACGGCTGGAGCGGTTGCCTTTCCGGCGACGATCGGGTGGCATCCCTGGTTCCGCAAGCCCGACGCGGTGAGGTTCGAGCCGACGGCCATGTACCGGCGCGACCGGCATCACGTCGCGGTCGACGAACTGGTCCCCGTGCCGCCGGGCCCTTGGGACGACTGCTTCGTCAACCGCGAGCCCGTCGGCCTGACGATCGACGATGTCGACGTTGTGCTCACGTCGGACTGCACGAGCTGGGTCGTGTACGACGAGCGGGCCTACGCCACGTGCGTCGAGCCGCAGACCGGCCCGCCCGACGGCCCGAACATCCGCCCGCACCCGCTCGAGCCCGGACAGACGCTGGCTGCATGGTTCGACCTCGCGATCCGGCGGCGCTGACCGGACAGGCACGCCCCAGCCCCCAACCCGCGGCTCGGCAGTTCGTGGCGGCCATGAGGCGCCGCGACCGCTGCCGCAGCACGAGGCGGTCCAGGGTCCATCGGCCGCCCGGGCTCGGCTACCGCTCGGTAACCCGACGCCGATAGCCTGATTCGATGTCTCGCGCGCCCGGTCTCGACGCGGACGCGCCGCTCTCGATCGCGTATCTCACCTACCGCGGCAAGCCCCACGTGGGCGGGCAGGGCATCTACACCCGCCACCTCACCAAGGCGCTCGCCGACCTCGGCCACCGGGTCGAGGTGTTCGCCGGCCAGCCGTATCCGGTACTCGACGACCGCATCCCGCTCACCAAGCTGCCGAGCCTCGACCTGTTCAACGACCACTACCCGGGCCGCTTCCCGGCGTTCTGGGAGTTCAAGAGCCGCTACGAGTTCCTCGAGACAGCCGTGTTCTCCACCGGCGTCTTCCCCGAACCGCTGGCGTTCAGCGCGCGCGTCCACGGCCACCTCAAGCGTCGCCTCGGCGAGTTCGACCTCGTCCACGACAACCAGTGCCTCGGCTACGGCATCGCCAAGCTCGAACGGCGGATCCCGCTGATCGTCACCCTCCACCACCCGATCACTCGCGACCGGATGCTCGAGATGGAGGCGGCTCCCAACCTCTACAAGCGATGGTCGATCGGGCGCTGGTACAGCTTCGTGAAGATGCAGGGCAAGGTCGCGTCACGGCTGCCCCGCGTCGTCGTGGTGAGCGAGAACTCGATCCAGGACATCCACACCGACATGGGCGTCGAGCTCGACCGGATGCGGCTCGTGCCGGTCGGCGTCGACCCCGACCTGTTCCGTCCGCTCGACGAGGTCGACCGGGTGCCCGGCCGGCTGATCACGACCGCGTCGGCCGACGTCGCGCTCAAGGGGCTCGCGTTCCTCGTCGAGGCGATGGCGAAGCTGCGCGCCGACGGTCACGACATCACGCTCACGATCATCGGGAAGCCGAAGCCGGGCAAGTCGATGGACCTCATCGACCAGTACGGGCTGGCACCGCACATCGACTTC
>JBFHJC010000096.1:0-11913 GCA_041596155.1 Ilumatobacter sp. | reverse complement strand
GGCTCGGGCGGCACGCGGTCGAACTACGGGGAGATGAACGCGATCCTGCGGGGCGCGGTGGCGTCCGGGCGTTACCCCGAGCTGCGCATCTGGGACCTCGACGCCTACACGGTCGGCGCGACGTCGTGGTTCACTTCCGACGGCGTCCACGAGACGGTGGAGGGCTCGTGGGGTGTCGCCGACTACGTGTCCCGTCACGTCCGCGCCTTCGACGAGGTGTCGTGCGCGCAGCCGTGGCGGCCGGGGGAGCCCGTGCCCGACGCATGCCCCAACCCCGACGCGGTGCTCGCGGCGCGTGGGCGGGCCGACGTCGTCGCGCTGTACGGGCTGTGAAGCGGCGAGGCATCGCCGGCGGCGGCCCCGGGTAGCCTCGCCCCGTGCCGATGCGGACGGAGTGCAAGAACTTCGAGAGTCGCACCTACCCGAACGGTGACACCGTCCGGAAGTGCAACCTCGACCTCGCCCCCGACGCGCCCTGGCGGTGCCCCGACAACTGCCCTGGCTACGAGCGCCGGCTCGCCGACGCGGCGTGGACCCACGGGTCGCTCGTCGTGCCGCCCACGCCGCCCGAACCGGCCGGCCTCGACGACGGCAGCGCCGCCGCGCTCCTCGAAGAGGCCGAGGAGATCCTGAACTCGGCAGGCTCCCGGATCATGTCCGAGGTGCACGCCGAGCGTGCCGCCTCGGCGCGACGCGGGCGCGGGTGGCGGCGGCTGTTCCGGCGTCGCACCTGAGCCCCGCCGGCGCCACTCCGATCGAGGCCGCGACGGCCGTCGGATTTCCACTACGCGCTTAGTAGAATTTCGCCACGATGCCTGTCCTCGATGCCGCGCACCTGGCCGACCTCCAGTTGCCCACCACCGACGAAGAGATCTGGCGCTACAGCCGCATCGGCGATCTCGACCTCGCGACGTTCCATCCGGCGCGCCACGAGCCGATCGTGACCGGGCCCGGCGCCCACGTGTCGTTCGGCGGAGACGTCATCGACCTGTTCGACGACGGGACGCCCGACGTCTTCGCCGGGCTCAACCGCGACGCCGCGTCCCAGGTCAGGGTGGTCGTGCCGGCCGGCGCGGTCGTCGAGGCGCCGATCGTCGTGACCCACACGATCACCGGAGACGGCGCCCTGGTGTGTCCCCGGCTCGTCATCGAGGCCGGTGCCGACAGCCAGGTGACGGTCGTCGAGCGGTTCGAGTCGGCCGGTGCCGACCGGGCGCTCGTCGTGCCGGTGCTCCAGCTGGCCGCCGGTCCGGCGGCGCGGGTCGAGTACCTCGCCGTCAACGAGCTCAACCACCAGACCTGGTCGGTCGGGCACCAACAGGCGGTCGGCGACCGCGATTCGCACGTCCTCCTCGCCACCGTCGCACTCGGTGGCGACTACGCCCGGGTGCGCACCGAGGCGCGCGTGTCGGGTCCCGGGGCCGCGACCCGGCAGGTCGCGCTGTACTTCGCCGGCGACCGCCAGATGCACGACTTCCGAACCATCCAGGACCATGATGCGCCCCACACCAACAGCGACCTGCTGTTCAAGGGGGCCGTCCAGGATCACGCCGCGAGCGTGTACACGGGTCTGATCTCCATCCGCGAGCACGCCCGGGGAACCACGGCGTTCCAGACCAACCGCAACCTGACGCTGTCCGAGGGCGCCTGGGCCGAGAGCGTGCCCAACCTCGACATCCGCACCAACGACGTGAAGTGCTCGCATGCGTCGACGGTGGGCCCGATCGACCAGGACCAGCGCTTCTACCTCGAGAGCCGCGGCGTCCGCCCCGACGTCGCCGAGCGGCTCGTCGTGCTCGGGTTCTTCGACGAGGTGCTCGCCCAGCTGCCCGCGGCCGACGCCGTCGCCGGCCTGCGCGACCGGGTCGCCGCCAAGCTCAAGATCGGAGACGACACGTGACCGGCGAGGCCACCGTTGACCTGTTCCCGCTCGACGACATCGATCCCGGCACCGCTCGGAGGGTCGAGGTGGCGGGCGTCCCGATCTCGATCGTGCGGATCGGCGACGACGTGTACGCGATCCACGACGTGTGCTCCCACGCCGAGGTCTCGTTGTCGGGGGGCGAGGTGTGGTGCGACGAGCGGGAGATCGAGTGCCCCAAGCACGGCAGCGCCTTCAGCCTCGTCACCGGCGAGCCGCAGACGTTGCCGGCCACCCAGCCGGTGGCGGTGTTCGACGCCTCGGTCGTCGACGGTCGGGTCGTGGTGACCGTCCCCGTCGCCGAGGTCGTCGAGGCCGCCGGGGAGGCGTCGTGAGCACGCTGCGGATCGAGGGTCTGCGGGCGAGCGTCGCCGGCAACGAGATCCTGCGCGGCGTCGACGTCACGGTCGAGTCCGGCGAGGTCCACGTCGTGATGGGCCCGAACGGCGCCGGGAAGAGCACGTTGGCGGCCGTGCTGATGGGCAAGCCCGGCTACGAGGTGCTTGGCGGCTCGGTCACCCTCGACGGCGACGACGTGCTCGCGCTGCCCACCTGGCGCCGGGCGGCGGCCGGTCTGCACCTCGTGATGCAGTACCCGACCGAGGTCCCCGGCGTGATGCTCGACGACGTCCTGGGCGAAGCGCTGCAGACTCGCGGCCGCTCGACCGGCGAGCTGGGGACACTGCTGCGAACCGAGGCGGAACGGATCGGGTTCGAGGAGCGGTTCCTCCACCGGCCGCTCAACGTCGACCTCTCCGGCGGTGAGAAGAAGCGCAATGAGACGCTCCAGCTCGCCGTGCTGCATCCCAAGTTCGCCGTGCTCGACGAGCTCGACTCGGGGCTCGACATCGACGCCCTGCGAGCCTGCTCCCGCCGCGTCGAGGATCTCTCCAACGACCCGGAGCGACCCGTCGGCGTCCTCGCGATCACCCACTACAGCCGCCTGCTCACCGAACTGCGCCCGGACCGGGTGCACATCCTGGTGAAGGGACGGATCGTCGAGTCCGGCGGACCCGAGCTGGCCGACGTGCTCGAGTCCGACGGCTACGCGGCCTTCGTCCCGGCCGAGGAGCTCGCCACGGAAGCGGACGATGGTCCGTCGACGACCGGCGGTCTCGACGATCTCTTCGCGCTGTGAGCTCCGAGCACGCTGCTGCGCCGCCCGCGTGACACGATCGGCCCATGGCCGACGCGATCGACGAACTCCGCTCCTGGCTCGCCGACAACTGGGATCCCGACCTGACGGTCGGGGAGTGGTGGGAGCGGCTCGGGCTGGCCGGGTGGGCAGCGCCGTCGCTGCCCGAGCACGCTTATGGTCGCGGCCTCTCGCGCAACGACGCGGTGCGGGTCGCCGAGAACATCGGTGAGCACGGCGCCCTGGCCGCACCCGGCGGCCTCGGGCTGCTGTTGGCGGCGCCGACCATCGCGACCCATGGCAATCAGGAACAGATCGACCGGTACGTGCGCGACATCGTGACGGGCAAGCGGGCGTGGTGCCAGCTCTTCTCGGAACCGGTCGCCGGCAGCGACCTCGCCGGTCTCCAGACCCGCGCCGTGCAGGACGGCGACGAGTGGATCGTCAACGGTCAGAAGGTGTGGACGTCGGGCGGCCACTACGCCGACCTCGGCATGCTGATCGCTCGCACCAATGCGGACGCGCCGAAGCACCAGGGCATCAGCTACTTCGCGATCGACATGCACCAGCCGGGCGTCGACATCCGCCCGCTGCGCGAGATGACCGGCCGGGCGCTGTTCAACGAGGTGTTCCTGACCGACGCACGGGTCGCCGACGATGCGCTGATCGGCGATCGCAACAACGGCTGGGCGGTGGCCAACACCACGCTTGCGCACGAGCGGGCGGGTCTCGGTTCGGGCGGTGGCCACGCGGCGGCGTCTGCGGCACTGCCGGGCACCGTCGCCGGCCATCTCGACCAGCGTGCCGGCGACTTCGTCGACAACCGTCGGGTTCGCCAGGGGGGCGCCCAGTTCCGCGGCGCGAGCCGGATGTTGATCGAGCTCGCCCGTCAGCGTGGCGCACTCGCTGACGCGACGGTCCGTCAGGACCTGATGCGGCTGCACACGCTGAGCGAGATCGGCCGCATGAACACCCTGCGGCTCAAGGCGTTGAAGGCCGCCGGGGGCGACATCCCCGGGCTCGGAAACATCGGGAAGCTGTCGATGAGCGACATGATGCGACTCCAGCGCGACGTGGGGATGCGCATCCTCGGCGCCGCCGGCACGCTCCACGCGTACGACGCCGAGTCGCGCGCCGCGCTCGACGCCGCGACCGGCGACGGAGCGGCGGCGACGGTGACCGAGCTGGCCCTGTTCGCGCAGGCGCCACCGATCTACGGCGGCACCGATCAGGTGCAGCGCAACATCATCGGCGAGCGGGTGCTCGGCCTTCCCAAGGAGCCCGGCTTCGACCGCACGACCCCGTTCAGCGAGCTCCCCAAGAACGCCTGACGTATCGAAAGGTGCCAGGCACCTTTCGATACGTCGCCACACCCCTCGCCCATGCTGCCGGCATGGGACGTTCACTGCGCTACGACGGTGTCGGCGCCTTCCATCATGTCGTCAACCGTGGCGCCGCCCGTCAGGACATCTTTCGAAGCGATCGCGACAGGGTGGAGTTCGAGCGTCTGCTCGGGATCGCGCACGAGCGGCTCGGCGTCCGGGTTCACGCGTACGCGCTGATGACGAATCACTTCCATCTGCTGCTCGAGTGTCCGGACGGCGGGCTCTCGAAGGCGATGCATCTCGTCGGCTCGGTCTACGTCCGACATCACAACCAGCGTCTGGGCCGCGATGGTCCGCTCTTCCGAGACAGGTTCTTCGCCAGGTCGGTGGTGAGTGACGAGTACTTCCAACGGCTCGTGCGCTACATCCATCGCAATCCGGTCCCGATCACCGGTGAAGCCGGGCTGACCGGCTACCGCTGGTCGAGTCTCCGTGCGTACCTCGGTGCCCGGACCGAACCACCTTGGCTGAGGACTGATCTCGTCCTCGAGATGTTCGGCGGCCGCGAGAACGTGCTTCGGTCGGCAACTGGTTCGGTGGCCGCACTGACCCCGCCAGTTCGCGCACCGGACGACATCCGTGCCGCGGTCGACCTGCTGCTGGACGAGTTCGCGATGGGCGACGCGGCGATGGTCGATCGCACCGTGTGCACCCTCCTCCTCGATCGCCTCAACGGTGAGGTCGCCGAGACGCTGGTCGGTGACCGGGGCGAGCGCGGCGCTGCGGCAGCCCGCAACGCTCGAAGCCGCGCCCGTCGTCGCGCGGCGCATCTGCCGGAGCTGATGAGCGTCGTCGACGAAGTGGCCGCCTTGGTGGCGTAACGAAAGGTGCCTGGCACCTTTCGTTACATGGAGTGGAGGCGGCGGATGCGCTCGGCGGTGCTGGGGTGCGTCGAGAACAGGCGGGCGAACGTGTTCGCCTGGCCGCCGCGGCTCGACCGGGCTTCGGCCAGCGGGTTGTGGATGTAGTGCGACGCCTGCGCCGGCTGGACGGCCATCGGGCGCTGTGTCGCGATCACCTCGATCTTCCCGAGTGCGCTGGCGAGGGGCGCACCGGTGCCGAGGAGCTCGGCGGCACCGCGGTCGGCCTCGAACTCGCGAGAGCGCGACACCGCCATCTGGATCAGCGACGCAGCGATCGGGGCCAGCAGCGACACCGCCAGCATGACGATCGGGTTGGCGCCGCCGCGTCGGTCGCGGCCGCCGAACATCGAACCGTACAGGGCCATCTGGGCCATGAACGAGATCGCGGTGGCGATCGCGGCCGCGACGGAGCCGATCAGGATGTCGCGGTGCTTGACGTGCATCAGCTCGTGCGCCATCACGCCCTCGACCTCGTCGCGGCTCAGCGTCTCGAGCAGCCCTTGTGTCGCGCAGACGACAGCGTTGTTGGGGTTGCGACCCGTGGCGAAGGCGTTGGGCTGGGCGTTCGGGGAGATCGCGATCGTCGGTGTCGGCATGCCGGCTCGCTGCGCCAACCGCTCGACCATGTCGTAGAACTCCGGCGCCTGGTCGCGGGTGATGACCTGGGCGCGCGCCGAGCGGAGGGCGAGCTTGTCGCTGAACCAGTACGACCCGCCGACCATCACGAGCGCGATCACGAGGCCAATGATGAGCGAGCCCCGGCTGCCGCCGCCGAGGATGCCGGCGACGGCGACGATCAGACCACCGAGACCGGCCAGCAGGACCGCGGTCTTCATCGTGTTCTTGAACATCGTGCGACTCAATCTATCGACGGCGTGGTCGGTACGGTGCGGACGATGCCCGTGACCCCTCGACGGCAAACGTGAGCGACGATCGGTTCCCCGGCTGGCGGGTGGTCGCCGGGTGCTTCATCACCCTCACCACCTCCGCCGGCCTCGGGTTCTATGGCCTCGCCGTCTACCTCAACGCGCTCTCCAAGGAGCGCGGCTGGGAGGTGTCGGCGATCTCGCTGGCGACGACGTTCTTCTTCTTCGTCGGTGGCGTCACTGGCGTTTGGGTGGCTCGCCTGATCAGCAAGTACGACGTCAGGCTCGTGATCGCGGCAGGCGGGGTGCTCGGTGGTGCCGCGCTCGCCGCCCTCGGCCAGGTTCGCGAGCAGTGGCAGCTGTTCGTCGTGTACGGGGTGTTCGCGGTCGGGTTCGCGGCCGCCGGCCTGGTGCCGGTCACCACGGTGGTCACGCGCTGGTTCCACGTGCGCCGTTCGGTGGCGCTCTCCGTGGCGTCGACGGGGCTGTCGGCGGGCGGCATCCTGCTCACACCCGGGGCGAAGTGGCTGCTCGACGAGCGCGGCCTCGCTGCCGGGACCCCGTGGCTCGGCCTGGTGTACGTCGTCGGCGTCGTGCCGGTGGCCCTCTGGCTCGTGCGGCCAGATCCGGCGGCCGACGGATGGCTGCCCGACGGCGTGCGGTCGCGGCCCGACGTCGCGCCCGCCCGGATCACGGGGATCGAATTCGGGATCGCGGTCCGCAGTCGGTTCTTCGTCGCGATCACGATCGGGTATGTGCTGGCGCTCGGCTCGCAGGTCGGGGCGATCCAGCAGCTCGTCAAGCTCGTCGAGGTGCGCACCGATGCCGGCACGGCGGCGTTCGCCACGCTCGTGTTGGCGGCGACATCGGTGATCGCCCGTCTCGTCGGCGGCCGCGTCGTCTCCTCCGTGCCGATGGTCGCGTTCACCGGGGGCCTGGCGGCGATCCAGATGGTCGCGCTGGTCGCGCTGGCGCTGGCCGAGTCGACCGTCGCGATCTTCGGCGCGATCGTCCTGTTCGGCGCCACGATCGGCAACATCCTGATGCTGCAACCGCTGCTCATCGCGGAGCGCTTCGGGGTGCGTGACTACCCGCGGATCTACTCGCGCGCCTCCCTCTACGCGCTCGTGGGGACGGCTGGCGGTCCGCTCCTGCTCGGATGGCTCCACGACGTCGCCGGCGGGTACCGGGCGTCGTACGTCGCGGCCGGCGTGTGCTCGGTGGCCGGCGCGGTGGCGATCTTCGCTGCCGGCCCGGCGAGCTCGGAGGTCGAGCCGGAGCTGACCGGGGCCCCGGCGTGACGGAGCTGGTCGACCGTTCGGCCGTCGAGCTCGCGGGGATGATCCGGCGGCGTGAGCTGGCGGCGCGTGAGCTGCTCGACGCATCGCTCGAGCGCATCGCGGCCGCCAATCCGACGCTCAACGCGATCGTGACCCTCGTTCCCGAGCAAGCCCACGAGCGGGCGGCGACGGCGGACGAGGCCGTAGCCCGCGGGGATGATCTCGGGCCGCTGCACGGCCTCCCCGTCGCCCACAAGGACCTCGAGCCAACGGCCGGGATTCGGACCACGTTCGGTTCGCCGCTGTTCGCCGACCACGTTCCGACCGAGGACGCCCTCGTCGTACAACGCCTGCGCGACGCCGGTTCGATCACCATCGGCAAGACGAACACGCCCGAGTTCGGTGCCGGTTCGCAGACGTTCAACGCCGTGTTCGGAGCGACCCGCAACCCCTTCGATCACGGCCGGACGTGCGGCGGGTCGAGCGGGGGAGCGGCGGTTGCGCTGGCGGTCGGGATGATCCCGATCGCCGACGGGTCCGACATGGGCGGCTCGTTGCGGAACCCCGCCTCGTTCTGCAACGTCGTCGGGCTGCGACCGTCCTCCGGTCGGGTGCCGAGCTGGCCGAACGAGACGCCGTGGTCGGTCCTCGGCACGAGCGGTGCCATGGCGCGCCACGTCGACGACGTCGCGCTCCAGATGAGCGTGCTCGCCGGGCCCGACTCCCGGGTCCCGATCTCTCGCCCCGAACCAGGCGACGTGTTCCGGACGGTCGTCGAGCAGCAGCCGTTGGACCTCGAAGGCGTCCGCGTCGCGTGGTCGCCCGACCTCGGGCTGCCCGTGGACCCCGACGTCCGCACGGCCCTGGCCTCCGTGCCCGACCGTCTCGCCGATCTCGGCTGCGTCGTCGAGGAGGCCATGCCCGACCTCCGCGACGCCCGCCTGATCTTCCAGGTGCTCCGGGCCTGGCACTTCGAGATCTCGTACGGTGCGCTGTACGACCGCGCCGCCGACCGTCTCAAGGACACCGTCCGCTGGAACGTCGAGCAGGCCCGCCGATGCACGCTCGCGGACCACGCTCACGCGTCGGCAGCCCACGCCCGGCTGGTCGAGCGTGTCCGCTCCTTCTTCGAGCGCTTCGACGTGCTCGCCCTACCGACGTCGCAGGTCACGCCGTTCGACGTCGAGCTCGACTGGCCCCGTCGGGTCGACGGCGTCGAGATGGAGACCTACATCGACTGGATGCGCACGTGCAGTGACATCACCCTCACGGGTTGCCCCGCGATCTCGATGCCGGCGGCCTTCACGCCGGGCGGGTTGCCGGTCGGCGTCCAGTTCGTCGGACGTCCGGCTGGCGACGTCGCCCTCCTCCGGTTCGCCAAGGCGTGGGAGTCGGCCACCCGCGCCGGCGAGCGTCGCGCTACCGTCCACACCGGTGGCTGAGCAGCACAAGAACGTCGTGCGGGTCGTCGAGGCCGGCCGAGCGCTCGGGCTGGTGGTCGAACCGCGTCGCTTCCCGGAGGGCGCCCGTACCGCCGTCGATGCCGCCAACGCGATCGGGTGCGAGGTCGGCCAGATCGTGAAGAGCTTGATCTTCGGCGTCGACGGGGAGATCGTGCTGGCCTACGTCAGCGGGTGCAACCGGCTCGACGAGAACAAGCTCGCCCGCGCCGCGGGCGGGCTGATGTGCCGGCGCGTCGACGCCGAAGTGGTGCGCGAGACGACCGGCTTTCCGATCGGCGGGGTGCCGCCGATCGGTCACACCTCGCCGCTGCGGGTGTTCATCGACCCCGACCTTCTCGTGCACGAGGTCGTCTGGGCGGCCGCCGGCACGTGGCACGACGTGTTCCCGATCGCCCCCGCCGAGCTGCAGCGCGTGAGCGGCGGCATCGTGATCGAGCTCAAGCGCGTCTAGGCGGCGAGGCGGCCGTGACCTGGGAACCCGAGCTCGACGAGCTCCGCCGTCGCGAGTCGCTGGCCGAGCAGCTCGGCGGCGCGGACAAGGTCGCCCGCCAACATCAGTTCGGCAAGCTCACGGTGCGCGAGCGGGTCGAGCGGATCGTCGACGTCGGCAGTTTCTGGGAGATCGGCAAGACTGCCGGCGTCGCCACGTACGACGCCCACGGCGAGCTGATCGAGTTCACCCCGTCGAACTTCGTGTACGGCATCGCCGAGCTCGACGGTCGCCCGGCGGTCGTGTCCGGCGACGACTTCACCGTGCGCGGCGGGTCGAACGACGCGTCGATCTCGGCCAAGCGCGAGGCGTCCGAGACGATCGCGCTCGAGATGCGGCTTCCCCACGTGCGACTGCTCGACGGCATGTCCGGCGGCGGGTCGGTCAAGACGATCGAGCAAGCGGGACGCACCTACATCCCGCTCCTGCCCGGATGGCACCGGGTGGTCGAGCACCTCAACGTTGCGCCATCGGTGTCACTGGTGCTGGGGTCCGTCGCCGGGTTCGGTGCCGCACGGGCCGTCGCGTCGCACTACTCGGTGATGGTGCGCGGCACCTCGCAGATGATGATCGCCGGGCCGGCGCTCGTCGAACAGGCCGGGCTCGGCACCGTCAGCAAGGAGGAGCTCGGCCACGCGGACATCCACACCCGCAACGGTGCGATCGACGACGCGGTCGAGAGCGAAGCGGATGCGTTCGATCGTGCGCTGCACTTCCTGTCGTACCTGCCGACCAGCGTCGACGAACTGCCGCCGGTGGTCGACACCGGCGACGCGTCCGGGCGGCGCGACGAGCGGCTGCGCGACCTCGTGCCTCGCAACCCGCGCCAGGCCTACGACATGCGGTCGCTGATCCGGATGATCGTCGACGAGGGCTCGTTCTTCGAGATCGGTGCCGACTGGGGGACGACGATGGTCAGCGGACTCGCCCGGCTCGACGGGATACCGATCGTCGTGTTCGGGGAGAACCCGATGATGCTCGGCGGCGGCTGGACCGCCGACTCGTCGCGCAAGCTGACGCGCCTGCTCGACCTGGCATCCATCTTCCGACTCCCGATCGTGCACTTCGAGGACTGTCCGGGATTCCTGATCGGCAAGCAGTCCGAACAGGACGCGACGATCCGTTACGGCACGACCGCCCTGATCGCGCTCCAGCAGGCGCGCGCTCCGTTCTGCACCGTCGTGGTGCGCAAGGCGTTCGGCGTCGCCGGAGCCGCCAACCGCCAACCCGGCACCGAGTCGATGCGGTTGGCGTGGCCGTCGGGCGACTGGGGCTCGCTCCCGCTCGAGGGCGGTCTCGAGGTCGCCTACAAGGCCGAGCTGGCGGCCAGCGACGCCCCCGGGGAACTGAAGGCCGAGATCACCGAGCGGCTCAACCGCATGCGGTCGCCGCACCGGTCGGCCGAGTTCTACGAGATCGAGCAGATCATCGACCCGCGCGACACCCGCCCGATGCTGTGCGACTGGGTCCGTCTGGCGCACCGGACCCTCCGCCCGGGCCGCCCCGAGTGGGGCTACCGCCCATGACGTTCACGACGTGCCTGGCACACCGTGCACGCTTCGCCCGTCGATCGGTGGCGACGTGCCGAAGCTGACCGACGACGAGCTGCACGAGTTCCTCGACGAGCGCGGGCACCTCGCCCGGATCGCCACGGTCGACGACGACGGGTTCCCACGCGTGCTCCCGCTGTGGTTCGTGCGCGACCGTTCACGGCTGCTGTTCACGCCGCGCTCGCCAGCAGTGATCTGGCGCAACATCCAACGGGACCCCCGGATCGGCCTGTCGATCGACGAGGACGAGCAGCCGTACCGCAAGCTCACGGTGCAGGGCGTGTGCGAGGTCGTCCATCCGCCGGGTGAGGACGACGAGTGGCGAGCCCTCTACCGCACGATCACCGGGCGGTACACCGCCGAGTGGTTCGTCGACGAGTACGTCGACGGCACCGACGACCAGCCGCGAGCGCTGTGCGCCGTCGACCTCGCCGCGCCGACGACCCGATCCTCGACGTGGCGGATGCCGGTCACGGGCGAGGACCGACGCGGCATCTGGGCCAAGCGCTACTACCTCCCCGGCACCAAGTGGGCCGGCGACTGACGACCGGCGGCGCACCGCGGGCCCAGGCCGGCGCCGAAGGGCCTGGGCCTCAACGTGCGGGTCGACGGCAGCGCCGAGGATCGCGCCTCCAGCGCTTCCTCGCCGACGAGCGCGAGCGCGACCAGGCCGGTCGACAGATGCACTCGTGACCGTCACCCGACCACGGCGTTCGCGTACGGCTCGATCATGTGTCGGATGCGAACGCGGGGGCCGGCAACGAGCACATACTCGAGGTTGCGGGTGCGGCCGACCTCGCCGACCTTGACCCCGTTGGGGTCGTGGATGCCGATCTGGGCGCCGACGTAGCGCTTCGAGTCGAACGCCAACGCCACGACCTCGCCGCGCACGGCACACATGTCGCGCAGTTCGTCCAGCTTCACCCACGACTCGTCGTTGTACGACACGACCACGACGTC
>JBFHJC010000095.1:0-11997 GCA_041596155.1 Ilumatobacter sp. | reverse complement strand
CACGCCATGGACCTCGGACTGCACGACAAGCGGGTGCTCGTCACCGGCGCGAGCCGGGGGATCGGGCGCGCGATCGCCGCGGCGTTCCTCGACGAGGGCGCCCGCGTGGCGATCTGTGCACGGGGGGAGGAGGCCCTCGCCTCCACCGCGGCCGAGCTCGGCGGGCGCGGCGACGTCCATTGGCGCACCGTCGACATCGGCCGACCCGGCGACCCGACCGCGTTCGTCGAGTGGGGCGCCGACGCGCTGGGCGGCGTCGACATCGTGGTGTCGAACGCCTCGGCGATGGCACCCGACTGGCCGTCGCTGTGCGCGGTCGACCTCGTCGGAACCGAGGAGCTGATTCGCGCCGGCCTCGCACGCATGGACGACGACGCCGGTGCGAACGTCGTGTGCATCGGCTCGCGCGGCGCGAGCACCGCGGCGCCCCGGATCGCCGCCTACGCGGCGGCGAAGGCGGCGACGATCAGCATGGTCAAGTCGATGTCGCGGGAGGTCGCGCGGCGCGGGATTCGCGTCAATGCCGTGTCGCCCGGCGACGTCATCTTCCCCGGTGGCGTCTGGGATCGGGCTCGTGAGGAGGGCGGCAAGCTCTGGGACGCGATCGTGCGCGAGAACCCGTTCCGACGGCTCGGCAGGCCCGAGGAGATCGCCGACGTGGTCGTGTTCGTCGCCAGTCCCAGGGCCAGCTTCATGACCGGCGCCAACGTCCTCGTCGACGGCGGCGCGACCAATGGACTGCAGATCTGAGAGCGGAGGCCCGTGGAGATGAAGATCGGCGAACTGGCGGCGGCGAGCGGCGTGCCCGCGAAGACGATCCGATTCTGGGAGTCGTCGGGTCTCGTGCCCGAACCGGCACGCACCCCGTCCGGGTACCGCGACTACGCCCCGAGCACCACCGAGCGGCTGGAATTCATCCGCCGCTCACAGGCGGCCGGCTTCACCCTCGACCAGATCCGTCGGGTGCTCGACGTCAGCGACAGCGGCGAGCCGCCGTGCGAGCACGTCGGTGCACTGATCGCCGATCGCCTCGCCGAGGTCGAGTCGCGTCTGCGCGAGCTGCGTGCCGCGAAGCGCACCCTCCTCGAGCTCGCGGCGCGCGCCGCCGACCAGGATCCCGCCGACTGCGAAGGCTTCTGCTCGATCCTCGACGTCACCGATGGGGTCAGGCACACTCCGTGACGCTCGGCAACGCTCAGGGGTCGATGATCGCGAACGTGCCGGCGGCGGTGGCGACGAGCCGGTCGTCGCCGCCGACGACACGAGCTTCGAGGTGGACGATGTTCTTCCCCCGCTTGACGACCGCCGCATCGGCGACGAGCGGGCCGGCGGAGGCCGGTCGGATGAAGCGCAACGACACCTCGATGCTGGCGCAGAAGCGGCCGGGCTCGAGCCCGTTCATCGTCGCCTTGCCCATCGCCGTGTCCACGAGCGCGAACAGCACGGCGCCGTGGACCACCCCGTTCGGGTTGAGGTGATCGGCGCCGATCATGACGGACGCGGTGCCCGTGCCGGGCCCGCCGCCGGTCACCTCCATGCCCAGGAAGTCCTTCAACGGGAAGTGCCCGTACTCGTCGTTCGTCACGACGGCGACGCTAGGTCGCCGTCGGCGGACGAGTAGGACCCGGCCGCAGCGGGGAGCCGCCAGGGCGGACGACCGCTGTCGGTCAGGTCGCCGCGATCGGGCTGGGCTGATGCGCGATCGCGGCGTCGATCACGACATCACGATCGGCGGCCGGGAGCCCGACGATGTCGAGCGCCACGACGAGCAGCTCGCGCTCGGGCTCGTCGGCGCCCTCGCCCGTCAGCCGAGAGCGCATCCACTGCACGACCGCACCGACCAATGCGTCGGCGGCCGCCGAAGCCGAGGCCCGCTCGAACCGACCGGCGTCGATGCCGTCGGCGATCGCGCCCCGGACGATCCGTCGGATGCGGCTGCGCAACTCGGGGATGGTCGCCAGCAGCGACACGAACGCCCGGGCACGCGTCGGGTCGTCGTCGGTGAGGGCCAGCAGCTGGCGCGTGCCGATCACCACCCGCGCTGCGGCGTCGCCCTCGATCCGGGCGAGGACGTCGGAGGCGATCTCGACGCCGGATGCGAGCTCGTCGGTGACCGCTTCGACGAGCGCCTGCAGCGAGGGGAAGTGGTTGTAGAACGTGCCGGCCGCGACCTCGGCTCGCGCCGCGATCGCGCCCACGGTGGCGCCCTCCGGCCCCGCTTCGGCGAGCACCGCCATGCCGGCCGTGAGCAGGGCGCGGCGCGTCCGGGCCCGTTTGCGCGGATATCCGTCGCCGGCGCGTGCCGTCACTGGGACCATCTCCATCGGGAATGCAAACTAACACAACATCGTTGTTGACGATTGCATTCAATTTTGATTAGATCCTTCAGATCCGCTGCCGGCCCGAGCCGGCCCGCCCCGAGGAAGTCGTCCCGAACCCGTGCCGTCCACCACCCAGCAGTCGAGCCAGCAGTCGAGCACCCGCATCCTCTCCGAGGACGACATCGAGATCGTGGAGGCGACGATCGACGCGATCACGTCCGCCATGCCGGTCTCGCTCTCGCCCACCCAGACGGTGGCCGCGGCCAGCCGCCTGGCCCGCACCGCGCTGCTCCAGCCGCTCACGTTCGCCCGCCACGCGGCCGCGCTGGGCACGGAACAGGTGCGGATCGCGATGGGTGTGAGCGACGTGGAGCCCGACGCCAAAGACCGCCGTTTCGCGGACGAGTGGTTCACGGAGCGCCCCGCCTGGCGTCGCCTCGCCCAGTCGCAGGTCGCGCTCGAGCGCGCCGTCGCCGAGCTCATCGAGGACCTCGACCTCGACGAGAAGTCGCGCCTGCGCGCCGAGCTCGTCTCCAACATCCTCACCAGCACGGTGGCGCCGACGAACACGCTCGTGGGCAACCCGGCGGCGCTCAAGCATGCCCGCGAGACCAGGGGCCGCAGCCTGGTCGACGGGTTCCGCCACGCGATGCACGACGTCCGCGAGAACGGCGGGATGCCGTCGATGGTCGACACGCGGCCGTTCGTGCCCGGCGAGACCGTCGCCGCGACGCCCGGGGCGGTCGTGTTCCGCAACCCGGTGCTCGAGCTGATCCAGTACACGCCGACCACGACGCGGGTCCACGCCCGCCCGATGTTCGTCGTGCCGCCGCAGATCAACAAGTACTACGTGCTCGACCTCGCCCCGGGCCGGAGCCTCGTCGAACACCTCGTCGGGGCCGGCCACCGGGTGTTCATGGTCAGCTGGCGCAACCCCGGTCCCGAGCACCGCGACTGGGGGCTCGACACCTACCTCGCGGCATTGATCGAGGCGATCGACGCCACGCTCGAGATCAGCGAGTCGCCCGACCTCAACCTGCTCGGCGTCTGCGCCGGCGGCATCACGAGCGCCGCCCTGCTCGGCCATCTCGCCGCCGTCGGCGACGAGCGAGTCCACTCGGCCAGCTTCCTCGTCACGATCCTCGACTGGAGCATCCCGTCGACGGTCGGGACGATGGTGTCCGGTCCGGTGCTCGAGGCGGCGCGACGGGCCAGCCGCTCGAAGGGCATCCTCGACGGCGACTCGCTCGGGAAGGTGTTCGCATGGTTGCGGCCCAACGACCTGGTCTGGAACTACTGGATCAACAACTACCTGCTCGGCAAGAACCCACCGGCCTTCGACGTGTTGGCGTGGAACGTCGACTCGACCAACCTGCCCGCCGAGCTGCACGCCGACTTCTTGCAGATGGCGGCGGAGAACACGATGACCGAGCCTGGCAAGTTGGTCGCGCTCGATACGCCGATCGACCTGTCGCGGGTGACGTGCGACAGCTTCGTCGTCGGCGCCGTCACCGACCACATCACACCGTGGCGCGCGTGCTACGAGACCGTCAACCTGCTCGGCGGACGTTCGGAGTTCGTGCTCAGCTCGCAGGGTCACATCCAGGCACTCGTCAACCCGTCGGGCAACCCGAAGGGCGAGTACCGCACCAACGCCGACGTCGTCGACGCCGACGAACCGCTCACCGCCGACGAGTGGCTGGCGGGCGCCGAGTCCCACCGGGGCAGCTGGTGGGACCACTGGACCGAGTGGCTGCGACCGCGGGGCGGCAAGCGCGTACCGGCACGCAAGCGGCTCGGCAGCGACGCCCATCCGGTGCTCGCCGACGCCCCCGGCACCTACGTGCTCGCCTGATCGCCCGGTCCGGCTCGCTGAGTGTTGCGCCGGCCGCGGTCCGACCGGCCAAGCTGAGCGACGTGAGCGACCTGCAGCTCCGTTCCGAGTCGGTCCGCGTCGGCCGCCAACGCCTCCGCGTGATGGTCGAGCAACGCGGTGCCGGCCGACCGCTGCTGCTGGTCAACGGGATCGGCGCCACCGGCGACCTGTTCCGGCCGTTCCGCCAGCACCTCACCGACCGCGAGACGATCGCGTTCGACGCGCCGGGCGTCGGCGGCAGCCCCGAGCCGTTGTACCCGCCGACGATGCGCCAGCTCGCCGGCCTCGTGGCGGGCCTGATCGACGAACTCGGCCACGACCGGGTCGACGTGCTCGGCCTGTCATGGGGAGGCGCCCTCGCCCAGGAGCTCGCCCGACGTCACCCTCGCTCGGTCCGCCGACTGGTCCTCGCCGCGACGATGCCGGGCTGGACGTCGCTCCCGGGCCGCCCGCTGGCGATGTCGATCCTCATGTCGCCGGCTCGCTACTACTCGCCCGACTACCTGCGGCGGGTGGCGCCCACGCTGTACGGCGGCGACATCCGTCGCCATCCGCGCCTGCTCGCGGAGCACGCGAGCCTGCGGGCGTCGCAGCCGCCGACCCGGCTCGGCTACCTGTACCAGCTGTCGGCGCTCCGGCGCTGGACCAGCCTGCCGTGGCTCCACCGCCTGCCGCACCGCACGCTGGTGCTCGCCGGCGACGACGACCCGATCGTCCCCCTCGCCAACGCCCGCCTGATCGCCAACCGCGTGCCGGCCGGCAGACTCCACGTCGTCGAGGGTGCCGGTCACCTGTTCCTGTTCACGCGCGCCGAGGAGATGGCGAGCGTCGTGTCGGACTTCCTCGAGTCGGGCGCCGCCGAAGCCCGCCGCCACCTCTGCGATCCCGTCGGATCGGCGTCTCACGCCGAGTTCGGGTGACCGCTGCCACCACCCGTCGCCGGTGGCGCCTGCGAGCGCGCGACGTTTCGCCGATCGTGCAGCAACCCGCGACACCGGTGCAATCCGACGAGTGAGACATGTCACATTCCCTCGACCTCGCTTGCTGTCGTGCGTATTCTCGACGGTGATCGACTGCCGGGGAGCAGCCGATTGAGGAAATGGCGGGGGATCGGCGGTATCGCCATGCGACGTTCGTTCGCAATCGTTCCAGCCATGACGGCCCTGCTCGCGCTCAGCGGATCGAGCGCAGTTGCAATGAAGGTTCCGGGGCCCGACCAGTTCATCGTCGAGGAGATCCATGACGAGTTCGGGCCGTTCCCTGTCGGGAGCTGCAAGGACGGTGCGCCACACGATGGGCCGGATGCCGACTTCGCCGTCCTGTACTCAGGCGAATTCAACCTGGTGCACAGCCACCAGCCGGTCGGCCACGACGGCGTGGTCAAGCACCAGACCTGGATCTGGGGCGAGGACACCTTCACCAATTCAGAGGATCCGTCGAAGGTCGCCAGTGGGAAATTCGGCCACAGCGATGTCGGGCATCTCGTCGGTGACGAGGGAGAAGAGACGGGGATCATCAGGGTTCACGGCACCTTCTGGCACGTGACCGCTCCTGGCTTCGGTGTCATCTTGAAGGAGGCGGGGATCATCACGATCGACCTCAACCGGCTGCCGGATGACCCGTTCGTCTCGTTCAAGGGTGTGTCGAACCTCGACTTCGGAGGCGAGACCGATCGGATGGTCTGCGCGGCGCTCTCGTAGACCTCGATCCCGGGTACCAAGCGATCCACCGCCGCGCCGAGCCGTGTCGAACACGGCTCGCCGGCGGTGTCGCGTTCAGGTCGGTCCGGCCTGCCGCAACCACTCGGCGTGGAAGCGCGCCAGCTTGTCCGGGTTCACCACGGCGAAGATCCCGTCGACCTGTTCGCCGGCCCAGTTCATCACGACCAGCATCCACGGCTCACCGCCCATCAGCACGAGGTGACCGAGCTGGCCGTTGGCACGCACCGGGTGGATCTCCGTCGTCTCGTCCGCGCGGTGGGTGAGGTTCACGAGGAATCGGGCGACGCGATCGCGGCCGACCACCGGTCGGCGGGCGGCGTGACGGGAGACGCCGCCGTCGCTGATGTGGACGACCGACTCGGTGAGCAGCGATGCGACCCGATCGACATCGCCGGTCGTCATCGCGGCGAGGAACCGGTCGGCCAAGCGCTCGACGTCGGCCGGGTTGGGCGCGAAGCGCGGCCGCTCGGCCTGCACCCGATCGCGCGCCCGCTTCGCGATCTGGCGGGCGGCGGCCGGCGACACGTCGACCGTGGCGGCGATCTCGTCGAACGGCACGCCGAACACGTCGTGGAGCAGGAACACGGCCCGTTCCACAGGCGCCAGTCGCTCCATCACGGTCATGAAGCCGAACGACACCGACTCGGCGAGCAATGTCACCTCGACCGGATCGCCGCCAGCGAGATCGGCGCCACCATCGGCGATCGGCTCGGGCAACCACGGACCGACATAGGTCTCACGCTGTCGCTGGGCCGACTTCAGCTTGTCGAGCGCCAGACGGGTCGTGACGGTTGTCAGCCATGCACCCGGGTTGTCGATCGCCGACCGATCGGCGTCGTTCCAACGGAGCCAGGCGTCCTGCACCACGTCGTCGGCGTCGTCCGGTGTCCCCAGCATGCGGTACGCCAAGGCGCGCAGACGGCTTCGCTCGGCCTCGAACCTGGCGACCGCGACCTCGTTCACGCCACCGATGTTGCCCGCTCGACGACGTCGATGGCGGCCAGGGCCGCTGCGCGGGCGCTGGCGAGGGTGGCGTCCGTCAGGTGACCGTCGGGCCCGACCCAGTCGCCGGCGACGAACACGTTCGGCAACCCGGTCGCGTCGACCGTCGGTCGGCCGGCCATGCCACCGGTCCGGGCAACGGGCACGGCCGTGATCGTCGTCATCCGATGCAGGAAGCGCTCCTCGACGATGCTCTCCTCCGCGATGCCGGCGTCGAGCGCGAAGGCGCGGATCGCCGCGCGATCTGGCTCGTCGCCCAGCCCGAGGTACTGGGCGGCGGCGACGTGGAACTTGCCGGGCGGCGCAAGCCTGGCGACCGCCGAGTGGTGCGAGAAGTAGAGCGGAACATCGCCGCCGAGCATCACGTCGTGCACCGGCGGGCTGGTGATCCCGAGGTCGAGGCACGCAGCCTGGGCCGCGGGGCCGACGTCGAACGTCGTCCCCAGCAGCTCGCCAGCCAGGACGGGCCCGCCGGTCGCGACGATGACGGCGCGGGCGTCAGGGAGCTCCGTGATCGCCGAGCCTCCCACCACCTCGACTCCCGGCCTCGTCCGGAGCTGGTCGACGAGCGTCTGCCAGCCACCGTCGACGTAGGTCACACCGTGCTGCATCGCGCGCTGGATCTGCCAGATGGCGGCATCGGCGCTCATCTTCGCCGGATGGTTGGCGTAGCTCGCGAGGCGCACGATCGCGTGCAGGAACTGGCTCGTGCGCTCGGTCGTCGTCACGTCGGCGACCCACTCGTCGACCGTTCGGTCGACGAACGCGGCCGCCTCCAGGCGAGGCAGGCGCGCCAGGATCTTGCCGATCTCGGCCTTCTCGCGGGTGCGCAGGGCGCGGGTCCGCACGAGCGACCCCGCTCCGGCCGGCCCCTCCTCGTGTTCACCGTCGAACCAGATCCGGAACTTCGTCGACGGGTTGCCGCCGCTGACTTCGACACCGAGCTCGCGCAGCACACGTTCGGCCTGACCGCCGCCGTACAGCGCGTGCGGACCCTGGTTGAACCGGAACCCGTTGCGATCGTCGGTGGTCGCCCGTCCGCCGACGCGGTTGCGACGCTCGTGCACGGTGACCGGATGCCCGGCCGCCGCCACGTACGCCGCCGCAGCCAGCCCGGCGAGGCCGGCTCCGACGACGACGACGCCGTCCCTGCGTTTCGTGTCCGTACTCATGCCCTCATGACGACCGAGCCGCCGAGAATGTGACAGGTCACCGGGCCCCGGCGGCGTAGCCCCGCCGGCCGGCGGCCCGCCGGCACTAACCTCGACGGGATGGTCGCCGCACGAGCTGGTTTCGCGCTCGCCGCCGTCCTGCTCCTGACGGCGTGCCGGGGCGGCTCGGCCGACGACGCTGCGCCGTCGTCGACCGCAGCAACGACGACCACGATCGCCGTCGCCCCGACGACGCCGGCACCGTCGACCACCGAACCGACCCCGACGACCGAACCCGCGACCGGCACGCGCGATCCCGGCTGCGTCGTGACCGTGGCGGCCGGCGACTCGCTCTCGGCGATCGCCGCCCGCACCGACGGCGTCACCCTCGAGGCGATCCTCGACGAGAACCGCATGACGATCTCCCACGTCATCCATCCCGGCGACGAGCTCGACATGTGCATCGGCAACGACGTCGACGACGTCACCGGCGCCTCGCGACTCCCTCCAGCGGCGGACGCCGTGCGTCGCCAGCAGCAGCACCTGAATGTGTTGTTCGCGCCATACCGGATCGCGGAGCTCGCGGTCGACGGCGACTCCGGACCGTTGACCCGTCAGATGCTGTGCGCGGCGCGCAGCGGGCTCGGATTGCGGGTGAGCGCGACCGACATGTCGGAGGGCAGCCCCGAGGAGGAGGCGCTGTTCGCCGCGGAGGCGATCTCGGTGCCCGACGGTGCCGCCACCTGGGCGCGTCGCTGGATCCTGATCGACAAGACGTGTCAGGTGATCTTCACCGGCGAGGGCGAGCGGCTGGTCAACGTGTACCCGACGTCGACCGGCGAAGCGGGCTACGAGACGCGCGACGTGCTCGCCGTCGATGCGTTCCGCTTCGATCCTGCGCTCGACAACGGTGGCTGGCATGACAGCACGAACTTCCCGGTCGCGATCGACGACCCGCTGAACGGCAACATGTACAAGCCGATCTACTTCAACGGCGGGCAGGCGATCCACGGTGCCAACTACGTGCCGCCGCGGCCGCAGAGCAAGGGCTGCGCCCGGATGTTCACCTGGCATCAGGACGAGCTGCTCGCCTGGCTCGGGCTCGACGACGTCACGGAGGCCACGTGGCGCCGGGGCCAAATCGGCGTGACGGTCAGCGTCCGCGGCGACTATCGGCCCGCCGACTGAGTGGGCGCGATCAGACGCGGTCGGCCGAGGACAGCTCGATCGGCTGACCGTGCGGGGTGCGGGCGGCGGCGCGCCGCCACGCCTCGCGGAGCCGGGCCTGCTCGGCTGCGGGTGCCGCGCCGCGTTCCGCGGCCAGCCGCTCGAGTGCCGCCAGCCAGTGGTGGTAGTAGGTCTCGCCGATGTCCGGGTCGCCAGCCCCCTGCGCCCGTTCGATCTCGTCCGCCAGTGCCGCTGCCCACTCCGGCCACGTGAACACACCGCGCTCGTGGAGGCTGACCGCCATCGCGAAGGCGTGCGCTTCCCACGGCTCGCGGAACACCGGCTCGCCGTCGAGCTCGGGCTGGCCGGCGAGCAGCGGGCGGCCGCTCATCCGGCGGGCTCCAGGTACGGCTCCCAGGCGTCGACCGACACCCGCTGACCCGGCTCGGCGTCGTCCCACAGGTCGGCCGCATCGAACACGACGGTGTACAGCCACTGTGGCTGCTCGCCCCCGTCGTGGGCATGGGTGTCGGGGAAGACGTGCGCCCCGTGCACCCGCTCGACCGTGCCGACCCTCCCCGCGACGTAGCCGGGCAGGCGGGTGTGGTGGTCGACAGGCCCGGCTCGCGTGCGTACGCGGTCGCCGGTGCTGAACCGGGCCGGTGTCGACGGATCACGCTCGGTCGGGCCGCCCCGCGCCATCGCGGCCGCGACCCGGTCGGCGGTGAGTACGCCGCGCACGTCGGCCGGCGGACCGAGCGACCGGCCGGCGGCCAGCTCCTCGTCGGTCACGAGGCCGCGGTCGACCAACATCCGCTCGAGGGCGGCGGTCCAGATCTCGTAGTAGGTGAGCTCGGCGTAGTCGGGCAGCGTCTCGCGGTAGCGACGGCTCATGTCGAGGTTCCACGCCCCGGACGCCCCGGCGGCGATCGTCAGCGCCAGCGCGGTGGCCTCCCAGTCGTGGTGGAACACGGCGCCCTCGGGCTCGTCGACGATCGGCCCGTGACCCGTCGTCCCGCCGAGGTCGGCACGGGACACGTAGGCGTCGGAGAGACCGTCGGGCAGACCGTTCACCGCTCCATCCCGGTGCATCTTGACGCCGTCGATCGGGCAGCGGAGAGTGTTCTCACACGTTCGGAGGGGACGCCCGGTGTAGGGACGACCGGCGTGGCGCAAAGGAGTGAGCGATGCGACGCATCATCACCATCGCCGCGTTGGCGGCGTCGGTCATCGTGGCGGTCCCGGGTCCGGCATCGGCGGGCAAGCCGTCGAACGGGTGCCCGAACGCCAACTCGGGGTGGGTGCTCGTCGATCGCGACGGCTGGCTCGCCCGGACCCTGGACGGAATGGCCCAGGAAGGGATCGACACGCCCCCGGAGCGAGACGCGTTCGCAGTTGCGTTCGGCTTCGCCGACTGGGCTGCCTTCTCGGCGTGGATCGTCGGCGAGCAGTGGGAGCGGTTCAACCACAACGGCAACGCGTTCGTGTGCATCAAGGACCTGCCGAACACCCGCGGATTGCCGGGCTACGTCTTCGGCGGCGTCGACGACCAGTCGTCGTCGAAGGGTTGATGGCGCGCCGCTGAACATGCCGGCGTCGGTCATGACGCCGCGACGTCCGACGGATCGCGGGCCAGGCCGACGCCGATCATCGAGTTGCGGGTCACCAGCTCGGCGAGCCCCTCTTCCGTCCAGCCCTCGGTGCCGCCCGGGCGCTGCGGCACGACGAGGTATCGCACCTCGGCCGTCGAGTCCCAGACACGGATCTCGACGTCGTCGTCGAGCGAGACGCCGAACTCGGCGAGCACACCGCGCGGGTCGCGCACGGCCCGCGACCGGTATGGCGCGCTCTTGTACCACGTCGGTGGCAACCCGAGGATCGGCCACGGGTAGCAGCTGCACAAGGTGCACACGATCATGTGGTGGGTGTCGTCCGTCTGCTCCACCGCGACCATGTGCTCGCCCTGCCGGCCGCCGTAGCCGAGTGACGCGATCGCCGCCGTCGCGTCGCGGCGGAGCCACTCGGCGAAATCGGGGTCGACCCACGCTTTCGCCACGACGCGGGCGCCGTTCCGAGGTCCGATGCGCGTCTGGTACGTGTCGATCAGCTCGTCGAGCGCGGCCGGGTCGACGTAGCCCTTCTCGGTCAGGAGCGTCTCGAGCGCCCGGACCCGCACGTCCATCTCGGACAGCTCGGAGTGGTCGTCGTCGTGCTCGTGCCCGTGCTCGCCATCCATGACGAGGAGCGTAGAGCAGCTCGCTACGCGCGGCCCCGTGTGACGCCCGACCGGTTGACCTGGCGCGAGCGGCGGACGATCCTGGACGACGAGGCGGGTCGACGTCGCGGTCGCGCGACAGAGACGTGGAGGTGCGCCATGCGCAGGTTGTTGTTCGTCCTCGCGGCGGTCGTCGCCATCGGACTGCCCGCCGGTCATGCGGAGGCGACGCCACCGGATGACGTCGTGTTCGTCGTCGAGACGAGCTTGATCTCGGACCCGTCGCCCTTCGTGGCGTTCGGTCCGGCCGTCGACGCCGGGCTCGCGTGCCCGACCGGCACGGTCACGAACGCCACGGGGAAGGCCACCGGGTTCTCGCCGACCGGCTTCAACTTCCAGGGCATCAAGCACTTCACGTGCGAGGACGGCTCCGGCGAGTTCTTCATCAACCTGCAGGCGCGGATCGACTTCCGCAAGGGCGTCACGTTCCACTGGAACGTCGTCCGCGGCACCGGCGACTACGAGCGCTTGCACGGCGCCGGCT
>JBFHJC010000094.1:0-12003 GCA_041596155.1 Ilumatobacter sp. | reverse complement strand
GCACGTCGCCGAACACGCGCAGCGCCTCGAGCCCGCCGATCCCCTTGGCGGTGACCGTGTCGCCAGCCATGGCTTGGAGCTCGTCGACCGTGCGTGGACCGTCGAGCGGCGGCGGGTCCATGCGCACCCGCTCGATCGCGTACCGGACGATCGCCTGGGTCAGCACCTCGATCGATGCGTCGTGACGATGCATGCCGAGAGTGTGCCAGAGGCACCGCCACCCACCGCTCCATCAGCGACGCCCGGAGCGAAGCATCCGACGAGACGGAGCCGGCGAGCACGGGAGGCGCAGCCGATCCGGCTCGGCCGGTCGGCGAGCCCGATCAGGCAGGGTTGACGTCGACGACCTTGCGGCCCTTGCGCTCGCCGAACTTCACCGAACCGTCGATGAGCGAGAACAGGGTGTCGTCACCGCCGCGGCCGACGTTGCGCCCGGGGTGGAACTTGGTGCCGCGCTGGCGGACGATGATCGTGCCGGCACTGATCTGGGTGCCGTCGAACGCCTTCACGCCGAGGCGCTGCGCGTTCGAGTCACGACCGTTGCGAGTGGAGCCACCGCCCTTGGTCTTCGACATGACGAACCCTCCGTTAGCTCTTCGTGATCGACGTGATCTCGACCAGGGTGTACTGCTGACGATGGCCGTAGCGACGGCGCTGGTTGGTGCGGCGCTTGTAGGTGAACCCGTCGATCTTGGGGCCCTTCCGGGTGCCGACGATGCGGCCCGTCACCGATGCGCCCTTCAGCGCGTCGGCACCAGCGAGGACATCGTCGCCGTCGACGACGAGCACGGGCGTCAGCGAGACCTCGCTGCCCTCGTCGCCGGCGATGAGCTCGAGCGCGACCTGCTGGCCCTCGGACACCTTCTCCTGCTTGCCGCCAGAGGCGATCACTGCGTACATAGCCTGAGAGATGCTATCCGGGCGGCGCTGACGTCCCAACTGCCAGGCAACCACCGAGTACCGCCCGGGACACCGATGGACGGTGACGTCAGCGGCGACGCCCCCCAAGGCGAACGGTGCCGGTCGAGCGGGCCGCTGTGCCAGCATTCGAGCGTGCGGTTCATGGTGATCGAGCACTTCCGCCATGGGGCCGGACCGGTCTACGAGCGAGCGAACGAGCGCGGCCGGATGCTGCCGGACGGGTTGCGGTACGTCGACAGCTGGGTGGTGGCGGATCAGGGCTTCGATCGTTGCTTCCAGTTGATGGAGACCGACGACCCCTCCCTGTTCGACGAGTGGATCGCTCGCTGGTCAGACATCGCGACGTTCGAGGTCCTGCCCGTGATCACGTCTTCGGAGGCCGCCCACCGAGCCGCGGCGATCAACTCCGACGACGCCGGCGGCAGCTGACCCCTCGGCACGGGCGGTCGCCCCAGCGCCGGGCGGGGGCTGTCAGCGCCGCTTTCGGCGGCCCTCGATGACCTCGCGTGCGGTCGGCGCAGCCGCGCCGCCCCGCGCCGCCCGGCGGACTCGCCGGCGGCGGCGCTCGACGAGCTCGCTGACGACGAGCACCGCCGCCGCGCCGAGGAGACCCCAGAGCGGACCGGCGACGACTCCCACGACCACGCCGATCACGACGATCACCGCGAGCCAGACCAGGTTTCGCTTGCTCATCTCGATCCTTCTCGGAATGACGGACGGTCGACATGGCCAGTCTGGCCGACGACGGTGCCCCGATCGCGTCTCCGGCCGCTAGAGCGCGATCGTCATGCCGCCATCGACGACGAGGACGTGGCCGTTGACGTAGGCGGCCTCGTCGGACGCGAGGAACACCGCCGCGGCGGCGATTTCGGCCGGCCGGCCCCAGCGACCGACCGGTGTTCGAGCCTTCACCATCGAGTCGAAGGCGGGGTCCTGCGCCAGCGCCGTGTTCATCTCGGTGGCGACGTACCCGGGCGCGATCGCGTTGACGGTGATGCCGTGCGGGCCGAGCTCGACGGCCATCGCCCGGGTCAGCCCGGCGATCCCGCCCTTGCTCGCGACATAGGCCGGGATGGTCGGGCGGCCGACGACGCCCATGATGGACCCGGTGTGGATGATCCGCCCCCAGCCCGCGCTGATCATGTGCCGCGCCGCCGTACGGCCGAGCGCGAACGGCGCGTCGAGGTTGACGCGCACGACCGCAGACCAGTCGTCGTCGCCGAACTCGGTCAGCGGACTCCGACGGTTGATGCCGGCATTGTTGACGAGTACGTCGAGCCGACCATGGCGCGAGGCGATGTCGTCGACCGCCGCCGCCGCCGTTTCGAGATCGGCGACGTCGAACGCGGCCCCGGTGGCCGCCAGGCCGTCGGCGATCAACTCGTCGACACGGACCCGCACGTCGTCGGTGTGGCGGCCGTTGACGATCACGTGCGCGCCCTGGGCCGCGACGGCACGGGCGATCGCCCAACCCAGCCCGCGCGTGCTGCCGGTCACCAGCGCCACCCGTCCGTCGAGTCGGAACATCGGCGGCTCAGCAGTCGCCACCGTCGGCGTACACCGGCCGGTGCCGGTCGTCGGACAGCTCGACGACGAGGTTCTTCACGAACAGCCCCTTGGTGGTCACGCGCATGCGCGACACCATGCCGGAGAGCACGGGCGACACGAGCACCCGGAACTCGGGATGTCGCACCCGTGAGTACGGCGCCAGGTTCTTGTTCTTGGTGTTGGTGTCGACCGACACCTCGGCGATCTTCCCTCAACCCGTGGGACGAATGAAGTCGATGGTCATCGTGCCACCGCGCTTCTCGAGCAGCACCCTCGCCTCGTCCGTGATCTCCAGCTCCATGCAGCCGAAACTAGCCGTACCGCACAGGTCGTTCCCGAGGTGCCCGGCGCAACCGTGTTGCGCACGGCCGCGGTCACCCGCGACGTGCACCGTTCGGCGAGCGCCGAAGCGAAGCCGAGGGCGGCGAGCCCGCAGGCGAGTGGCGGCCCTCGGACGTGGCGACCGACCGGGTCCCGCTGGGCGAGGAGTGCAGCACAGCGAGCACCGCAGCACCGGGAGGGCGGCCGCTCCATCAGCGGCGCCACCGGCGAAGCGCGTCAATCGAGCAGGGTGTGGTCGACCTGGACGCCGCGACCTTCGCAGTTGGGGCAGATCTCGGAGAACTCGGTGAGCAAGCCCTCCCCGATCCGCTTGCGCGTCATCTCGACCAGACCGAGGTCGGAGATGTCGAACACCTGAGTCCGGGTCTTGTCGCGCGCCAGCGCCTGACGGAACGCGGCGACGACCTTGGCTCGATTGTCGCGGATCTCCATGTCGATGAAGTCGATGACGATGATGCCGCCGATGTCGCGCAGCCGCAGCTGCTTGGCGATCTCCTCGGCGGCCTCCATGTTGTTGTGGAAGACGGTCTCTTCGAGGTTCGACCGGCCGACGTTCTTGCCCGTGTTGACGTCGATCACCGTGAGCGCCTCGGTGTGCTCGATGATCAGCGAGCCCCCGGAAGGGAGCCACACCTTCCGGTCGAGCGCCTTGTGGACCTGCTCGTGCACGTGGTACCGCTCGAAGAGGGTCAGCCCCTCGACATCGGCGTCGTAGAACTCGATGCGATCGGCGAGTTCGGGATTGAACGCCTGCACGTACGAGCGCACGTCCTCGTAGAGGCGCCGGTCGTCGATCACGACGCCGCGATAGTCGGGGTTGAACTCCTCACGGATCACGCGCACCGCCAGTTCGGGCTCGCGGTACAACAGGGTCGGCTTGTTCGACTTGAGCGCTCGTTCGGCAGCGCGCTCGACCTCCGCCCACTGATCGAGGAGGATCTGCATGTCGGCTTCGAGGTCGGCCTCGGTGGCGTGCTCGGCGGCGGTGCGCACGATCAGCCCGTGCTCGGCCGGCTTGACGCGATCGAGGATGTTGCGCAGCCGTTTCCGGGTGTCGTCGGGCAGCCGCTTGGAGATGCCGTAGGTCTTGGAGTTCGGGATCAGCACCACGAAGCGACCCGGGAGCGACACTTCCTGGGTGAGGCGCGCCCCCTTGGCCCCGATCGGGTTCTTGGTGACCTGGCACAGGATCATCTGACGCGCCTTCAGGATGTCCTCGATCCGGGCGTTCTTGCCGGTCTCCTCGATGTCTTCGGGGTCGTACTGGACATCGCCGCGGTAGAGCACCGCGTTCTTGGGCGTGGCGATGTCGACGAAGGCGGCCTCCATGCCCGGCAGCACGTTCTGGACCCGGCCGAGGTAGATGTTGCCGTGGATCTGGCTGATGTCGTCGGCGGGACGCGAGACGTAGTGCTCGATGAGGTTGCGACCCTCGAGCACCGCGACCTGCGCCATCCCGGGGCGAACCTGCACCGCCATGAAGTACCGACCGACCGGCTTGCCGTTGCGCTCGCGGCCCTTGCGCTGCTCGATCAACTCCTGCTCGGCGGCCGACTGGCCCTTCTTGCCGCGGCCACCGCGCCGGCGTTTGCGCTGCCCGTCGCCGTCGCCCGACTTGGCGCCCTTGCCCTTGCCGGATTGACCCTCCTTGACATCACCGCGCTTCGCGTCACCCTGCTGGGCCTCTCCCTGCTTGCCGCCGCGGCCCTTGCCGCCGCGCTTGCGACGCTTGTTGCCGCCTGACCGGTCTCCGGACCCGTCGGTCGCTTCCGACTGGTCGGCCTTCGGACGGGCTGGGCCGGGCGGCGGCATCGCCGGCACGAACGGCGCCGCGCGCGTGTCGCCGATCTGGGGCTTGCGCACGAGCGCCTGCTCGGCGACCGCCGGATCTTTCACCTTGCCCTCACGGATCGGCTCGGGAAGCTCCTCGGGCGTGCGGTCGACCCCGGTGCCGCGATCGTCCGTTGGCCCCTCGTCGACCGCATCGCCGTCGTCGGTCCCGCCGTCGTCCGTTGCCGCCTTCTTGCGTCCCTGACCGCCGCGCGAGCCGCGTCGGCGCTTGCGGTTGGAGCCGCCGGCGCCCACGCCGGGCGTTGCGGGTTCGGCACCGTCGGAGTCGGCCGATGAGGTCGTCGGAGCGGTCTCAGCGCCGTCCGGTGGGGTCTCCCGTCCGGGCGGCGGCGCGTCGGCATTGCCGGCGGCGGTGGTGGTGTCGTCCATCGTGATCCCTTCTCATGCGAGCACCCCCAGGGCGCGCGCGTCCACGTCGGCGGGCACGGGCAGCACCTCGCGCCGCTCGCCGTCGCAGTCGATCCATTGGTGAGTACGCAGCACCCGAACGTCGCGTGCATCGACGTGCGGGTAGGCCAGCTGGGCGAGCTCCGCAGGACGGAGAGCCCGGCCGGTGGTGACGAGGTCGGCGATGAGCCGTTCGCCGGTGGCGTCGGGACGCAGGTCGAGGATCAGCGGGCGCACGTCGTCGGCGCTCCGCTTCCCCTTCCGCTCCCGCTCGAGCACGAGCTCCGCCGACTCGAGGAGCCGGGGGGCGTCGCAGTGGTCCCCTGCTGAGAGCAGAGGGCTCCAGAGCTCCCACGTGCACGACGTGACGGACTCCTGGAGCGAGTTCGAACCCGCCTCGGCCTCGGCGACGACGAGCACGTCGAAGCCGGTCGGAAGCGCCTCACCGAGGCGCTCGTGGAGGGTGTCGAGGTCGACGTCGGCCGCCGCGACGTCGCGTCGCAGCTCGATGTCGACGTATTCGGCGATCGACTCGGCGCCGGTCGGCAGCGCCAAGCCGAAGCTGATCTTCGGTCGGGGCGTGAACCCCTCGCTCGCGGCGACGGGCAACCTGGCGCGCCGCAGCGCGCGCTCCCAGATGCGCGCCGCATCGCGGTGGCTGGTGAACCTGACCTTGCCGAGCTTCGTGGACCGGATGCGTAGCCTCACGTGACCGCTCCGGCTGGTTCGCGGCGCGTCGGCATGAGCGTGACCGGCACCTCGCCGCCACGGGTCAGATCCTGTCCGGTCCCCTGGCTGCCGCCGGCCGGTGGCATCGGCGACGCGACGACGTGCTCGATCCCGTAGCCGGTGCACACACCGCAGTCGTAGCACGGCGTCCACCGGCAGTCCTCGACCCCCGACTCGGCAAGGGCGTCCTGCCAATCACCCCACAGGAAGTCGTGGTGGAGTCCGGCGGTGAGGTGCGCCCACGGCAGGACCTCGTGCTCGTCGCGATGGCGGAACACGTACCAATCCATCGAGCGCCCTTCGGCCGACATGGCGTCGAGCCACAAGTCGAGGTCGAAGTGCTCACCCCATTCCTGGAACACCCCACCGGCGCGCCAGACGCGCTCGATCACCGCGCCGAGACGGCGATCGCCGCGGCTGAGAATTCCCTCGGCGGTGCTGGCATCGGGGTGGTGCCATTTCACCTGCACGCCCTTGGCCTTCCGAGCCGCGTCGCGCACCAGGTTGATCTTGCGGCGCAACTCCTCCTCGGTGTTCTGACCGAACCACTGGAAGGGGGTGTGCGGCTTGGGCACGAACCCGCCGAGGCTGACGGTGACCGACGCCCGGTTGGTGTACCGACGGCCGATCGCCACGCAGTTCTCGGCGAGCTCGACGATGCCGAGCGTGTCGTCGTCGGTCTCGGTGGGCAGGCCGGTCAGGAAGTACAGCTTCATGCGCGTCCAGCCCTGGCTGAACGCGGATTCGACGGCACCGTAGAGATCCTCCTCCGTGATCAGCTTGTTGATCACGGTCCGGAGACGCCACGAACCCGCCTCGGGTGCGAACGTCAGGCCGCTGCGGCGGCCGGTGTTGACCTCGCCGGCCAAGCCGACCGTGAAGGCGTCGACGCGGAGCGAGGGGAGGCTGATCGTCAGGGTGTCGCAGGCGCCCGGCAGGTCGGCCGAATCCTCGAGGACGCCCCGGACGACGGGTTCGATGTCGGAGAAGTCTGCGGTCGACAGCGACGTCAGGCTCACCTCGTCGTACCCGCTGCGTCGCAGACCATCGCGGATCATGGTGCGAACCTGGTCGGCCGGGCGCTCGCGAACCGGACGGGTGATCATGCCCGCCTGGCAGAACCGGCAGCCCCGGGTGCAGCCCCGGAACACCTCGACGCTGAGCCGATCGTGGACGACCTCCGTCAGTGGCACGATCGGGTTCTTCGGGTACGGCCAGTCACCCAGATCGGCGACCGTGCGCTTGTCGACGGTCGCCGGGACGTCGGGGAAGCGAGGGCTGACGGCCGCGATCCGGTCGCCGTCGTAGGACACCTCGTAGAGCGAGGGCACGTACACGCCCGGCACCTGGGCGAGGGCGCGCAACAACTCATCGCGGTCGGCGCCGCCGGCGATCTTCCAGTCGCGGACGACGTCGGTGATGTCGCCCACGACCTCCTCGCCGTCGCCGAGCGCGGCGGCGTCGATGAAATCGGCGAGGGGCTCGGGGTTGAACGCGGCGTGCCCGCCGACGATCACGATCGGGTCGTCGACGGTGCGTTCGGCGGCGCGCACGGGTGCCCCGGCCAGGTCGATCATCTCGAGGACGTTCGTGAACACCAGCTCGGACGACAGGTTGAACGCCAGGACGTCGAACTCGGACGCCGCCCGGTGCGAGTCGACGCTGAACAACGGCACGTCGGCGGCGCGCAGCTCGCGGGCGAGGTCGTTCCAGGGCGCGTAGGTCCGCTCGGCGAGCGCGTCGTCGCGCTCGTTGAGGAGTTCGAAGAGGATCTGGAGCCCCTGGTTGGGCAGGCCGATCTCGTACGTGTCGGGATACGCGAGGAGCCAACCCACCACGCCCCGGTCGCCGAGCCGGTCGTGCCTGGGGGTGACGGCACCGTCCTCGCAGCCGATGTATCGAGCTGGCTTCTGCACCCGGGCCAGGAGCGGTTCGATCCGCGCCCAGAGTGTTGACATGTCGTGGCGAGTCTACCGTGCGTACGGGCTCACCCAGCGTGACCAGGGCGATCGGGCGGCGCCGCTCAGCAACGAAGCGCCGGGAACCGGGCCCGCAGGCCGTCGCCCAGGACCTGGTGCACGGTCACCGGCTCGGGGATGCCGCGCAGACGATGGGTGCCCAGCCGGCGGAAGCGAAGCTCGCTGCAGTCGGCTCCGGTGAGCGCCAGCTTGAGGTCGTCGGTCACGACGAGCTGGCCGCCATGGGCCGCGTCGCTGACCCTGGCAAGGACGTGAACCGCCATCCCGATGTAGTTGTCGCCGCGCTTGGTCGGGTAGCCGGCGTGAACGCCGATGCGCACCTCGACCGGCCGTTCGCCGGGCCGCTCGAGGGCGGCCAGCCGGCGATGGACGTCGACGCCGGCTCGTACGGCATCGAGCGGATTGCCGAACACGGCGAAGAACTCGTCGGCGCGGGCCTCGACGATCGTGCCACCGGCGGCTCCGACCGCCTGGCGATGGACGTCGCGCACCTGGTCGAGGATGTCGCCGTACCGGTCGCCGAGCTCGGCGAGGTGCTCGGTCGAGCCCTCGATGTCGCTCATCAGCATGGTCACGAAGCCGCCGGGAAGATCGGGGCGTTCGTCGCCGCGCGCCTGGCGGAGCTGACGGTCGATGAAGCCGACCGGGACGATGCGGAACCTCTTGGCGGCACCGAGCAGCCGCTGGCGAGCGCGGTCGCGCGCCGCGTCTGATTCGAAGCCGACCTGATCGAACCGGGAGAGCGCGCTGCGCACGTGCGAAGCATCGTGGATCGGGAGCCGGCGCTTGCCCGCCGAGTCGACGTACGCGAACGCCCGATCGGGCAGCTTCGCCCGCTCGCTGGCCGACAGTCGCGTCATACACGAAGTTCTACGTCAGGGCTGCGACATGTATTCCGTGACCCCGTTCGTGACGGGAACGAGCGCCGCGGCCTGGGCGTCAGCCCGACAGTCGTCCGTCGACCATGCGCAGCACCCGATCGACCGCGGCGAGGATCCGCTCGTCGTGCGTGGCCACGAGCACGGCGCCCCCACCGCTCGCCACCTCCCGGAGCGTCGCCATCACCCGGTCGGCATGCTGCTCGTCCTGGTGGGCGGTCGGCTCGTCGGCGACCAGGAGGGTCGGTGCGGCGGCCACCGCTCGCGCCACGGCCACTCGCTGCTGCTCCCCATGTGACAGCTCGTCGGGGAGGCGATCAACGATCTCCCCCAGACCGAGACGATCGAACAACAACCCCTCGACCGCGCCCGTCGTCCGACCGCCGAGGCGACTCGCCAACTCGACGTTCTGGCGGGCCGTCAGCTCGGGGAGCAGGCCCAGCTCCTGTGGCACGACGGCCGAGCCCGACCAGTCCGCGGGGAGCTCGGGGTGGAGCTCGACCGTGCCGGCATCGGGCTGCTCCCAGCCGAGGACCAAGTGCAGCAGCGTCGTCTTGCCGGATCCCGATGGCCCGGCGAGACCGACGATCTCCCCGGCGGCCAGGGTGAGCGAGACCGCCTCGACCGCCGAGATCGCCTCGGCGCGCGTCCGGAACGTGCGGGTCGCGGCCCGGAGCTCCACCAGGACCCCCTCGAGCGCAGCCGGTCTCGTTCGCGTCGCCGTCACGGTTCCTCCAGACGGACCTCACCGCCGTCCCCGTCCCACACCAGCCGCACCCGGCGCTCCGGGAAGCGCGACTGCAGCTCCGGCGGCAACTGCAGCCGTCCCGAGCGGTCGATCACGGCCAGCTCCGTGCCCGCCGACGTGACCGTCGCGACCGCACCGTCGCGCAGCGCGATGATCTGTTCGACGTGGTCGAGCACCCGTCGGTCGTGGGTTGCGAACAGCACGGTCACGCCGGCTGACGACAGCTCGTCCACTGCGGCCATGACGCCCTGCGCGCTGACCGAGTCGAGCTGCGACGTCGGCTCGTCAGCGATCACGAGCTGGTGGCCGGCCACCGCGGCACGCGCGAACGCCAGCCGCTGCCGCTCGCCGCCCGACATGTCCGCCGGGGTGTGGTCGGCGCGATGGGACAACCCGAGCCGCGCCAGCCAGTCCGCGACGACACCATCGCCCGGGCCGCGCACGAGCCTGGCGAGCTGCATCCGTGCCGTGAGGTGGCCGAACAGGTTGTCGCTCGGGCGCTGGAAGACGTGGGTAAGGAGGCGTGCCCGGCAGCGCGCTCGCGCCCGATCGCTCAGCTGCCAGAGGTCGATGCCCTCGACCAGCACCGTGCCCGCCGTCGGCCGATCGAGTCCCGCGAGCATCCTCAGCAACGACGACTTGCCGGAGCCTGACGGACCGACCACCGCCGCCGTGACACCCGCCGCCAACTCGATGTCGACACCGCGCACCGCCTGCACGCGCCCCGACGGCGTGTCGTAGAACCGCACGAGATGATCACACCGCAGCACCGACTCACCCCGCATCGCGCACGACCTCCCCGGCCGGTCGGCGAGCGGACCGGCGCTCGGACCAGAACACGCCGAGGCTCACGACGGCGACGCTGGCGGTCGCCGCGGCGAACAGCGGGGGCCACGAGACGAGGACCGGCACGTCGGGCGGCCGTCCGGGCGCCGGATCGAACCGACCCGACAGTCGACCCACCACGATGGGCGCGGCCAGGAATCCGGCGGCCACCGCGACCAGGGTGACGGCCGACACCTCGACCACGGTGACGAGGGCCGAGCGAGCCGGGGAGAGACCCATCGAGCGGGTCAAGACGCCGGTCAGCGCCCGAACGCGACGGCGAGCTGAGAGGAACAGGGCGAGCGCGACGAGGGCTGCCGAGGTGGCGACGACGCCGACCACGCCGAGGTAGGCGAACGCCGAGCGCGTCGCGACGATCCCCGGGTCCTGGCTGCGGTCGCGCTGCGTCACGACGGCACGCCACGGCACGTCGGCCGAATCCAACGCGGCGGTGAGCTCGTCCGGGGACGCCACGGAGATCATGCGCCGCCGGAACCGTTCGACCGGCAACCGGAAGTTGACCGCGGCGGCCTCCTCGGGCGAGGCGAGGCCGGCCTCGATCAGCGCCAGCCCGTCGATCGAGTCGCCGAACGCGAGCAGGCTCACCTGGCTCTCGCCGGCACCGGGGAACGACCCGATGCGATCGACGACGCGGTACGGGTACGTCTGGCTGAGACCGAACGCGCCCGTCGACGGGCCACCCTCGCCCGAGACGGCCACGACGGGGATCGACTCGTCGAACGGTCCGGCGAGCGCGGCCAGCACGTCGTCGATCTCGGCGCCGAACTGATCGGGCCACGCCACGGCGTCGACGAACGTGTCGGGGTCGATGGCGATCACCCTCGCACGAACGCGCCCGGGCGACAGGAGCGTGTCGAAAAAGCGGATCACCGTCGTGGGCGCCGGTGGCCGGAAGTCGGGCGGCGGCTCGTCGATGATCGTCACGGCGGTCTCGCCACCGACCTCGGTCGCCAGCTTGACGTCGACGGTGCGGTCGAGGGTGGCCGTCAGTGCCACGGCGAACACGAGCAGTCCGATACCCAGACCGAGCGCACCCGCAACGACCCGCACTCCCGTCGTCCCGCCGGCCAGCCGCTGCGCAGCGAGGAAGCCCTCGACGGGGAGTCGCTCGATGCGCCGCCCAGGGAGGCGGAGGAGCCATGCCGCGGCCGTGAGCAACACGACGACGGCGAACGCCACCCCGAGAACCGGCATCGCGACCACCACCAGATCGATCGACTCGGCGTCGACCGCCGCCGTCCGACCGACCTGGACCCACGCCCCGAGCGTCGCCACGACGAGAACCCCCACCAGCATGCGCCCGACCGCCTGGACGAGACGCCGATCGCTCGTCCGGAGCGCCCGCGCGCCGAGTACCCCGCCGGTGAGCGACGCCAGGGTGAGCGACACCACGGTCGTCAGCAGGATCGCGCCCCAGGACAGCGCATCGAACTCGAAGCGGCGTGCCGGCCCGAACCACCGCGGGCCGATCAGTCCGGCCCCGACGCCGACCGCGGCTCCGACCGCGGTCGGGAGCGCCAGTTGGCCGGCGAGGCGTGCGGACATCCTCGGCCACAACTCCCCCTCAGCGGCGAGGAGCCTGAACTCCGACCGCCGTCGCTCGACGAGAAACACGCCGACCGCTGCGGTCGCGACGAGACCGACGAGGACGCCGACGCCTTGCGCCGAGCCGAGCGGACGGTCGAGCCGTCGAGCGGCCGCGACGACGTCGCCGACCGTGTCGAACAGATCACTCGTCAGCTGCGGCGCGCGACCGGCCACCGTCGAGATGTCG
>JBFHJC010000093.1:0-12218 GCA_041596155.1 Ilumatobacter sp. | reverse complement strand
GGCGTCGGCGGCTCGGCCGACGAAGCGCTCGGCCAGGAGATCCTGCCGCTGGTCACGGGCGGCACGTGCGTGGTCGGGCCCTCGGGCGGTACGGGCGAGGTCTTCGAGCAGGGGAGCGCCGCGCCGAACATCGACCAACGCAACGGTCAGTGGGTCGTCAACGTCGACCTGCGCCCCGACGGCCAGCAGGTCTGGAATGCGCTCGCCCAGCAGTGCTTCTCGGGCAGCTTCACGTGCCCGTCGAGTCAGCTCGCGATCGTCCTCGACGACGTGATCCAGTCGGCGCCGACGGTGCAGACGCCCGACTTCCCGGGCAGCGTCCAGATCTCGGGTGCTTTCTCCGAGGACGAGGTGCGGGCGCTCTCCCGGGTCCTGAATCGTGGCGCCTTCCCGGTGCCGGTCGAGCAGCAGCGCGTCGAGACCGTGTCGCCGACCGCCGGACAGGACAGCCTCGACGCAGCGGTGATCGCCGGTCTGATCGGCGTCGCAGCGACGCTGCTCTTCATGATCGCCTACTACCGCAAGCTCTCGATCGTGATCATCGTCGGGTTGCTGGTGTGGGGCATGACCGTCTTCTCGGTCGCCACGCTGGTTTCGCAGGCCACGAACTACGCGCTCACGCTGGCTGGTGCCACCGGCATCATCGTGGCCGTCGGCGTCACGGTCGACACCTACGTGGTGTTCTTCGAGCGGCTCAAGGACGAGGTCCGCCACGGCCGCTCCCTGCGCAACGCGGCGCCCCGCAGCTTCCAGGCGACGTGGCGCACGATCGTGTCCGCCGACCTGGTGTCGCTCATGGCCTCGCTCGTGCTCTTCTGGTTGAGCGTCGGCTCGGTCAAGGGATTCGCCCTGTACCTCGGCCTGACGACGATCTGCGACCTGCTCGTCTGCTACTTCTTCACCCGACCGGCGGTGTACCTGCTCTCGATGACCGACTGGTTCGACCGGCCCGACCGCCGAGCAGCCACCGTGGGGTCGGCGATCGGAGCGACGGCATGAGCACGGTCGCCGACATCGTCGCCATCGACCGCCGCCCGATCGCCCGGACGGGGCTCGGCCGACTGTTCGAGGGCCAGACGGCGATCGACTTCGTCGGACGCCGCAGGTACGGGCTGTTCGTGTCGCTCGCGCTGATCGTCGCGACGGTCGTCTCGCTGCTGGTCCAGGGGCTCAACCTCGGCATCGACTTCCAGGGCGGCGTGTCCTGGGACGTCCCGGCCGAGAGCGGCTTCACAGTGTCGCAGGCGGAGGACGTCCTCGCCGAGAACGGTCTCAGCGCCGAAGGGGCGCGCCTCCAACGACGCTCATCCGACTCGGGCGACTTCGTCAAGGTCCAGGTCGGCGACCAACCCGAGGAGGTCGGCGCCGACCTGCGCGAGGCCTTCGCGGAGGCCGCCGACGTCCCGATCGAGGAGGTCAACGTGAACCTCGTCAGTTCGTCGTGGGGGAGCGAGATCACCCAGAAGGCCGTTCGAGCGCTGATCATCTTCCTCGCGATCGTCGCGGTGTTCATCTCGATCCGCTTCGAGTGGCGCATGGCGGCGGCGGCGATCGTGGCGATGGTGCACGACGTCGTGATCAGCGTCGGCATCTACTCGATCTTCCAGTTCGTCGTCACGCCACCCACGGTGATCGCGTTCCTCACGATCCTCGGGTACTCGCTGTACGACACGATCGTGGTCTTCGACCGCGTGAAGGAGAACGAGGCCCGGTTCGCCGCCCAGAAGCCGCCGTACGACGACGTCATCAATGTGTCGATGAACCAGGTGCTGATGCGGTCGCTCAACACCAGCTTCTCGTCGATCGTTCCGGTCGTGTCGCTCCTCCTCGTCGGCGCCGGCCTCCTCGGCCAGTCGACCCTCGCGGAGTTCGCGCTCGCCCTGCTCGTCGGCATGCTGACCGGCGCCTACTCGTCGATCTTCATCGCGTCGCCGCTGCTCGGCCTGCTCAAGGTCACCGACAAGAACTGGCAGAGCCGTAACATCCCGCGAGCCGTCGGGGAGGCGCTGCGGGCGATGGTGATGGGCGGCGACGTCGGGAGTCGGCGCACCCGAGCCGAGGCGCACGCCGAGGCCCGAACCGGTGCGGTCGCCGTCGACGCGTCGGGCGACGCACCGCCACCCGCCAGGGTGCCCGACCCCGAGACGCCCGCTACCGCCAAGGCGGCGCTCTCGCACCCGCCGCGGCCGCGCAAGAAGAAGCGTCGCTGAGGCGACGTCCTGCCGTCGCGACCAGGGGTGACTCCTCGGTAACCTCGTCACATGGACGCCGACGCGACGTGGGTGCGTGAGCACATCCGGGCCATCGCCGACTACCCCCAGCCCGGTGTCACGTTTCGCGACATCACCCCGTTACTCGGCAACGAGGCGGCGTTCGGTCGGGCGGTCGACGACCTCGTGACCCGCTTCCACGACGTCAGCGTCGATCGCGTCGTCGGCGTCGAGTCACGCGGGTTCATCCTGGCGGCGCCGGTGGCCTACCGGCTTCGGGCGGGCTTCGTCCCGGTCCGCAAGGCCGGCAAGCTGCCGTGGGCGGTCGCCCGCGAGGAGTACGACCTCGAGTACGGCACCGACAAGCTCGAGATCCACCGCGATGCGATACATCCGGGTGAGAAGATCCTGGTCGTCGACGACGTGCTCGCCACCGGCGGCACGGCGGCGGCCACCGGTCGCCTGATCGAGACGCTCGGCGGCGTCATCGTCGGCTTCGGATTCCTGATCGAGCTGCGGGACCTGCAGGGTCGCAAGAAGCTCGACGGACATCGCGCGGAGAGCCTCACGGGGTACTGACGCCGATGCCGACCGTCGATCGCGTCCTTCCCTGGCGGCGGCACCACGAGAACGCGGCTGCGAGCGAGCTCACGCCGCTGCTCGCCAGCTACCGGTCGCACCACCCCAAGGCCCGCGTCGACAACCTGAACCGGGCGTACCAGATGGCGGCCGAGGCGCATCGCTCGCAGCGCCGGTCGAGCGGCGAGAGCTACATCTTCCATCCGCTGGCGGTGGCACAGATCGTCGCCGACATCGGCCTCGACGAGGTCTCGCTCGTCGCGGCGTTGCTGCACGACGCCGTCGAGGACACCGAGATCACGCTCACCGACGTCGATCAGAACTTCGGCGCCGAGGTGGCGGCGATCGTCGACGGCGTCACCAAGCTCGAGCGCATCCAGTTCGACTCGCGCGAGGCGCAGCAGGCCGCAACGATGCGCAAGATGCTGGTGGCGATGGCGAAGGACCTCCGCGTCCTGCTCATCAAGCTGGCCGACCGACTGCACAACATGCGCACCGTCGCCGGCATGCCATCCGACAAGCAGCGTCGTATCGCCCAGGAGACGCTCGACATCTACGCGCCGCTCGCGCACCGGCTCGGCATCCAGGAGATCAAGCAGCAGCTCGAAGACCTCTCGTTCGCCGCGTTGCACCCGAAGCGCTACGCCGAGCTCGATCATCTGGTGGCGACGCGATCACCCGAGCGCGACGTGTTCCTCGCGCAGGCGGTCGCCGAGGTGCGGGCGCGCCTCAGCGAGCTCGGGATCGAGGCCGACGTGACGGGTCGGGGCAAGCACCTGTGGAGCATCTACGAGAAGATGGTCGTCAAGAACCGCGAGTTCGACGAGATCTTCGACATCGTCGCGGTGCGCGTCATCGTCGACTCGATCAAGGACTGCTACGCCGCCCTCGGCAGCATCCACGGTCGCTGGCGCCCGGTCGTGGGTCGCTTCAAGGACTACATCGCGATGCCGAAGTTCAACCTCTACCAGAGCCTGCACACGACGGTGATCGGTCCGGCCGGACGGCCGATCGAGATGCAGATCCGTACGCGCGAGATGCATCAGCGGGCCGAATGGGGCATCGCCGCCCACTGGGCCTACAAGTCCGACGGCGGCTCCACCGAGATCGACTGGCTCAACCGGTTGATCGACTGGCAGGCCGAGGTCACCGACCCGGCCCAGTTCATGCAGAACCTGAAGACCGACCTCGAACAGGACGAGGTCTTCGTCTTCACGCCCAAGGGGAAGGTGATCACACTGCCGGTCGGGTCGACGCCGGTCGACTTCGCGTACGCGGTGCACACCGAGGTCGGCCACGCGTGCATCGGATCGAAGGTGAACGGACGGTTGGTGTCGCTCGACCACCTCCTCCAGAGCGGCGACACCTGCGAGATCTTCACGTCCAAGGTCGAGACCGCCGGTCCGTCCCAGGACTGGCTGGGCTTCGTCGCGTCGCACCGGGCGCAGAACAAGATCCGGCAGTGGTTCAGCCGGGAGCGTCGGGTCGACATGATCGAGTCGGGCCGCGACGAGCTCATCGACGAGTTCCGACGCGAGGGGTTGCCCAGCCAGAAGATCTGGCAGAGCGAGCAACTCCAATCGGTGGTCGCCGACCTCAGCTACACCGATCTCGACACGCTCCTCGCGGCCATCGGCGAGCGCCACGTGTCGGCGCGCAGCGTCGCCCAGCGCGTCGCCAAGGCGTTGCGCGACGGCGACGGCGAGGGCGACCAACTGCCGTCCACGGTGTTCAGGCCCCGGACGCGCCGTCGCGCCGGCGACGACACTGCCGGCATCCATGTCGAGGGCCTCGACGACGTCCTCGTCCGGCTCGCCAACTGCTGCACGCCAGTACCCGGCGACGAGGTCATCGGGTTCGTCACGCGCGGCCGTGGCGTCAGCGTGCATCGCGCCGACTGCGCCAACGCGACATCCCTCGCCCAGGAGCAGACCACCCGCCTGATCGAAGTCGAATGGGATCGGGAGCGGCGCGACAAGCTCTACACGGCAGGCGTGGAGGTGGTCGCCCTCGACCGCTCGCGCCTGTTGCGCGACGTCGCGAACGCACTCGGCGAGCAGGGCGTGAACATCCTGGCGTGCGACACGGTCACCGGTGACGACCGCGTGGCGAAGATGCGGTTCCGCATCGAGATGAGCAATCCCGCGCAGATGGCGTCGGTGCTCAACACGATCAAGCGGATCGACTCGGTGTACGACGTCCATCGCATCCTTCCGGGCCAGTCGCGCGTCGACTGACGCTCTCGGCGCCCGATCGTTCCGATTGGCGCGCGAAACGACGACGCGAAACCCCCGAGCGGCATCGGTCACTTAGCATTCGTCGACCGGCCGGTGGCACGGCCTTTTCAGCAGGAGGGGCTCGTGAGCGAAGCGACCCGTTCGGCATCCGACGACGAGGTGTCGAGCGCACCTCCCGACGCGTTCATCGACGCCGTGCTGGCGGCCCCGCCGCCGGAGCCGCCGGCTTCGCGGGCCTTCGTTCCCGACGTCGGACGACGTCGGCGGCGCACGGCGGCCATCGTGGTCGCGGTGGCGGTGGTTGCCGGCTTGGCCGGCGGGGTCATCGGGAACCGCATCCAGTCGCCCGCCGATCGCGCTGCGTCGAGCCGACCGCCGCGCCCCTCGCTCATCACGGTGCCCGTCGAGCGGCGCGCCCTGAGCACCGAGCTCGTGCTCGCCGGCCAGGTCGCCTACAACGAGCCGACGATCGTCCAGCTCGCCGGGAGCGTCGGGATCGCCGCCGGCGATGCCGCCGTCGTCACCGACATCGTCGCCGTCGGCGACGACGTGCGGGAGGGCGACGCCTTCGTCGAGGTGACCGGCCGGCCGGTGATCGCCCTCCAGGGCGACGTGCCGATGTACCGCCGCCTCGTCATCGGGAGCGAGGGCCCCGACGTCACCCAGCTCGAAGCGGCGCTGGTGCGCCTCGGCTACCCGCTGGCGTCAGTCGACTCGGTGTTCGACGCTGCGACCGCCGCTGCGGTGGAGCAGCTCTACATGGATGCCGGGCACGCCGCGCAGGGTCCGTCTGCGGAGGAACGTGAAGGGCTCGTCGCCGCCCAGGACGCCGTCCGGCAGGCCGAGGACAACGTCCGCACCGCCCAGGACGCCGTCAACGAGGCTCGCCGCCCGATGCGCGAGTCGGAGCGACTGCAGCTCGAGCGCTCCCTGCAGTCGGCGCGGCAGGCCGTGCCCGACGCGCGGGCCGCCGGCGACGCGGCACGGGCCGCCGGTGACCAGGCGGTCGCCACGGCACAGGCGACGCGTGACGCGGCGCTCGTCGCCCGCGACGCTGCGGCGGCGCTGCGCGACCTGGCGGCGTCGGGCGCGATCGACCCCGACACCGGGTTGCCGTACACGTCGGAGCGGGTCGCCCGGTTGCAGGTCGAGGCGGCGGCCGCGCAGGAGGCGCTGGTGGCCGCCGACGCCGCGCTCCGCTCCGCTCAGATCGAACGCGATCGAGCGATCGCCGGCGCGCAGCGGGCGATCGCCGATGCCGAGTTCCAGCTGCAGCTGACGGAGGCGCAGTACGGCGAGGCGACGGCGCCGGGCGACACGTCGCAGCTCGACGCCGCCGTCGCCACCGCCCAGGCGGCGCTGACGGCCTCGACCGAGCATCTGGTGGCGCTGCAGGCGTCGACGGGCGTGCGCATCTCGCCGGGCGAGATCGTCTTCGTGCCGGTGCTGCCCTCGACGATGACGGAGGTGTACGTGTCGATCGGCCAGCAGGTGCAGGGACCGCTCGGCACCCTGGCGACCTCGTCCACGCTCATCCGCGCTCGCGTCAGCCGTGTCGACTCGGCGTTGGTGGCGGTCGGCGCGCCGGTCGAGGTCGAGATCAGAGGCTCTGGGATCACCACGACCGGCACCGTGCTGTCGGTGGGCACACCGGCGACGCGGCCGGGTGGCACCCCCGACGACGGGCCGTTCCCGGCGGCCGCCGAAGGCACCGGCCGTCTCGAGGTGACGATCGCACCCGACGATCCGCAGCTCGTGAGTCAGTACGTGTTCTGGGATGCTCGCGTCGTCCTGCCGGTGGCGTCGACCGATGGCGACGTGCTCGTCGTTCCCGTCGCCGCGCTCACCGTCGGCCCCGATCAGGTCAGCCAGGTGGAGGTCGAGCGGGTTCCGGCGACCGCCACCGACGACGCGGTCACCGAGCTCGTCGACGTGGAGGTCGGGTTGACGGCGAACGGATTGGCCGAAGTGCGCCCGATCGTCGCTGGCACCCTGGTGGAGGGCGACCGTGTGGTCGTTGGCGTCGAGACCAACGAGCGGCTCAACGAGGACGCGGACCGGGACGGTCCGTCGGTCCCGACCGACACCGACGACGAGGGCGACGAGGGGAACGACCGTGGTGACGGCGGCGAGGTCGACAGCCCCCTGGCCGCGCTGCTCGGCTGGACGAGCAACCCGGTCGAGGATCGGCGGCGCCAGCTCGAGGTCGAGGATCTCGTCGCCGACTGCATGCGCGACCGCGGCTTCGAGTACCAACCGGTCGACTTCTCGTCGCAGATCAACGCCGACGAGGAGCTGCAGTTCGGTGATCCGGAGAAGTACGGGGAACGCTACGGCTACGGGGTGATGCGGTCGTACGAGCTCTACGAGGTCGGCGGCGGGATGGACGCGCCCGAGTTCGTGGACCCGAACCAGGAGTACGTGAACGGCCTCTCACCCGATGAGCAGCAGGCGTACTACGAAGCGCTGTACGGCCAGGCCGCGATCGCGAGCCCGGAGGGTGAGCTGGCGAGCGACACGCCCCCGGACGTACCGCCCGAGCAGCAGGGGTGCCAGATGCAGGCCCACGAGCAGGTGTTCGGCGACGACGCCAGCACCGACCCGGAGATCCAGGCCGCGCTCGAGGAGATCTTCATGGGCATCGAGAACGACCCCCGGTTCGACCAGGTCGAGCGGGGATGGGCGGAGTGCATGGCGCCGACGTTGGACGACCTCGCCGTCGAGAACCCGCCGACCGAACCCAACGGCATGTGGGGTGTGATCGAGACGTTCAAGGTCGAGGCGCAGGGACTGGAGGCGATCCCGTTCGAGACCGAGGCGGAGATGAACGACTACTTCGAGTCGGGTGAGCAGGTGTACTCCGCGTACACCAACGCCGACGGGAGTGGCTACGTCTACCTCGGGCAACCCCAGGAGATCCCCGGCCAGGAGATCGACCGGTTGGCCGAGCTCGAGGTCGAGCTCTGGAAGGCCGACCGAGCGTGCCAGGTGGAGGTCGGGTTCGCCGACGTCCGCCGCCAGGTCGAGCAGGACGCGGTCGACGACCTGCTCGGTCGCTTCCCGCAGTTGGGCGAGTCGTGAGCGAGAACGGGCGTGGGCCGTCGGTGATCAGCCTGCGGAAGGTCTCGCGCGTGTTCGACACCACGCCCCCGGTCGCGGCCGTTCGCGACGTCGACCTCGAGATCGCAGCCGGTGAGTACGTGGCCATCGTCGGTCCGTCGGGGTCGGGCAAGTCGACGTTGCTCAACCTGCTCGGGCTGCTCGACCGGCCGACGAGCGGGACCTACCTGCTCGACGGCCACGACGTCGGACGGTTGAGCGACGCCCAGCGCGCCGGCGTCCGGGCCGAGCGGCTCGGCTTCGTGTTCCAGGCCTTCCACCTGATCGGGCACCGGAGCGCGCTCGAGAACGTGATGTTCGGCGGCATGTATCGCGGCGTACGACGCAACGAGCGCCGAGACCGGGCGCTCGCGGCGCTCGATCGCGTCGGTCTGTCGCATCGGGCCGGGTTCCGGCCCGATCGTCTCTCGGGTGGCGAGCAGCAGCGGGTCGCCGTGGCGCGAGCGCTGGCGGTGCGACCCTCGATCCTGCTGTGCGACGAGCCGACCGGGAACCTCGATTCGGTGACGACCGATTCGATCATGTCGCTCCTCGACGGACTGGTGGCGGATGGGCTCACGATCTGCCTGATCACCCACGACCCGGGCGTCGCCGCCCGTGCCCAGCGTCGGGTTCGGATCATCGACGGCTGGCTGACCGAGGTCGCCGACGAGGTGGCGGTCCGGTGAGCAGCGGTCTGGCGATCGCCCGCAGCCGGTTCCGCCTGGCCGACGCGTTCGACGAGCTGCTGGCGGGCATCTTCGCCCGGCCGACGCGCTCGCTGTTGACGACCCTCGGCACCGTCCTCGGGCTGGCGTCGTTGATCGTGACGGTTGGTCTGTCACGCACTGCGGGCAGCCAGATCATCGACCAGTTCAACGAGCTGCAGGCGAGCCAGGTGATGGTGACCGCCAGATCGTCGGGGCGTGATGAAGCGGTCGGGCGACTGCCGTGGGCGGTCGAGGCGCGGCTCGACCGGTTGAACGGGGTGGTCGCATCGGGCGCGGTCGCCGACGTTCCGAACCCGGGGCGGGTGCGAACGGTCTCGGTGGTCGACCCCACCGACGATCACGCCGTGACCGTGCCGGTGGTCGCGGCCTCGTCCGGGGTGCTCGCGGCAGTGCGCGGCCATGTCGCAGCGGGCCGCTGGTTCGACGAGGGGCACGTGCAGCGCGCCGATCGGGTGGCGGTGATCGGGGTCAACCTCGCCCAGGACCTCGGCATCCGTCGGCTCGACGTGCAACCCGGTCTGTACATCGGCGAGCACTTCTTCTCGGTGATCGGCATCGTCGACGAGGCGCTGCGCGATCGCGGCTTCCTCGGCTCGGTCATGATCACCAGTACGGCCGCCGAGCAGGTCTTCGACGTCAGGCGACCCGAGCGGGTGGTGATCGAGGTCGAGCTGGGGGCTGGCGAGGTGATCGCTGCCCAAGCGCCGGTGGCGCTGTCGCCGAGTGCACCCGAGACGCTCGCGGTCGTCGCGCCGAACATGCCACAGGCGGCCCGGGACCGCGTGGCGGGAGAGGTCAACAGCCTGTTCGTGCTCCTCGGACTGGTGTCGCTGGTCGTGGGCGCGATCGGGATCGCCAACGTGACGCTCGTGACGGTGATCGAGCGAACCCGCGAGATCGGCCTGCGGCGCGCGCTGGGCGCCCGTCAGCGCCACATCGCCGGCCAGTTCCTGGGGGAATCGGCGGCGATCGGCCTGATCGGCGGGATCGTCGGCGCCAGCGTCGGCGTGATCATCGTGGTGGTCGTGTCGGCGGCGAAGGGGTGGACCCCGGTGCTCGACCCGTGGATGCCGTTCCTGGCGCCCCCGGCCGGCGCCCTGGTCGGTCTGCTGGCCGGCGCCTACCCGGCCGTTCGGGCGGCGCGGCTCGAGCCGGTGGAGGCGCTGCGCGGTCAGTCGTGACGGGAAGCCATCGCTCTGCGGGGGTGCGGCGCCGGTAGCCTCGTCGGCCGTGCCAGCGTTCCAGACGAGCCCCGGGATGCGCGACATCCTCGCGCCCGAATCGGCTCGCTGGCGTGCGTTCAGCGACGTCTTCGCCGGAGTCGTCGAAGCGGCCGGTTACGAGCTGTTGATCTCGCCGATCATGGAAGACATCGGCGTGTTCGCCCGGATCGGTGAAGCGACCGACGTGGTCAGCAAGGAGATGTACCAGCTCGAGGACCTGGGCGGTCGCCGTCTGGCCCTGCGCCCGGAGTTGACCGCCAGCGTGTGCCGGGCGTTCGCCGAGCACCGACCCATCACGCCCTGGAAGACGTGGTACAGCGGGCCGATGTTCCGCCAGGAGAAGGCCCAGCGCGGCCGCTACCGGCAGTTCGACCAGGTCGGCATCGAAGCGCTCGGCGTCGACGACCCAGACCTCGACGTCGAGGTGATCGCGCTCGGCTGGGACTTTTATCGGGCGCTCGGTCTGCGCCAGGTCACGCTGCACGTGAACAGCCTCGGTGAGCCGGACGACCGGGCCCGTTACGTCGACGCGCTCAGGAAGCACTTCGAGGCGGCCGGTGACGACCTCAGCGAGCAGAGCCGGGCGACGCTCGCGAAGAACCCACTGCGGGTGCTCGACTCGAAGCGGCCGCCCGATGCACCGTTCATCGAGTCGGCACCGACGATCGACCGGTACTGGTCGGACGAAGCCGGCGACCACTTCGCGACGGTCCAGTCGGGCCTCCGGGATCTGGGCATCCCGTTCACGATCGACATGCGGCTCGTGCGCGGCCTCGACTACTACCGCCGCACGACGTTCGAGTACGCCGGCGGGACGCTCGACTCGGCCCAGAACGCGCTCGGCGGCGGCGGTCGCTACGACGGCCTCGTCGAGGACCTCGGCGGCCCGCCGACGCCCGGCATCGGGTTCGCACTCGGCGTCGACCGCACGCTGATCGCCTGTGACGACGAGGGGGTCTTCGCGGCGCCCGACACGTCGGTCGACGTGTTCGTCGTCGACACGACCGGCGGCCGGGAGGCGTTGCGCCTCACGGCTGAGCTGCGCGCCGCAGGCATCAGTTCCGACCGCGCCTACGAGAACCGGTCGATGAAGGCCCAGATGAAGGCCGCCGACCGCAGCGGCGCTCCGATCGCCGTGATCCTCGGTACCGACGAGCTCGACGCCGGCACCGTCACCGTTCGACCCTTGCGCGGCGGTGGCGACCAGGTCGCCGTCGAGCGCAGTCGGCTCACCGAAGATCTCCACCAACGACTCCAGGAATCGTCATGACCAGCACTTCTCTCCGCACCGCCACTCTCTGGGGGCTGCGCCCCCGAACCCCATCGCCGTCCGGCTCCCTGGCGGTCGCTCGTCCGGAGCGTGCGCACACCGAGGAGACGCGATGACCTCCACCTCCATGCGCACGCACATGTGCGGCGAGCTCCGCGCCGAGCACATCGGCCAGACCGTGTCGCTGACCGGCTGGGTGGCCCGCCGGCGCGAGCACGGCGAACACCTCGCGTTCGTCGATCTCCGTGACCACACCGGCATCACCCAGTGCGTGGTAAACGACGATGTCGACGTGCGCTCCGAGTACGTAGTGCGGGTGACCGGCGTCGTGCGCGCCCGTCCCGAGGGCACGGTCAACGCGAACCTGCCGACCGGCGAGATCGAGATCGGCGAGTGCGAGGTCGAGACGCTCCGCAAGGCGGTGCCGCCGCCGTTCCCGATCGACGCCCGCGCCGACGACGTCGACGAGAACATCCGCCTCCAGTACCGCTACCTCGACCTGCGTCGCGAGCGGATGCAGAAGAACCTGCGGACCCGGGCGGCGGTGAACGCGGCGATGCGCACGGCGATGGAACGCCAGGGCTTCGTCGAGGTCGAGACGCCGATGCTCGTGCCGTCGACGCCCGAGGGCGCCCGCGAGTTCCTCGTGCCGAGCCGCAAGGAGCCCGGTTCGTTCTACGCCCTCCCGCAATCGCCGCAGCTGTTCAAGCAGCTCCTGATGGTCGGCGGCGTCGACCGCTACTACCAGATCGCCCGCTGCCTGCGCGACGAGGACCTGCGCGCCGACCGCCAGTACGAGTTCATGCAGCTCGACTTGGAGATGAGCTTCGTCGGGCAGGACGACGTGCTCGACGCGGTGTCCGAAGCCG
>JBFHJC010000092.1:0-12353 GCA_041596155.1 Ilumatobacter sp. | reverse complement strand
GCTCACCCCACCCTGGGCGGGGTGAGCGCGACATGAACGGAGAGACGAGGGGGTGGGGCGTGGCGTCAGGGGGCGAGGGCGGCGGCGCGGGTGGCGAGAGCCGGGACGCCGAGGCGGTCCGCGAGGGCGGCGAACTCGTCGGTCGGTCCACGCCAGTGCCAGTCGTCGACCGTGCCCACCGGCACGTCGCGATCGACGGTGGCGATGATGCGGAACAGGAGCGCCAGCTCCATGTCCTCCTGCAGGGTCTTCGACAGCTTCGCGGCACCACGAAGGCCTGGCACGTCCCACAGGCTCGCCTCGGCCGGGATGTCCTCGACGTGCTCGTAGCGCGCGAGCACGGCCGCGGCCGACTTGGCGCCCCAACCGGGCAGACCCGGGTAGCCGTCGGCGGTGTCGCCGACCAGCCCGAGGTAGTCGGGGATCGACGACGGGCCGATGCCGAACTTCGCTCGCACCGCGTCCTCGTCGATGATCTCGCGCTTGCGCCGATCGAACTGGACGACCCGGCGACCGTGCACGCACTGCCCGAGGTCCTTGTCGGGGGTCACGATCAGCACCTGCTCGACCCGCTCGTCGGCTTCGGCCACCCGGGCCGCCGAAGCGAGCGCGTCGTCGGCCTCCCACTCGACCATCGCCCACGTCGTGACGCCCATCGTCATCAGCGCGTCCTCCATCACCGGGATCTGGTCGAGCAGCTCGGGCAGCATCCCCTCCGACGTCTTGTAGCCGTCCCAGAGCTCGTTGCGGAACGACTCGATCACGTGATCGCTGGCGACGCCGACGTGGGTCGCGCCGTCCTCGATCAGCTGCAGGGTCGACGTGAGCACTCCGATCGTCGCGTCGAACGGGCCGGCCTCGCGGCCCGACTCACCACGCCGGTTGGCGCTCCCGAAGTGCTGCCGGAACAGCTCGTAGGTGCCGTCGACGAGGTGGACCTTCACCGCCCGGACGTTACCGACCGACGCCATCCCCGCCCGCACGCGACCCGGTCCCTGCGGGCTGAGGTGGTGACCAGGCGATCTGCGGCACACGAGCGATGCCGATGAAGGCTGCTCCATTCCTGGCCTGACCTGGTTCACGGGCGCCCGTTGCACAGGACCCGGTCACCACCTCAGCCGGCAGGAACCGGCTGACACCGATCACGATACCGTGCCGCACCCGTGCCGCACCCGTGCCGCACCGTGCCGCGGCAGCCGCCCGGTAACCTGGCCCGACATACCTGGAGGGGTGCGAGAGCGGCCGAATCGGCACGCTTGGAAAGCGTGTGAAGGGCAACCTTCCGTGGGTTCGAATCCCACTCCCTCCGCCATGCAGCCGAGCGACGGAGCCGATCCGACCGGCGCCGACGACGGCCTGACGGACGCCATGCGCGCCGCGTTGGCCGAAGCTCGCGCCGCCCTCGATCACGACGACGTCCCCGTCGGGGCCGTCGTCTTGCGCGGCGGTGAGATCATCGCCGCCCGCCACAACGAGCGCGAGCTCACCGGCGACCCGACGGCGCACGCCGAGATCCTCGCCTTGCGCGACGCCGCCGCGGCCGTCGGTCACTGGCGGCTCGACGACTGCACCCTCGTCGTGACCCTCGAACCGTGCGCGATGTGCGCCGGCGCGATGGTCAACGGCCGGCTCGGCCACCTCGTCTACGGCGCCGCCGATCCGAAGGCCGGCGCCGCGGGAAGCTGCTACGACCTCGTCGACAGCCCGGTCCTCAACCATCGGCTACCGCGCACCACCGGCGTCCTGGCCGAGGAATGTGGACGTCTGCTCGTCGACTTCTTCCGGTCGCGACGCGGCCGGGTCGACTGAACTTCGACCGACTCGGGGATCAGCGTCGGCGCAGGCTGCCGATCAGCCGCCGCAGTGCGCCGGTGCGGGCCTCGGGCTCGCCTTCACGGACCGCTTCGGGCGCGGCCTGGCTCGCTGATTCGATCGCCGGCTCGAGCGGCATCTCGTTCGGTAGGTCGTCGAACACCGATCGGGTCGCCGGCCGGAGCGTGCCACCGGCACCGCGGGCGACAGGCTCGTCCTGGACGGCGACGCTGCCCGCGCCCCCCTCATCGAGGCCGCGCGAGGTGTCGGGCGTGACCGGCTCGGCCAGGCGTCGACGCGTCGCCAGCGCACCGGTCTCGATCGACGCGACGGCACGGCGCACCGCGAGCACCACCTCGTCGGAGGACTCCTGCAGGGTTTGCGGGCTGAGCGCGCTCGTCGACGGCCGTCGCGTCGCGAGCGGCTCGGTGGGCTCATCCGGCTCGAACTCACGCTCGAAGTCGCTGACGTCGACCTCGCCGGAGGGAGGCTCGAGCGTGCCGACCGCCGCTGGACGAGTCGGCAGCGTCGAATCCGCCGCCCGATCGAGGCGTGCCGTCGGCCCGCGCCGATCGAGGTCGGGGTGGTGGTCGTCGACCGTGGCGGCGTCGGACGTGCCGAACTGCTCGTCGACCTCACCGGTCGGCCAGATGAGCTCGAACCGGTCGACCGACTCGATCGGCACCTTCGGAAGCGACCTCGGTCGTGCCAGCGGCTCGGCCGCACCGGCCTGCGACCGCTCGGCGCCGACACCCTGGATCCAGTCACCCGAGATCGCCAACTGGTCTCGCGGACCTCCGGCGGCGGCCGGCGGCGGCGCGGCGATCGACGGCGGCGGAGGCGGCACGATCGTGGGCGCCTCGTCGGGGGCAGCGGGGGCGGCCGGTGGTGCTGGCGGCGCCTGCGGCGTGGGCGAGCCGGGGGGCGGCATCGCGGCGGCCGGAGCGCTGCGCATCGGGCGCATGGATCGGCCGGGGCCGTCGAGCCACGACGGCTCGGCCCACTGGATCACATCGTCCTCGACGGCCGTCGGTGGGGCGAACAGTGGCTCCGGCGGTGCGAGCTCGACCGGCTCGGTCGTCGGCGGCGGCGCCGGGAGCGGCTCACGGGCCCCGGTCTCGGGGGCGTCGGCACGTTCCCAGTGGTGGACGCCCGCCGGGTGGTGGCGGTACGGCGTCGGCTCGACACCGGTCACCTGTTGGGACGCGAGCCAGCCGATGCACTCGTCGGTCAACACCTCGATCGCGGTCAGCACCGCATGTCGGTCGATCGTCGGCTCGCGATCGAACAACCGGCCCAGGTGCTCGACGTCACCGAGCCGCATGGCCCCGCGTTCGAGCTGCGCGGCCGTGATCACCCCGGCATCGACGAGTCGCCCGCCGAGGGACGCATCGGTGAGCCGCTCGGCCACGTAGATCTCCCCCCGGTCGACGTACACCTTCGTCGCCGGCGTCGACTCGAAGACCAGCTCGCCCGTGAAGCGGTGCTCGCGGGCGGCGTCGAGCACGACCCAGCCGGGTCGCGGGAACGTACCGACCAGACCGAGCAGCTGCGTCACGTCGTGCTCGACGGTCATGCGGCGCCCGCCATCGCGACGACCCGCTCGACGGGCGTGAGCAGTTGGACGTGGGCGGCGTCGAGCCGATCGAGCACGGCGAGCAAAGCCTCGACGACGACGTCGCACCCCGACGCCTGGTGGATCAGCTGACACGGGACGACGGCCTCGCTGGCCAGCGCCCCGAGCTGACGGGCGACGAGCCGCGCCCGGTCGCGATCGTCGCACCGGTTGACGGCGACGACGAGCGGCACCCGCAGATCCTGGAGCAGGGCGCGCATCGCCGCGCCCGCCTCGGCATGGGTGTGCTCGGCCTCGGCGTCGATCACGTAGATCACCGCGTCGACGTCGCCTTTCAGAATGTCGGTCATGAACCAGAAGCGGCGCTGCCCGGGCGTGCCGAACATGAGCAGACGGACGTCGCCCTCCTCGACGGCGTAGGTGCCGAAGTCCATCGCCACGGTGGTGCGGGCCTTGATCACGGCCTCGGCGCCGGAGGTGAGCACGTCGGTCTCGACGACGGGCGTCTGCGAGACCGCCTGGATCAGCGACGTCTTCCCGGCCGCGTACGGGCCCGTCACGAGGAGCTTGAACACGTGCTCGGAGCGCGCAGGCTCAGCAGCCGTCATGTTTCCCTCCTTCGTGATCCGCCCTCGGCACGCCGTGGTCCGGCACGGCCGAGCAATGTGTGAGTCACAGTGTTATCGGCACGTCAATTCTCGATCTTGAGCGGTGCGGACCTCCTTTCGGCGACCATGATCGCGCGGCGTCGAACCCACGTCGTCACCCCCGGTGAATCCCGCTAGCCTCGCTCGACGGAGAGGTGCCCGAGCGGCCGAAGGGACACGCCTCGAAAGCGTGCGACGTGCAAGCGTCCGTGGGTTCAAATCCCACCCTCTCCGCCACCCGAGCGATCGCCGTGCTGCACGTCAGCCGGCGGTCGTGTCGCGTCGAGTCGCAGTCGCAGTCGGCACGACCGGGCGCGGCGTCAGCGGCACTCGGTGCCGTCTGCGGGCGGCACGAGGTCGATCAAATAGGAGTTGACGACGTCGATGACGCAGCGGTTGACCCCGTACCCGGTGTGCTGCTCGGCTTCGACGATCACCAGCCGGCCGTCCTCGAGGATCTCGGCCATCCTGGCGGTCGACTCGAACGGTGTCGCCGGGTCGCCGGTCGTTCCGATCACGACGATCGGTCCGGCGCCCGCCCCGGTGATCGTCACGCGCGGGTCGCGCGCCGGCGGGAAGAAGGTGCAGAAGTACGAGCCGGCCACGCCCTGGGGCGCGAGCAGCGGCGCCACCTTGGTGTACTCGGCCGCCTCCGCGTCGGCCTCGGCGACGGTCATCCGCTCCGGGTTGTCGGCGCACGTGATCGCCTGGAACGCCTCCAGCTCGTTGCCGTACGTGCCGTCGGCGCTGCGCTGGAAGTAGCTGTCGTGGAGCGCCAGCAGGCCCGATCCGTCGCCCTCCTGGGCATCGGCGAGCGACGCCTCGAGCGCCGGCCAGAAGAAGTCGGAGTACATCGCCTGCACGACCGCCGTCGTGGCGACGTCGCGGTTCACCGGCGGACGGCCGTCGTCAGCGGGCACCGGGTTCTCGTCGAGGTCGGCGAGCAGCTCGGCGAACGCTCCCTCGGCGTCACCGTCGTTGTGGAACTCGCACTGTGGGTCGGCGCTGCACGCCGCGAGGAACGTGTCGAGCGACGACTGGAAGCCGGCGAGCTGCTGCAGCGAGCTCTCGAGCGCATCGGCCTCGGGGTCGCTGGCCCCGTCGAGCACGGCGGCGCGGACGGTGTCGGGGAACAGCGTCGCCCACGCCGCACCCAGCTCGCTGCCGTAGCTCAACCCGAAGAAGGAGATCCGGTCCTCGCCGAGCGCGCGCCGGATCGTGTCGATGTCGCGTGCCGAGTTGTTCGTGCCGACGAAGTCGATGATGTCGCGGTTCCGCTCGAGGCAGAGCTCGGCGAAGTCCCGCGCCTGCTCGACGAGCCGCTCGCGCTCGGCGTCGTCCCTCGGCGTCGTGTCGATGTCGGTGAAGTACGGGTCGTAGTCGTCGATGCAGTCGATCGGCGGATCGCTCTCGCCGGTGCCCCTCGGGTCCCAGCCGATGATGTCGAACCGTTCGAGCAGGGCGCGGTCGAAGATCTGCGACGCGAACACCGCGAAGTCGCTGCCGCCGAACCCGGGCCCGCCCGGGTTGATCAAGAGCGATCCGATGCGCTGCTCGGGGTCGAGCGCGTTGGCGCGCGCGAGGAACAGCTCGAAGCGCGGCCCGTCGGGATCGGCGTAGTTGACAGGCACCTCGAGCGTCGCCACGTCGACGCCATCGTTGAACGGCTCCCACGCGAGCGGCGCCGGCTCGAAGACCGGCAGCTCGCCCGGCTCGACGGTCTCGGGCTGACCGCCCGGCTCGTCGGCGGGCTCCTCGGAGGTTGCGGGAGCCTCGTCATCGCCGTCGGTCCCGGTCGGGGCGTCCGCCTCCGACGGTTCGTCGGCGGGTTCCTCGCCGTCCTCGGCGGCAGCCGTGCACGCGCCCAGCACGATCGACCCGGCGAGGATCAGGGCGCCGGTTCGACTCCGCCTCGACATAGGCCGACAGGGTACGTCTCGATCCGCGAGACGCGTCGTCAGCCGTAGCCTCGATCACATGCGAATGGGTCCGCATCACATGATGCCGCGGGACACCGAGGCCGTGAAGGACGCCCGTCTCGCGCGCGACACCGCGAAACGGGTGTGGTCCTTCGCCCGCCCGTACCGGGGCACGATCGGGCTGTTCCTCGCGTCGATCGTGCTGGCGGCGCTGCTGGCCCTCGTGCCACCACTCGTGGTGAAGCGCATCATCGACGTCGCGATCCCCACGAGCGACCGCACGGCGATCTGGTGGCTCGCCGGCCTCGCCGTCGCCGCCGCGCTCGCGGACGCTGCTCTCCAGATCGTGCAGCGGTGGTGCAGCGCCCGCGTCGGCGAGGGCCTGATCGCCGACCTGCGCCGGGCGCTCTTCGACAAGGTGCAGCGCCTTCCGTTGGCGTTCTTCACGCGCACCCCGACTGGGGCGATCGTCAGCCGCCTCAACAACGACGTCGTCGGCGCCCAGAGCGCGCTGACGTCGACGCTGGGCAGCGTCGTGTCGAACGTCATCGTGCTGGTCACGACGCTCGGGGCGATGCTCGTGCTCGAGTGGCGGCTCACGCTGCTCGCGCTCGTGGTGCTCCCGATGTTCATCGTGCCGGCGCGTCGCGTCGGTCGGCGCCTGCAGGTGATCTCGCGCGAGCAGATGCAGCACAACGCGGCGATGAACACGCAGATGACGGAGCGGTTCAACGTCGCCGGCGCAGCGCTCGTCAAGCTGTTCGGGTCGCTCGACCGCGAGAACGACACCTTCGGCCGGCGCGCCGATGCGGTGCGCGACGCCGGCATCCGCTCGGCGATGCTCGGACGCGTCTTCTTCGTCGCCCTCGGGCTCGTCGCCGCGATCGGCACCGCTGCGATCTACGGCATCGGCGCCCAGCTCGTGGTGAGCGAGGACATCAGCGTCGGCACGCTGGTGGCGCTGGCGGCGCTCGTCACGCGGGTCTACCAACCGCTCACCGGCCTCACGAACGCCCGCGTCGACCTGATGACGTCGATGGTGTCGTTCGAGCGAGTCTTCGAGGTACTCGACGCGCCCGAACCGATCACCGACCGGCCGGGCGCCGTCGACCTGGTCGACCCACGCGGCCGGGTGGAGTTCCGTGACGTCACCTTCCGGTACCCGCCGGCGAACGAGTCGGCGATCGCCTCGATGGAGACGCAGGCGATCCCGGGTGCCGACCCCGACCGCGATGTGCTGTCGCACTTGTCGCTGGTTCTCGAGCCCGGCGAGACCGTCGCGCTCGTCGGCGCGTCGGGCGCCGGCAAGAGCACCCTCGCAGCGCTCATCCCGCGCCTGTACGACGTGACCGACGGTGCCGTTGCAATCGACGGTCACGACGTGCGCGACCTCACGCTCGCGTCGTTGCGCCGCGCCGTCGGCGTCGTCGCCCAGGACCCCCACCTGTTCCACGAGTCGATCGGCGACAACCTGCGCTACGCGGCGCCGGACGCGCCGGACGACGAGGTCGTCGCGGCCTGCCGCGCCGCCCGCATCCACGACACGATCGCCGGCCTCCCCGACGGCTACGACACGGTCGTCGGCGAGCGTGGCTACCGCCTCAGCGGCGGTGAGAAGCAGCGCCTGGCGATCGCCCGGCTCCTGCTGAAGAACCCGGCGGTCATGATCCTCGACGAGGCGACCAGCCACCTCGACAACGACAACGAGGCCCACGTGCAGGCCTCGATCGACGCCGCGCTGAGCGGGCGCACCGCGCTGGTGATCGCCCACCGTCTGTCGACGGTCCGTTCGGCCGACCGGATCGCGGTGCTCGACCGGGGCCGGATCGTCGAGCTCGGCAACCACGACGAGCTCGTCGCGCGCAACGGCCTGTATGCCGCCCAGCTCCGCGCCGGCGAGCTGCTCGGCACGTCACCGAGACCCGCCGCCGACGGTGCGACCGGTGCGACCGGTGCGGCCGCACTGGTCGAGCGCGGCGCTACTGGATGATCCAGCTGTTGATCGCGATCGAGCCGGAGCGGTTGATCTGCACGACCGCATCCGACGTCGCCCGGTAGCCGGCGTCGGCGACACTGCGCAGGCGGACGCGCTTCTGGGCGATCGGGTTGTCGAGGCGCACTCGCCCCCGAGTCATCGATGTCGATGCGGGCGTCGCCGCCGAGCACGAACGGGCCGCCGAAGCCGCTCATGTTGAGCGGGTCGGGCACGGTCGAGGCGAACGAGATCGCCTCGAAGTCGGTCGTGCACCCGACCGACGACCCGCTGCCGACGACGACGTCGGCGCCGTGGCGATCGTGATCGGCGCCGTGAAGTAGTACACGCCCGCACCGGGGCGGGCGGAGTGTCAGCTCTCCGGGGGCGTGCTCGCAGCGTCTCCATCGGCGGCATCGTCGTCGCCGCCCGGGATGACGTCCTCGACCTTGTCGGAGACCTTGTGGTACGCGTCCTTCACCTTGTCGGGCATCTTCTCGCCGGCCTTGTCGACGAGATCGTCGACCTTGTCCTTGACGTCGCCAGCCTTCTCCTTGATGGTGTCCATGGCGCTGTGGCCACCTTCACCCGCAGCGCCGCCGGCTGGCTTCTTGCCGCCCAGCATCCCCTTGATCTTGTCCAGAATTCCGGCCATCGAGTGGGCCTCCTCCACGTATCTCGTCGGTCACCGCGATCGAGCGACCCTGATGGGCGACGAGCATAGCCAGGGTCGCCCAGCGCGCCCCAGAAGAGTTACGCGTCGGGGAGGGCGGCGCGTGCCGCGCCCTGACCGTGGGCCGCGAGGTCGTAGCCGACCTGACAGAACCCGTGGTTGCAGTACCCGCCCGGATGCTTGCGCAGGTACCCCTGGTGGTAGTCCTCGGCGTAGTAGAACACGCCGTCCCCGGCGTCGGCGGCAGGCGCGATCTGGGTGGTGATCTCGCCGTACCCGGCGGCGGTGAGCGCCGCCTGGTAGCGGTCGCGGGATGCCTCGACCGCCGCCAACTGTCGCGCGGTCGTCGGGAAGATCGCCGAGCGGTACTGGGTGCCGACGTCGTTGCCCTGCCGGTTCGGTGTGGTCGGGTCGTGGTTCTCCCAGAACGCCTTCATCAGCTGGTCGACCGACACCCGTTCGGGGTCGTACACGACGAGCACGGTCTCGGTGTGCCCGGTCTGCGCGGTGCACGTCTCTTCGTAGGTGGGGTGCTTCGTCCAGCCGCCCATGTAGCCGACCGCGGTCGTGTACACGCCGGGGATCTGCCAGAAGATCCGCTCGGCACCCCAGAAGCACCCCATCGCGACATGGATCGTCTCGAGCCCGTCGGGGAACGGCGGGACGATCCGGGTGCCGAGCACGACGTGTTCGGGCGTCACGCTCATCGGCTGATCGCGGCCCGGGAGCGCCTCGTGCGGCTCGATCATCTCGGTCTTCTTCCGGAAGAGCATGTCGCGAGCGTACGCCTCACTCGCCCCCGAGCACCCGCGAGGGCGGTCCGCGTCGGTTCTGCGGCAGAACCGACGACCCGGCCGGGTCTGGTGCCCGCCACAGAATGCCTGCCACAACGTCTCGCGGTCGAGCGGCTGACGTGGGTCGGCACCGGCGCCGGGCTCACTGGAGCAGGAGACGCTCGATGCGGCGGGCGGTGATCGAGAGGCCGACCAGTGCCATCGTCACCAGCACGGCGGCGTGCGGGACCGCCGCCCACGTCCAGTCCCCGTAGCTCGCGCTGCGCACCAGCGCCACCCCGTGGTAGAGCGGGCTGAGCTGGGCCAGCCACGCCCAGTCGCCGTAGCTCGACAACGGATAGAACGTCGCCGAGAACAGGAACAGCGGCAGCGTGAAGGACGGCACGTACTCGAAGTCGGCCCACGTTCGCATGTAGGTGGTGCACGCCATGCCGACGGCGCTGAACGCGATCGAGATCAGCACGCAGATCGGCAGCGCCAGCACGATCCACGGCGACCGCGCCATCCCCAGCGCGACGATCGTCACGAGGAACGCCGCCGAGTAGAGCGCCCCGCGGAAGGTGGCGTACAGGATCTCGCCGAGCGCGACGTCGCCCGACGTGAGCGGCGTCGCCAGCACCGCGTCGTAGACCTTGTCGTACTTCAACTGGAAGAACACGTTCATCGTCGACTCGAACACGGCCCCGTTCATCGCCGACGCCGCCATCAGCGCCGGCGCGACGAACTCGGCGTATGAGACGAGCCGACCGCCGTCGTCCACGTCTCCCACCAGCGCGGAGAAACCGATCCGGATCGACAGGAGGTAGAAGAGCGGCTCGAAGAAGCCGCTCAGCACGATGATCCATCCGCCGGAACGGTTGATCACGAAGTGCCGCTCGAGCAGGCGGTGCGGACGGCGAGCGTTCAGCACCTGCGGCGGCACGACCCGCAGCGGCAGCTCGGCGAGCGTCATGCCGCCAACCTCCGAGCGAACGCGATCCTGGCCAGTACCCAGCCGACGACCACGAATCCCGCGAGCACGGCACAGTGCCCGATCGCGTCGGCGAGCGCGAGCCGACCGTGCACGGCGTCCCGGCAGAGCTCGACGCCGTGCCAGAGCGGTGTGACCTTGGCGATCGGTTCCAGCCAGTCGGGGAGCTGGCTCACCGGATAGAAGGCACCGCCGAACAGGAACAGCGGCGTGATCCCGAAGCGCAGGATCGACGGGAACGAGAGCTCGCGCTCTCGCGTCGCCGCCCACGCCGTCAGCGGCGCGGCGAAGGCGAGGCCGGTGAGTGCCGCGAACGGCACCGTGAGCACCAGACCCCACGACCGCGTGCTCGCGAACAGCGCGAGCACGGCGGCGACGCCGGTCGAGGCGATCGCGGCGCGCGTCGACTGCCACAGCACCAGGCCCGCGGTGATCTCGCCGGGCGACAGGGGCGACGCCGCCTGGGCATGGAACGTTCGCTGCCACTTGAAGCCGCCCATCACCGGCCACAGCGACTCCTGCGCGGAGATCATCATCCCGGTCGTCGCGATCAGTCCGGGCGCCAGGAACTGGAAGTACGTGAGCCCGTCGAGCAGCGCCGGCGCGCTGTCTCCCCGGTCGACCAGCGCGCCGACGCCGAGGCCCATCCCGAGGAGGTAGAGGAACGGCTGCACGAACGAGCCGAGCACGTTCGATCGCCAGATCGTGCGGTAGAGGGTGAAGTGGCTCTCCCACACCCGGACGGCGGCCGGCGTGCTCACCCCGTCCCTCCTCCGCGTCTCGGGGTGTGCCTGACCCCATGTGTGACGGTCATCAGTCCACCAACGATCGGCCGGTCAAGCGAAGGAACACGTCCTCGAGCGAGCTGCGCCGCACGAGCGCCGACTCGGGGTGGCTGCCGCGGTGGTGCACCTCGTTGAGCGCGGCCTCGCCGTCGTCGGCGTAGATGAGGACGCGGTCGGGGAGCACCTCCTGGCGGTGCCCGATGCCGCTCACCTCGATCGCCCGCTCCTCGTTCGTGCCGGCCGGGTATCGCAGCTCGAGCACCTCGCGCGGCGAATGGGTGCGGATCAGCTCCAGCGGCGACCCCTCGGCGACGATCCGGCCCCGGTCCATCACGACGAGCCGATCGCAGAGCTGCTCGGCCTCGTCCATGTAGTGCGTCGTCAGTACCAACGTGGCGCCCTGCTGCTTGAGCCGGTACAGCCGGTCCCACAGCACGTGGCGCGCCTGGGGGTCGAGGCCGGTCGTGGGTTCGTCGAGCAGCAGGAGCTCCGGATCGTTGATCAGCGCGCGGGCGATCGTGACCCGCCGTTTCATGCCGCCCGACAGCGGCTCGACGCGGCTGTCGGCGCGATCGGCGAGCTGCACGAACTCGAGCAGCTCGTCGGCGCGCCGCTTGCACTCGGCGCGCGGCAGGTCGAAGTAGCGGCCGTACATCACGAGGTTGTCGCGGACGGTGAGCTGCTCGTCGAGCTGGTCGAGCTGCGGCACGACGCCCATGCGAGCCCGGATCTGCTTGCCGTGAGTCGCCGGGTCGAGCCCGAAGATCCGCAGTTCGCCCTCGGACACCGGGCTGACGCAACCGATCATCCGCATCGTGGACGACTTGCCGGCGCCGTTCGGTCCGAGGAAGCCGAACGACTCGCCGCGCCGCACCTCGACGTCGATCCCGTCGACGGCCACGAAGTCGCCGAACCGCTTGACGACCGCGCGCGCCGCGATGAGAGGTTGGTCCAGGTCGCCGTGCATGCGCCGTCCGACGCTAGCGGTCGCGACCGTCCGGCTCGGCCGACGATCCGGCCCGGCGGCTCCGGCCATCATGAGGGCACCGTACGACTTCAACCGCTCTCGAGGTCAAGCATCGCCCGGACGAGTCAGACTGGACCGATGAGCGCTGACGCCATCGTGCCGATCGTGCGGATCGAGCGCACGTGGGCGATCGAGCTCGCCGAGCTGGCGGTCGAGATCGCTGCGATCGCGCCGCACT
>JBFHJC010000091.1:0-12410 GCA_041596155.1 Ilumatobacter sp. | reverse complement strand
TCGAATGCGAACCAGTTGGGCCGCTCCCAGCCGCCGAGCTCGCCGAACACCGCGCCTGCTGCCTCCAGTCGGTCGTGGATGGGGGACAGGCGTTGGTTGCGGGCGCTCTCGTACTGGCGGAACGGCCAGTGCATGGCATACAGCAGACCCAGGCTCTCCGAGATCCGCTCCTCGAGATAGTCGGGCTCGCCCTGGAAGGCAAACGCCCGGCGGATGTCGACCGACGAGAGATCCATGGGCGGGTGACGGTCGGCGATCCAGTCGGCGAGGACCCAGCCCACGCCGCCGGCGGATTGGATGCCCACGGAGTTGAACCCCGCCGCGACGTAGCAGCCGTCGACCTCGGGCGACTCGCCGAGGTAGTAGACGCCGTCCGGCGTGAAGGCCTCGGGGCCGTTGAAGAAGAGCTGGAGGCCGCACTCGCCGAGGGCGGGGACCCGGTGGATGGCCCGCTCGAAGATCGGACCCACGTGATCCCAGTCCTCAGGGAGCGTGCCGAAGGAGAAGTCGCGGGGGATGCCGTCGAGGTTCCAGATCTTGCCGCGGGGCTCGAAGAAGCCGGCCATGATCTTGCCGGTCTCCTCCTTGAAGTAGGTGTAGTTGCCGGGGTCGCGCACGGTGGGCATGCCGGTCTCGACCCCGTCGATCGGCTCGGTGACGATGTAGAAGTGCTCGCACGCCTGGAGCGGCACGCGGATGCCGGCGGTGGCGGCGAGCTGGCGGGTCCACATGCCGCCGGCGAGCACGACCGTCTCGGCCTCGATGTAGCTGCGTCCATCTCTGGGTTCGGTGTGCACGCCGGCGACCCGCCCGTCGACCACCTCGAGACGCTCGACGGCGACGCCCTCGATGATGCGGGCGCCGCGCTGCTTGGCGCCCTTGGCGAGCGCCATCGTCGTGTCGACCGGCGACGTCACCCCGTCGTGAGGGATGTACAGGGCGCCGACGAGGTCGTCGACGTTCAGCACCGGGCACATCTCGACGGCCTCGTCGAGCTCGATCCGGCGGATCTCGACGCCGACCGTCGACGCCATCGACACACCGCGCAGCAGTTCCTCCCACCGTTCGGCGTCGCTGGCGACCGAGATCGAACCCGGCGTGCGGTACCCGGTCGCTTGGCCGGTCTCGGCTTCGAGATCCTCGAACAGCCGCGCCGAGTACGTGGCGAGGCGGGTCAGGCTGTGGCTCGACTTGAGCTGGCTCACGAGACCGGCGGCGTGCCACGTGGTGCCGCCGGTCAGCTGACCCTGCTCGAGGACCAGCACGTCGGTCAGCCCCCGGCGGGTCAGGTGATAGGCGATCGAGCAGCCGACGATGCCTCCCCCGACCACGACGACCTGGGCCCGATCCGGAACGATCGTGCTCATCGGCCCGGCACCGTAGCCGACGGGCTGAAAAGCGGAACACTCCGACCACACGGCCTCGCCCGTCAGGAGGGCGACCAGAACGCGACGTCGCCCTCCACGACGAACGACGACTCGCCCGAGCCGGCGACGTCGTGGATCCACACTCCCGACGTGCCGTCTGCCGCGAGCCCGACGTGCACGAAGCGGTCCCCGCCCGGCGACCAGACGGTCTGGCTCCGGCCGAACTGATCCCAGAACGGCAGGTACGCGGGCATCAGCGACTCGCTGACATCGAGTTCGCCGGTCGAGGTGACGGCGCCGTCGAGATCGTACACGGTCCACTCACCGCTGCCGAGGACGGCGTCGCGCACGACGAGGTGGGTGCCGGTCGGGTCCCACATCGGCGTGATCGTCGGTCGATCCGAGAGCCGTACGCCCGCGCCCGAGTCGAGATCGACGACCCACAGTCCCACGCGGTCGGTGGCCGCCAGCGCGGTCGTCGGATCCGCAGCGGCGGCGCCGCCGAACGACGACACGGCGACATGCGTGCCGGTCGGGGCGATCGAGAACAGCACGAACTCCGCGAACACGCCGAGGCGGGTCGTGTCGCCGCTCGCGATCTCGACCCGGATGAGGGTGTTGGACCCGGCGGCATCGTTGGAGAACACGACCGAGCGCCCGTCGGGGTGCCAGGCCGGCGTTTGGTGGCCGCTGGACGTGAACGGCAGCTGGGTCACCTCGCCCTCCATGTCGACCAGGCGCAACCCGTTGCCGACGTGGGCGATCAGCTGGCCTCCACCGGGCGCGAAGTCGGAGAAGTAGGGCCGGCCGTTGTCGACCGCTTCGCTCTCGCCGCTCACGCCGTCGACGATCACGATGTCGAAACCCGTCGACGACGGCGTGAGCGCGAGCAGGCGCCGGCCCGTGGGGTCGAACGTCACGTAGTCGGGGCGAGCGGCGAGCGCGTGGGTCGTGCGGCCCGTGCCGTCGAGCTCGGCGGTGACCAACTCCCAGCCACCGGCGTCGACGGCGCGCGCCCACGCGACGCGGTCGCCGAGCGGGGACCAGATCGGTTGCCAGAGCGAGATGCCGTCGGTGGTCTCGAACACCGTGACCAGGGTTCCCTCGGGCGTGTACGTGGCGAGCGCCCGGTCCTCGCCGTGGCGATCGAGGACGAGGAGCAACCCCTCCGGCACGTCGTCTCCTCCGACCGCTTCGGTGGTCGGCGCGCCGACGTCCGTGACGGCGTCGTCGGGTGCGTCGTCGGGCCCGTCGGCTGGATCGGTGGCGGGCTCCTCCGCCTCCGTCAAGATCGCCGGCTCGGTCGGGTCGGGCGGGAGCTCTTCGTAGTGGCGTTCACCGTCGGTGCAGGCGACGACGGTCAGGAGTGCCGTCGCGGCGAGGAGTTGCAGCCGTCGCCCCACCGCGCCAGCCTCCCACGGACGGACCGCTCGTGTCCGGTCGTGATCAGCGAAGGCGGTCGTGGAACGCGAGCATGTCGGCGCGGAACAGCGCCGGTTCGCCGCCGACGCCGCCGATCGCGGCGCCCCGGCGGCCGAAGCCCCGCGCGACCGCGGCGCGGAACAGGTCGCCGTCGACGAGGGCCGGGTCGGGCTCACCGACCGCCGCGTCGATCATCGCACCGTCGTCGGCCAGCATCACCGTCGGTGCGGTCGGCGCGACGCTCGCTTCCGCGATCGTGTACGGCTCCTCGAGGCGGTCGAAGCTGTGGGCCGCCCCGGAGACGATCCGCACGGTGGCGTCCGCTCCGCGGGCCCTCATCGCGTTGACCAGCCCCTGCACCTCCTGCACCGAGCACCACTCGTCACGGTCGCCGATGATCGCCCGGACGCGGGTCGGACCGACCGACGGGTCGAGGAACTGCTGCCCGCACCACGGGTAGACGGCGTAGACGGCGGCGAGTGCGACGTCGTCACCGACGATCGGGTCGGCGAACCGGCGACACGCCGCCGTCAGCACCGCCGAACCGCCTCTGCTGTGGCCCTGGGCGGCAACCCGCTCGTCGTCGATCTCGCGGCGCGTGCGTAGGACGCGCAACGTCGCGAGCACGTCGAACGCGCTGGCGGCGAAGCTGTAGTGCGTCTGGTTGGCGACGGTCGAGGCCACCGAGCGCGGTCCGAACGGATCGACGACGCACACGGCGAAGCCGGCGCCGACCAGCGTCTCGGCGTGGGCCTCGTGGTTCGGCCCGACGCCGAGACTGCCCGGCACGACGATCACGGTCGGAAACGGACCGGCACCGGGCGGCACGAACAGCTTGGCGTCGATGTCGACCGGTGCGCACCCGGTCGGGTTCGTGATCGCCTCGTGGTGGTTGCGCGGGTTGGCGCTCGGCACGACGAGGTTCTCGCCGCGCACTCCGGCGTACGTCACGTCGTCGTCGCGATAGCGAACGGTTCGCTCCATCGCTGTCGAGCGTAGGAAGCGCACGATCGCCGCAGCGGATCGGTCAGGGCTCGGGGACGAGCCCGATGTCGCCGCTCAGCTCCGTCGCGATCTCGCCCTCTTCGGCCTCGATGCCCCACCGTTCGAAGAAGGTCCGCGCTCCGTCGATCGTCTCCCAGCAGGCGACCGCGTAGAAGGCCGACCGATCCGCGGCCACCCAGGCGCGGTGGAACCGACACCCGAGCTCGCGCGCGCTGGCGCTCATCTCCGGTGTGATCATGTCGAGACGCTTGCGCAGCAGGTCGTCGGCGGTGGCCCCTGAGCGGGTCGGGCAGGGCACCGTGAACAACAGCCACGTCGGCACGCGTTGAGTCTCGCACGGGGACGGCATGGCGTCTCCCCGTCATGAATGGTGCAGACTCGTCACACCGGGTCCGGACCAGGAGGGGTGAACATGACGCGCAAGATCGAATCGGTGGCGGTGCTGGGGTGCGGGACGATGGGCAGCGGTATCGCCGCCGCCAGCGCTGCCGCCGGCTGCCGGGTACTGATGCTCGACGTCACCCAGGAAGCGGTCGAGCGCGCCCTGACGCAGGTCGACGAGCAGCACCGGGACCTGATCGACACCGGGACCTTCGACGGCGACCTCGCCAAGATCGCCGACTACGACTGGATCTGCGAGGCGATCGTCGAAGACCTCGCCACCAAGCGCGACCTGTTCGCCAAGGTCGAGCCGCTCCGTCGTGACGGGTCGGTCGTCAGCTCGAACACGTCGGGCATTCCGCTCCGCGACATCGCGGCCGGCCTACCCGACCGCTTCCAGACCGACGTCGCGATCACCCACTTCTTCAACCCCGTGCGCGTCATGAAGCTGTTCGAGCTCGTGCCCGGCGAGCGGACAGACCCCGCCGTGATCGCAGCCTTCGCCGAGTTCGGCGAGACCACGCTCGGCAAGGGCGTCGTCCACGCCAAGGACACCGTCAACTTCATCGGCAACCGCATCGGCTGCTTCTTCATGCTGAGCGGGCTGCACCTCGCCGAGCCGTACCTCGCCGACGGCATGACCCCGGAGACCGTCGACGCCGTGCTCGGCCGCCCCATCGGCCTCCCGGCCACCGGACTGTACGGGTTGATCGACCTGATCGGGCTCGACGTGATGGACCTCGTCGGCAAGAACCTGGCGATCAACCTGCCGGCCGGCGACGCCGGGCGGGCGTACACCGCGTTCCCGGCCGTCGAGCAGCGGATGCTCGAGCGTGGCCAGCTCGGCCGCAAGGCGCGCGACGTCGGCGGGTTCGGCCGGGTCCGCAAGCTCGATGACGGCTCGAAGCACAAGGAGACCTTCGACCTCGTCACCGAGGAGTGGCGCGACGCCATCGAACCCGACCTGGGCGACGTGCCCGCCGACGTGCTCGGCTCGCCCGGCGAGGTCATGTTCCACGACTCGCCGCACGGCCGGCTCGCGTGGGACATCTTCGGCGGCACCCTGCGCTACGCGGCCGGCCTGATCCCCGAGATCGCCGACGACGTCGTCAACGTCGACAACGCGATCCGCTGGGGGTTCAACTGGGTGCACGGTCCGTTCGAGATGCTCGACGCCGTCGGCCCGCATCGGGTCATCGACAAGATCCGCGCCGAGGGCGGTGACCTCCCAGCGATGCTCCAGCAGCTCGCCGACTCCGACGCCGACACGTTCTACCCCTGACGTCACAGATGGGGTCAGGCACACTCCGTGACATCAGCCTGACGCAGCCCGCAGCTCGTCGATCCGTTCGGAGAGCGCCTCGGCGTCGAGCTGACCGCCGAACGTGTCGTGGACGATCCCGTCGGCCGTGACGAACACCGTGGACGGCATCGCGAACAACCCGAACTCGACGAACATCTCGCCGTTCGGGTCGTCGGCCAGCGTGTAGGTGACCCCGGTGTCCTCGGCCAAAGCAATCGCCCGCTCGCGGTCGTCGGCGTTGGCGAACCCGAGGAAGGTCACCTCGTCGCCGAGCCGTTCGTGGACCGCCTGGAACTCGGGGAGCTCGACGACGCAGGCCGGACACCACGACGCCCAGAAATTGACCACGAGCGGCGTGCCGCGGAAGTCGGCGAACGTCGCCGACGTGCCGTCGAACAGTTCGAACGGAATCTCGGGCGTCGGCGGACCGGCCGGCTCGTTCGGCTCGGTCAACGAGGGAGCGACGGCGTCGCCGGCCGGTTCCGAATCGTCGCGGAGGAGCACCAGGGCCACCAGCGCGCCGACCAGCAGGAGCGCGACGGCGCCGATCCGGACGGTGCGAAGGCTGGTGGACATCCACACAGACAACCCGCCCCGAGCGGCGCCCATTCTCCCGAATCGGGATCAGTCGTGGTGGGGGAGCACGGCCCGGCGTACGCCGACCGTCACGATCGTCATGAAGAACGCCACCATCCCGATCAGGACACCGACCTCGACCCACGTCGGCAGATAGATCTCGTCGGGTCGGAACTGCTGGCCGGGTCGGCCGCCGGGCGTTCCCGGCGCGAGCCCGACGAGGGGCTCGAACTCGGCGGCGAACAGGATGTTGATCCGCTTGGCGAGCACACCGAGCAGCAACAGCACCGACATCGCCGCCAGCACCGGCGACCGCCGCGCCGCGCCGGTGAGCAGTACGGCCACCGGCACGAGCACACCGATCGCGATCTCGAACCAGAACACCGGAGCCAGCCGGCCGACCAGCAGGATCTCGAGCTGGCTGCGGTGGTCGGGCTCACCTGACACCAAGGTCGTCATCACCTCGGTGAACAGCAGGAACACGTCGGCGGCGATGAACCACAGCAACAGCCGGCGGAGCCCGTCGTAGACGTCGGCGCCCACCCGGAACGAGGTCGTGCGCTCGACGACGTAGCCGGTCGCGATCACGAGTGCAGTGCCCGACACGAGCGCCGAGCTGATGAACAGCGGGGCGAGGATCGGGGTGTTCCAGAACGGTCGCGCGACGAGGAGCCCGAAGATCCACGCCGTGATCGAGTGCACGAGCACCGCCACCGGCAGGCTGACGATCGCCATGACGCGCAGCGCTTTGGCGGGCACCGGCTTCCGGGTCAGGATCCACAGGTCGAGACCGCCGATGACCAGATAGATCGCCAGCACCGCCATGTCCCACACGAGCGGCGAGGTCAGATGCGGGGACACGATCATCTTCCACGCGAGGTGCGGCCGCCCGAGGTCGGGCAAGATCGTTCCCGCCGCGGTCGCCACGGCCGCGATCGAGCAAACGACGGCGAGCCGGTTGATGTGCTCGAAGCGGTGCGAACCGGCGAGCTCGGCACCGGCGACGACGATGAGTCCGCCGGCGGAGATACCGACGAGGAACATGAAGGCGACGATGTAGAGGCCCCACGTGACCGTGTTGGACAGCCCCGTCACACCGAGCCCGCTCGACCACTGGTAGACGAAGCTGCCGAGGCCGACCAGGAGCCCGGCGGTCAACGCGCCGACCCAGACGTTCCACGCCCTCGGACGGCCCGGTGCCGGAACGGTCACGGCGGCGTCGACGGTGGTCATTCCGTCACCTCCTCGATCGGGCGGCGGCGCCGCGGCTCCAGGTATGAGACCTTCGGATGGGTGCCTTTCTCCTCGAGCAGGATGCGCGGGTTGCGGGCCTCGAGCAGCTCGACGAGGTGGCTGTCCGGGGCGTTGAGGTCACCGAAGATCCGGGCTTGTGCCGGGCACGACCACACGCACGACGGAACCTGGTCCTCCTCGAGGCGGTGGACGCACATCGTGCACTTCTCGACGCTCCCGACCGGTCGGGTGGCGACCATGCCGGTGTCGTCGGGCACGGGGAACTCGGGGTCGCCCCAGTTGAAGACGCGCACGCCGTAGGGGCAGGCCGCCATGCAGTAGCGGCACCCGATGCAGGCGTCCTGGTTGACGAGCACGAGGCCTTCGTCGTTCGTCCACGTCGCCGATGTCGGGCAGACCTTCTCGCAGGGAGCGTCGTCGCAGTGCTGGCACGCGAGGGGCACCCAGTGCATGTCGGGCCGCCCGTGCTCGTCGGTGGCCGGCATGTCGAGCGCGTCGCCTTCGGTGAGGATGCGGTTCCACCACATGCCGAGCGGCACGGCGTTCTCGCTCTTGCAGATCACGGCGCACGACCAGCAGCCGATGCACCGTTCGAGGTCGACCGCCATGCCCCAGCGCGGCTGCTCGGAGCGGGCGTCGATTGCTCCGTAGGCACGGCTGGCGTCGGACAGCGCTTCGACGGGGGAGATTCGTTCGTCGGCCATCGCGGCTCAGACCTTCCTGACCTCGCAGTTGCAGTCCTTCCATCCGGTGGACGGCGCCCACATGTTGGGGACGTAGTGGACCTCGTGGATCGGGTTGACCGCCGATGACGTGAGCTCGTTGACACCCTTGCCGGCGCGGAACGACTTCGGCCACCAGCCCTCGTGCAGGGTCACCGAGCCGGGCTGTGCGGCGTCGGTGATGTGCGCCCATGCCTCCACCCGGCCACGCGTGTTGGCGACCTCGATGAGATCGCCGTCGGCGATGCCGCGGGCGTCGGCGTCGTCGGGATGGATGAGCACCGGCGCCTTGTCGCCGTGGATCTCCTCCATCCAGGGGTTGTTCCCGTAGCTCGAGTGGATCCGCCACTTCGAGTGCGGCGTCAGGAGCCGCAGCGGGTACTGGTCGGGAGGGTTCGCCTCGTCGTCGTACGGGGGCTTGTAGGTGGGCACCTGCTCGCCGACGGCGAGGAACTGGTCGGCGTCCTTGTAGAACTCGATCCGTCCCGTGGGCACGAACGCCCGCGTCGTCTCGACCGGCACCGGGAGCGACTGTGGCGGGAACGGTTCGAAGTCGTTGATCTGGGCGAGGAACGGGATGTCGGGGTCGGGCACGTTGAGCCGCACCGGACCGGCCTGGAGCTGCTCGTACGTGATCCCCTCGGTGGGTCCGCCCTCGGCGAGCATCATCCGGATCGCGTCGACCTCGTCGACCTGCCAGAACTGCTCGAACTTGGCCGGGTCGATGCGGCGAATCAGCTCCTTCCACATGTCGAGCTCGGACCGCGACTCTCCGACCGGGTCGATCGCCGGCTGTTGGAGCTGCAGGAACGGGTGCACCGGGGTCGCGGTGAGGTCGAGCTTCTCGTACCACGTCGTCGCCGGCAGGACGACGTCGGCGTACTTCGCCGTGTCGGTCATCTGCGGATCGACGACGACGATCAGGTCGAGCTCGTCGAGGGTGCGGTAGAGCGTGTTGACGTCGGGGGCCTGCACGAACATGTTGGCGAAGGTGCAGATCAGGCCCTTGTAGCCGGCGGCCGGGAAGGGCACCTTCTCGTGCATGTCGGGTGTGGCCCCGCGCAGGAAGTAGATCGAGGCGACGATCTTCGCCTTGTCCTCGCCGGCGTTCACCCACGGGCCCCACTTGACGCGGACCTTGTACTGGCCGACGTACACGCTGAACCCGCCGCCGGAGCGGCCGACGTTGCCGGTGAGGGTGGCGCACAGTGCCAGCGCCCGACCCTGGAGGTCGCCGTGGTACCAGTGGTTCGTGCCGCCGCCCATGAGGATCGCGGCGGGCGAAGCGGTCGCGTAGGCCCGGGCGACGGCGCGCACCATGCCGGGTCGCAGCCCGGTGATGCTCTCGGTCGACTCGGGGGTCCACTGCTCGAGCTCGGCGACGACGTGGGCGAACCCGGGGACGACGCTGACCGTCGCGCCGTCGACCAGCGTCACGTCGAAGCTGCCCTCGAGCGCCGCGTCGACGCCGTCGGGTACCCCGAGCCGGTCGAGCGGGACGGGTGTGGCGGCGCCGGCTGCCCGATCCCAGACCAGGAAGCGGTTGGCGTCCTCGGCGACGCCGTCGACGAGATCGGCTTCGCGCAGGCGCTTGCCGCTGTCGGATCGCACGAGCAACGGCGCGTCGGTGTACGCCCGCATGAAGTCGAGGTCGGCAAGACCGTCGCTGACGATGACCTGCGCCATCGCCAACGCGAACGCGGCGTCGGTGCCCGGGCGGATCTGGAGCCAGGTGTCGGCCTTCGACGCGGTCGCCGAGAAGGTCGGGTCGACGACGACGAGCTGGGCGCCGCGCTCGGCGGCGTCGAACAGGAAGTGGGCGTCGGGGATGCGGGTCTCGAGCGGGTTGGAGCCGATGACGAGGAGGAAACGGCTGTTGGCCCAGTCCTTGGCCTCGTGTTCGGCGTTCTGGACGCCGAACGTGATCGGCATTCCCATCGGAAGATCGCCGTTGAGGTCGAAGCTCGTGCCGTGGGTCATCCCGAGGGTCGCGGCGGCGCGGTACGCGGCGCCCTTGTGGACGTAGCCCGAGCCCGGCACCTGCCCGAACACGTGGATCGAGTCCCAGCCGTGCTGCTCGCCGATGGCCTGCATCTGCTCGGCGATCAGGTCGAGCGCCTCCTCCCAGGAGGCCTCGCGGAACTCACCGCTGCCGCGCTCGCCGGTTCGGATCAGCGGCGCGAGGACGCGGTCCTTGTTGTAGATCTGCAAGTGGTACGAGAGCCCCTTCATGCAGCCGCGAGGCGAGTAGACCTCGTCGGGGTAGTCGGCGGCCTGCTGGATCTTGACGACCTTGCCGTCACGGACGAAGGCGAGCTGTCCGCACGAGCCGGTGCAGTTGGGCGAGCAGGTGGTCCGAACGACCCGGTCGACCGGGATCGACGGCACCGGCTCGGCGCCGACCTCGCGGGTGGCTGCGCCGATGGCGACGGAGGTGGCACCGGCGGCGCCGGCCGTCGCGCCGCCGACGAGCAACGATCGCCGGCTGAAGCGGGGCTGGTCGTCACGCTCGATGTCGGTGTCGGTCATCGTCAGACCACCTTCGGCGCGGCCGGGCAGGTGAGCATCGAGTGGCCGGTTTCGCCGCAGGCGGCGCACCGCGTGGTCGACGAACCGGCGGCGCTCGGCCGCACGGCGGCCGCGTTCTTCCGCAGGCGCGCCATCGCCCGGGCGCCGGCGGCGACGGCGGGAGCGGCGAGGAGACCGGCGATCAGGGTGCGGCGGGTGGCCGTGCGCGGGGCGTCGTCAGGTCGTGGGCGGCGGTCGGGGGACGTGTGCACCAGCACAGGGTGCAGGAGCGGTGGGCCGTGCGAACAGGGACCAACGTCCCGAGTCGTCCGTCGGTCGTCGCTGCCGCCCCGGGCGGCCGAAACCGGCAACCCGCCGGGGGTCGCTCGTTCATCCGACGGAGGTCAGGTGCTCACCGTGTCGAGAATCGCCTGCTTCACGCCGCGCGGGTTCTCGGTCATCATCTGGTGACCGGTGTCGGCCAGCTCGACCACGTCGGCTGACGGCAGGGCGGTGGCGAGGGCGCGACCGCTCTTGGCCGGGGTCATCTTGTCGCCGAGGCCGATCACCACCGTCGCCGGGCACGCCACGGCGGCCGCCGCCTGCTCGGCCTTCTCGTAGGCCATGCAGGCCCGGAAGTCGGCGGCGAGCACGCCGGGACGGCCGTTCTCGACAAGCGCCCGTGCGCCGCCGAGCATCCACAGGCCCGGTGTCGGGTTGAGCCCGACGTGGGCCGGCTTGGCGTGCCCCCACGCGGCCATCAGTGCGGCGGCCCGCGGCAGGTCGTGCTCGGCGGCGTCGAGCAGCTCGGGGTGCACCGGCATGCCGGTCGCCGTGCCGCACAGGGTGATCGAGCGGGTGATCGCCGGGTGGCGGCTCGCCAGCTCGAGCGCGATGAACGTGCCCATCGAGTGGCCGACCACGTGCACGGCGTCGAACCCGGCGGCGGCCACGAAGCGGGCCACCCAGTCGGCCATCTCCTCGACCGTGCCGAGCGGCTCGCCCGCGCTGCGCCCGTGGCCGGGCAGGTCGACGGCGACCGCTCGGAAACCCCGGTGGGCGAGATAGCGGGTCTGGAGCTGCCACACGGTCGAGTCCATGCCCGCGCCGTGGATCAAGACGACGACCGGCTCGTCACCCGTCAGCTCGACTCCGCCGGTCGCCGCGTGCGCCTCGACGCCGTCGACATCGACGATCATCGCTGGCTCGCCTTGAGCGCGCGCTCGAGGTCCTCGACGATGTCGTCGGGGTCCTCCAGCCCCACCGACAACCGCACGAGGTCGTCGCTGATGCCGGCCGCGACCAGCTCCTCGCCGGTCATCTGCCCGTGGGTCGTCGAGCCCGGATGGATGACGAGCGTCTTGGCGTCGCCGACGTTCGCGAGGTGCGAGGCGAGCTGCACGGCCTCGATGAACTTGCGCCCGGCCTCGCGCCCGCCCTTGACGCCGAAGCTTAGGATCGCGCCGGCACCCTTCGGGTAGAGCCGCTGCGCCAGCTCGAAGTCGGGGTGGGACGGCACCCGCGGGTGCTTCACCCAGGTGACGGCGTCGTTCGCCTGCAGCGCCTCGAGCACGCGGTCGGTGTTCGACACGTGGCGCGCCATCCGCAACGGAAGCGTCTCGATGCCCTGCAACAGCGCGAACGCGTTGTGCGGGCTCATGCACGCCCCGAAGTCGCGCAGGCCCTCGGCGCGCGCCCGCATGCCGAGCGCGGCGGGGCCGAACTCCTCCGCGAACACGATGCCGTGGTAGCCGTCGTACGGCTCGGTGAGGGTGGGGAACCTGTCGCTCGCCATCCAGTCGAAGCGGCCGCCGTCGACGATCACGCCGCCGAGCGCGACGCCGTGACCGCCGAGGAACTTCGTGACCGAGT
>JBFHJC010000090.1:0-12542 GCA_041596155.1 Ilumatobacter sp. | reverse complement strand
GGACCGGCGGAGCCGGATCCGTCTCGCCTCCCGAGCTCCCACGCTCCGCTCGTCGCCTGGCCCCGCCGAGGCGCCGCGGCCGAATGTGTGACGGCTCGGCGGACCGGCGGAGCCGGATCCGTCTCGCCTCCCGAGCTCCCACGCTCCGCTCGTCGCCTGGCCCCCATCGGCGCGATGGGTCAGGGGCAGTCGGCGTCGAGGAATCGGGCGCAGTCGGACGGTGTGAGCGGTCGGACGCTGACCCGCAGCGCCGTCGCGACGAGCTCCTCGAGGCCGTCAGAAGGATCGACCACGACCCCGGCGGCGACGAGCGCGGCGCGTAGCACGGCGGCGATCTCGTCGTGCATCTCGGCGTCGGCGCGTTTCGCGGCCTCGATCGCCAGGGTCGCGCTCAGCGCGGGGTCGAGCTCCGTCGTCGCCTGCGCCGCCCCGAGCAGCTGCCACGCCTCGGCTCGCGCCGCTGCGGCGCGAGCATCGTTGCGCTGCTCGACGGCGACGAACCCGGCGCCGAGTGCCAGCACGAGCGCGACACCGACCATCGCAGCCAGCGCGCGCGTGCGTCGGTGGGCCCGGGTCCGCTCGTCCGAGCGCGAACGCTCGGCGGCCTCGATCTCCTCTCGCGCCGCGACACCAGCGTCGAGGAACTCCTGTTCGACGGACGTGAGCGGCCGGTCGTCGTCGTCCTGCCACGCGAGCGCAGTGGCGAGCCGAGCTCCGCGGTAGAGGTCGCCGGGATCCTTCCCACCCGTGGCCCAGTGGGTCGCGCTCGTCGCGAGGTGGCTGCGGATGAACAACCCCTCGCCCGCCTCCAACACCCAGCGTCGGAGTCGGGGCCACTCGTCCATCAGCGACTCGTGGGCCAGCTCGACCGTCGGCTCGCGCGTCGTACCGTCCCGATCGAAGGTCAGTAGGCGCGCGGCGCCGAACGCCTCCAGCCACGGCGCCACACCCGTGTCGGCGAGGTTGCGCCGGAGCACGCGGCGCCGGATCACGGCGCCGTCCGGGCCGACCGCGACGAGCGACAGGAACACCTGGCGGGCCTGCTCGCGCGACGCTTCGTCGAGCGCGGCGTACACCTCCTCGGCGCGCCGGGCCAGCGCGGCGCGCACCCCACCGAGCCGCTCGTAGGCGTCGAGCGTCAGCACCGACCCGCGACGACGGTCGAACAGCTCGCTCAGGGTGAACTGGAGCAGCGGGAGGGCGGCGGGGCGATCAACCAGATCGGCGATCAGCTCGGCGACCAAGCCGGGCTCGACCTCGATGCCCGCTCGCCCCGCCGGCTCGCGGATCGCGAGGTCGAGGTCGTGTCCGGTCATCCCGACGAGCGTCACCTGACCGTCGGCGACGAGCCGTCCGAACCGGCTGTGCGTCAGCGGGCGGTCGTGGAAGTCGGCGCGCAGGGTGGCGATCACCCGCACGTCGGAACCGGGATCGGTCAGCACGTCGCTCAGCTCCTCGATGAACCGGTCGCGGTCGGCGGGTTCGCCGACCGTGTACAGCTCCTCGAGCTGGTCGATCACGAACAGCACCGGCGTCTTCCGTGCGGTCGGCGACAACATCTCGCCCACGGTCGCCCGTTCGACCGGTGGCAGATGGCCCGTCGCGATCCCCCGGATGGCGTTCGCGAGGTCGAGCATCGGCCGTCGGCCGGGGATCATCGTCGCGATCAGCCAACCGTCCGATCCCGGCAGTTCGCCGGCGCGGACACGCGGGATGACGCCGGCTCGCACCAAGCTCGACTTGCCGCTGCCGGACGCGCCGACGACCGTGACGAGTCGCGTCCCTCGGTGCAGTCGGTCGAGCGCCTCGTCGATCGCCTCGTCGCGCCCACAGAACCAGGTGGCGTCGGCCTCGCTGAACGCGGCGAGGCCGCGGTACGGGTTGACGATCGGCGCCTCGACCCGAACTCGCTGCCCGCCGAGCGCCGACGCAAGGTCTTCGGCGAGCTCGGCGACGGAGTCGAACCGGTCCGCGGGGTCCCATGCCGTCGCCCGGTCGAGCACGTCGTCGACACCCGATGGGATCGCCGGTCGTTGCGTGTGGAGGCGGTTCATCCGATCGTCCGCCGACCGGATGCCCTCGGTGCCGAACGGCATCGGGCCGACGAGCGACGTCGCGGTCAGCACGGCCAGGCCGAACTGGTCGGTGCGATCGGTCGGGGTGTCGCCACCCCGGATCTCGGGCGCCAGCAGCGCCATGCCCTCGGGCGGCGACGCCGGAGCGATGCGCAGGTGATGAGCGGCGAGGCCGAGGTCGGAGATGAAGAACTCACCGTCGTCGTCGATGAGCACGTTCGAGGGCCGCAGGTCGCCGTGCACGAGGCCGGCACGGTGGGCAGCATCGAGCGCCGACCCGAGCTGACGTACCATCCGCACCCCCTCGTCGATCGTCAGCGGGCCGGCGTCGAGACGGCGCCCCAGGCTCATCGGCAGGAGGCGCATCACCATGTAGGCCGCGTTCGGCTCCCGCCAGTAGTCGTACAGCGGGACGACGTGGGCGTGTTCGAGCTTGGACACGCGGTGCGCCTCGGCGTCGAAACGGCGTACGAACTCGGGGTCGTCCGCGACGTCGGGCGTGATCACCTTGATGGCCACCTCGCGCCCGACGACCGGCTGCACGGCCCGGAACACCTCGCCCTGACGGCCGACGCCGAGACTGCTCCCGATCCGGTAGCCGCGCAGCGGGCTCCCGGCCGGACTCGCCAGCCGGAGCGCCGGATCGTGGGCAGCGATGCTGCGCTCGAGCGCGACCAGCCGCTCGGTCGGCTCCAGGCCGAGCTCGACGAGCTCGTGCCGGTACTCGTCGAGAGCGCGGATCGCCTCGGCGTGACGCCCGGCGCGGTGCAGGGCGAGCGCCAGTTGGCCCCGACACCGCTCCCGCAGCGGATGCTCGGCCGTGAGGCGGACGAGCTCGGGGATCACGTCGTCGGTGAGCCCGCACGCGAGCTGTGCATCGACGAGTTGCTCCTCGGCATCGACGCGCAGCTCCTCCAGCCGAGCGACCTCACCGCGCACCCACTCCTCGTCCGCGACCTCGTCGTAGGGCCGGCCGCGCCACAGACCCAGCGCGTCGCGCAACGTGTCCGCCGCCGCGACCGGTGCCCGCTCGGCGAGCAGGCGCCTCCCGTCGGCCAGGGCGATCACGAATCGCTCGGCGTCGATGAGCGACGGGTCGACGTCGAGGCGATATCCGCCCGGCACGGTCGCGACCGAGGTGCCATCGCCGCCGTCGCTGCGGTCGAGCGCGCGCCGGAGGCGGGCGACGTAGCTCCGAATCGTCGTCGTCGCGCCCGACGGCGGGTCGGCGTCGAAGACGATCTCGATCAAGGTGTCGGTCGCCACAGGGCGGTTCGCGTGGGCGAGCAACGCTGCGAGCAGGCGGCGTTGGCGGGCTCCGCCGAGATCGATCCCGAGCCCCGTCTCGCCGATCGCCTCGATCGGCCCCAACACCGTGAATTCCATCCCCACCCCCTGGGGCGCTCCTCCAGCGTCGCGCCGCTGTCAATCGGACTCCACCACGTCGATGTTGCAATCCGGTGGCACCCGCGTCACCCCTGGTCAGGGTGCTCGCCGACTGGTCATCGTCGGCATGCGGCGGCCGGCGTGGCGCGGCGGTCTGCGACCCCTGCAACGTGCTCGCCACCGATGACGGCGAGCGTGTTCGGCGTCGGGATCGATTCCGGTCCCCCCGAGACAAGGAGCCGATCATGGCCATCACCGAGCGTCACATCACTTCCCATCGTCGGCACGAGCAGCCGACTCTCGAGCGGCCGGCGCCCCGGCGTCCCCGCCCCTCCCATCCCAACAAGTGGGACTTCGTCGCCATCGGCGTCGCCGGAGCCCTCGCCGCCGGTGTCGGGGTGCTCCTCGTGAGCGTCACCGACGGCAACGATCCACCGCCCCAACGGGTCCCCGTCACGGCGCGCAACGTGCTCGGCGCCGCCGAGAGCGTGTCGACGCCGCAGCCGTCGGCGCAGCAGCTGATCGAGCAGTCGATCGCCGAGGCGCAGGCCCAGCAGCAGCAGGGAAGCCCGCTGCCCGCGGCAGATCAGCTGTTCACGGTTCCGACCCAGCAGCCGGCGACCCAGACCACGGCGCAGCAGTTGATCGAGCAGTCGATCGCCGACGCGCTCGCCGAGCAGCAGGCGACCCAGACCACGGCACAGCAGCTGATCGAGCAGTCGATCGCCGAGGCGCTCGCCGAGCAGCAGTGGGCCGGCACCGTCCCGGTGACGCCCCGCAACGTGCTCGGTGCCGGTGAGGATCAGCTCACGCGGGCGTTCCCCGAGCTGATCGGGGCCGAAGAGCAGGCGTTCATCGACGGACGCACCGCGCCGGTCGTCCAACAGCCGCAGGTCAACACCGTCCCGACGACGCCCCGCAACGCGCTCGGCGCCGCCGAAGACCAGGTCACCCAGCCGTGGGCAGGCACCGTCCCGGTGACGCCGCGCAGCGTGCTCGGCGCCGCCGAGGTCCAGGTCACCCGGCCGCAGGTCGGCAGCGTCCCGGTGACGCCGCGCAGCGTGCTCGGCGCCGCCGAGGACGAGGTCGCGCGGGCGTTCCCAGAGCTGGTCGGCGTCGAGGAGCAGGCGTTCATCGAGGCACGCACTGCCCCGCTCGTCGGGCAGCCCTGGGCCGGCACCGTCCCGGTCACGCCCCGGAACCTGCTCGGCGCCGGTGAGGACCAGGCGACCAGCCCCATGGTCCAGCAGGCCTACGAGATGTACATGAACCAGGAGACGCTGCGCCGGGCCGCCGATGCCGACGGGATCGACAGCGACGTGCAGCAGGCGTACGAGATGTACATGAACCAGGAGACGCTGCGGCGGGCCGCCGATGCCGACGGGGTCGACAGCTACGTGCAGCAGGCGTACGAGATGTACGCCGCCCAGACCACCAGGCGGTGAACGTGCGGGACCAGGATCGGCTCGACCGATCCACCAGCAGGTGTACCGGGTTCGTCCCGGTACACTTGCGCGTCCGCAGTTCGCAGGAGTTCGCCAACATGAAGACCGACACCCACCCCAAGTACGAAGACGTCACGGTCAAGTGCTCGTGCGGCAACACGTTCACGACCAAGTCGACGAAGCCGGGCGAGCAGCACATCGAGCTCTGCAACGAGTGCCACCCGTTCTACACCGGCAAGCAGAAGCTGGTCGACAGCGGCGGCCGAGTCGAGCGCTTCAACAAGCGCTACGGCCAGCGCGCCAAGAAGTGACCTGTCGGCCGTCCGGGTTCCGGCCCACCCGTGGCTGAGCCGAACGGCGGTGACACCGCCCGCCGCAGCCGATTGCTCGCGGCCAAGCTGCGAGCGCTCGTCGCCGATCACATCGGCGTCACCGCGGACGACCTACCACCAGCCGCCGAATTCGCGCCCGGCGCGGCGCTGCGACTCGACGACGACGCCTGGACGTTCCTCGATGCCGACCCGGGGCGACGACTCGGCGCCGCCCTGGCCTGGGCGCTGCGGGCCGGGGCCAGCCGGCTCCATGTCGTCGCCGAGGCCGACACGGGCACGCTGGCTCGTCGCGCCGACGCCTTCGAGTTCCCGATCACGGTGTCGCATGCGGAGGGGCGAACGCTGCTCCCGGCCGTGTCCGCCCCGCTCCCCGCACCCCCTGTGCTGCCGGCACACCACGCGGCGTTCCGGTCGGTCATCGTCGAGGCGGGCGCGGAGCCGCGGGTCGAGCACGGCGTGCTCTGCGGCGAGGTGCGCGGCCTCGAGGTGTGTCGAGTCGTCGACGACCCGCACACGGCGACGACCCGCCTCGAGGTCGGCATCGGCGCCCACGACCGCGAGGCGTTCCAGATCATGCACGGCGACGCGCCGACGGCCGAGAGCCTGGCCCGCATCGTCGACGTCGTCGCCGAGCAGCGGACGCCCGGCGCCGCGCCGCACCCGCTCAATCGGCTGGGTGCCGAGCGGCTCCTGCGCTGGCGGGCAATCGCGTCACCTGAGTTGGTGGGTGCCGTCGTCCTCGAGCCGGCTCAGCCGCCGCTGCCGCGCCGCAGTCTCAAGGACCCCGAGCCCTGCGTGGCCACAGGCGTCGGCGTCGACGACCGCCCGCTCCTCGCCGTCTTCAGCGTCGGCGTCGACCTCGAGCTTGTCCCGTACGCGTCCGACGCCCGGCACGCACTCGAGCCGGGCGTCGGTGGGGGGATGCGGCTCGTGCTGGCCATGCCGGCACGCGACCGCGTCAGGCTGACCGACGAGATCGCCGGCCTGCTGCGTCAGTCGGTCGAGATCGTCCCGATCGCCTGACGCAGCGCCATCGGGCGGCGGTCAGGACTCGTCGGTCGAGTCGGTGGCGTCGTCGCTGGTCGCTTCGATCGCCTGCGGCGCCGGCGTCGTGTCGATGGCGATCCGGCGCGCCTCGGGCTCGTCGTACGTGCCGATCCGCACCGTCAGGCGGCCGTCGAGGTGCTGGGCGCGGACCTTCTCCGGGTCGAGGCGGCCGCTGAGGCGCATGCTGCGCTGCCACTCGAGCGAGTCGGTCTTGGCGCCGAGCGTGAGCGTGGTGCCGCTGACCTCGACCGAGACGGCATCGGCGGGGACGCCGGGCAGGTCGACGGTCAACACGTACTCGTCGTCTCGCCAGGCGCCCTCGACCACCGGGCCGCGCTGACGCGGCGAGTCGAAGAACGAGTTGGTGAGCTGCTCGAACGCCCGATCGAAGCTGACGTCGAAAGCGGGCATGCGGTGACGGACGATCATCGTGGGTTCCTCCGTGTGGTGATCATGTGTGGGCTGATCGTGTGATGGTTCGCTGCAGCAGCGATGTAGCACTATGATACAGAAATCCTGAGCGCTTCCAACTCAGGATCGCAATTCTCGGCCGCCCGGCGACGCCCCCTTCGCTTCGGCGTTCGGCGGAGATCTCCGGTCGATCACGGCGCCCGTTAGCCTCGCCAGGGCCATGCTCGATCCCGGCCTGACGGCCCGTCTGCGCACGCTCGTCGACGAGTTCCGCGAGCTGGAGGTCCAGTTGGCCGACCCCGTCGTCGTGGCCGATCCCGACCGCTTGCGGGTCGTCTCCCAGCGCTACCGCGAGCTCGAGCCACTCGTCGCGACCGTGGCCGTGCACGAGGCGCGCACCGCCGATGCCGCGGCGGCACGTGAGCTCTTGACCGCCGACGCCGCGGACGCGGCCGAGCGCGAGATGCTCGCGGCCGAGATCGACGACGCGGCACGCGACCTCGAGCGGATCGAGGCCGACCTGCGCACCCAACTGCTGCCCCGCGACCCGCACGCAGGCCGAGCCGTGATCGTCGAGATCCGGGGCGCCGAGGGCGGCGAGGAGGCCAACCTCTTCGCCGGCGACCTGCTCGCCATGTACACGGGCTATGCCGGCCGGCGCGGCTGGCGTGTCGAGACCCTCTCGCACGACCCGAGCGACCTCGGCGGCGTCAACCAGGTGACCTTCGTCGTGCGCGGCGACGACGCCTGGCAGCGACTCAAGTTCGAGGGTGGCCCGCACCGCGTGCAGCGCGTGCCGGTGACCGAGAGCCAAGGGCGCATCCACACCTCGTCGGCCACCGTCGCGGTGTTGCCCGAGGTCGACGAGGTCGAGGTCACGATCGACGACCGCGACCTCGAGATCGACGTGTATCGCTCGAGCGGCGCCGGCGGCCAGCACGTGAACACCACCGACTCCGCGGTGCGTGTCACCCACGTGCCGACGGGCCTCGTCGTGACGATGCAGGACGAGCGCAGTCAGCTGCAGAACCGGGCCCGCGCGATGCAGGTGCTGCGCGCCCGGTTGCACGACCTCGCCGAGCGCGAGCGCGATGCCGAGCTGTCGGCCGAGCGTCGCGCCCAGGTCGGTGGCGGCGGGCGCAGTGAGAAGATCCGCACGTACAACTTCAAGGAGAACCGCGTCACCGATCACCGGATCGGGCTGACCGTCTACCGCCTCTCCGACGTCCTCGCCGGCGACCTCGATCTCGTCGTCGACGGACTGCTCCAGGACGAGCGCACCCGCCAGCTCGCCGAGCTGGGCCAGTGACCGAGCTCACCGTGAGGGCGCTGTGGCGGCAGACCGCCGATGCCGTCGGCGCCCGCCACGAGGCGCGCTGGCTCTGCGAGGTCGCCACCGCGCTCGACGCCGGCGAGTTCGACGCCGCACTCGACCTGCCGGTCACGGAGCGAATGGTGCGCCATCTGGACGAGATGGTCGCCCGGTACCGCGGTGGCGAACCGCTCGCCTACGTGCTGGGCCGATGGTCGTTCCGTCACCTCGACCTGGCGATCGACCGCCGGGTGCTCATCCCCCGGCCCGAGACCGAGCTCGTCGCCGGTGTCGCGATCGAGCTCGCGGCGACGCGGGCGGCTCCCCGCGCCGTCGCCGACCTCGGCACCGGGTCGGGTGCGATCGGCCTGGCCGTGGCGACCGAGCTCCCTCTCGACGGGACGACGGTGTGGATCACCGACGTCAGCGACGACGCACTCGACGTGGCGCGCGCCAACCTCGCGGGCATCGGCCGCCCCGCCCGGAATGTGCGCGTCGGGGCGGGCGACTGGTGTGCCGCGCTGCCCGACGACGTTCGATTCGACGTGATCGTGAGCAACCCGCCGTACGTCGCCACGGGCTCGGCCGACCTCGCCGACTCGGTCGTCGAGTGGGAACCGGCCGATGCGTTGTTCGCCGGGGCGGACGGGCTCGACGCCATCCGCATCCTGGCGACGTGTGCGCCCGCGCACCTCGTTCCGGACGGATGGATCGTGCTCGAGATCGGCGCCCACCAGGGCGTCGAGGTCCGGGCGCTGCTCGAACGCGACGGCTGGACCGACGTCGAGATCCGACCCGACCTCGCCGGACGCGACCGCATCGCCGTGGGCCGACGCCGGCCGGGTTGAGCGGCTGCCGCGGCGGGGTCAGTACATCCGGCCGCTGTCGCCGCCCGCCCCGCCGTCGCCGCGCGCCGCCGCCAGCTCGCTCTCGAAGCCGGCGCGCAGCGCGAGCCCGTCGCTGGTGACGGTGATCATCCGGAAGCCCTGCTCGCGGCGCAGCGGGGTCAGCGCGCCGGTCGAGTGGATGCCGGGCACCACGCCGTGGCGCCCGCACGCCGCGACGATCGTCGCGAGCGCGTCGTCGAATGCCGGTGTGCCCTCGTTGCCATACGGGTCCAGACCGAGGCTGACGGCCAGGTCGGCGGGGCCGACGTAGATCGCGTCGATGCCGGGCACCGACAGGATGTCGTCGAGGTTGGCGATCGCCTCGGTCGTCTCGATCATCGGGATGACGGCGATCGTGTCGGCCGCCCAGGTGCGGTGGTCGGCGTGTCGCATGCCGGCGAGCACCGGCCCCCAGCTCCGGGTCCCGTCGGGGGCGTACCGACACGACGCCACGACCGCCTCGGCCTGCTCGCGCGTGTTGACCATCGGGACGATGACGCCGTGCGCACCGGCGTCGAGCGTCTTGCCGATGATGCCCGGCTCGTTCCATGGCACCCGCACGAGCGGCGTGGCGCCCGACAGCTCGATCGCCTGGATCATCGGGACGGCGCCGGCGTAGTCGACGACGCCGTGCTGGGTGTCGACGCACACGTAGTCGACGTCGAGCCCGGCCGCGATCTCGGCCGTGACCGAGCTCGACACCGACAACCACACCCCGAGCGTCTCGCCGCCGCCGGACCACTTCTCACGCAGGCTCGTCATGGCGCCGAGTCTGTCACGCTCCCCGCCCGAACCTCCCGTTCGTGTCGCGCCCAGCACCGCATGCGGTGGCGCAGCGCGATACAAACCGGGAGGAATGGTGGAGGTCAGTTGGGGGCCGGCGGCGGGACGACGCTGGCCGGGCGGCCGGCGAGCACGGCGAGCGCGTTCTCGACGGCGTGCTCGTAGAGGCGCCGGCGGCCGGCGACGGTGGCCGACGCGATGTGCGGCGTCACGACGACGTTCGGTCGGTCGAGCAGCGGGTGTCCGGCCGGCAGCGGCTCCGGGTCCGTGACGTCGAGGCCGGCGCCGGCGATGTGGCCGCGGTCGATCGCGTCGAGGAGGGCGTCGTGGTCGACGAGCGCTCCCCGCGCGCAGTTGACGAGGTACGTGCCGGCGCGCATGCGGGCGAGCGCGGCGGCGTCGATCATGCGCACCGTGGACGGGAGCGCCGGTGCGTGCAGGGACACGACGTCGGCCGACGCCAGCACCTCGCCGAGCGGCATCAGCTCGACGCCCGGCACGGGTGACTCGGTCACCCCAGGATCGCAGGCGACCACGCGCATGCCGAGTGCCTGGGCGGCGATCGCCACGCGCGACGCGATCCGGCCGATCCCGACCAGGCCGAGCGTGCGGCCGTCGAGCTCGAGCGCCCGCCCGATCGGCTCGCCCTTCAGCCCCTGTCGGGCTCGATCGACCTGGTGGGGGAGGTGCTTCGTGACGGTCAGCAACAGCGCGACCGTGTGTTCGGCGGTCGACACCGTCGGCGCCGCCGGTGCGTTGCACACGACCACGCCGGCGGCAGCGGCGTCGGCGACGTCGACGTTGTCGTACCCGACACCGATCCGCGACACGACCTTCAGCCGTGGTGCCAGCGCGAACGCGGCGGCGTTCCACGCTCGGACCGCGCCCGCCAGGGCAGCGTCGGCGCGGTCGAGCCCGTCGTCGGTGCCCGAGCCCACCACAACGGCGCGCCCGTCGACGAGATCCCGGTACACGTCGGGGAACGGATGGTCGACGAACAGCAGGGGGAGCTCGGTGTCAGCCACGAGCGGAGGGTACCGACCTCGCGCCGGCGCGGTATCGTCCGAGCGGCATGACGGACGAGACGACCGACGCCCAGCTCGAGAAGTTCCGGGCCAGCATCGACAACATCGACGCCGCGCTCGTCCACCTGCTCGCCGAGCGCTTCAAGATCACCCAGGAGGTCGGGCGCTACAAGGCGGCCGTCGGGTTGCCCGCCGCCGACCTCGCGCGCGAGGAACGCCAGATCGCCCGCTTGCGAACGCTGGCGGAGGAGTCGGGGCTCGACCCGGTGTTCTCCGAGAAGTTCCTCCGCTTCATCGTCGCCGAGGTGATCCACCACCACCAGCGGATCGCCGATCGTCCGCCCGGGTGAGCCGCCGAGTGCGCGCGATCCGGCGCACGAGTCGCCGCCGGCCCTCCGGCCCGATTGAATCGGAGCCGGCATGAGCGAGCGCTTCGACATCGCGGTGATCGGCGGTGGCCCGGCTGGCGCGGCGGCCGCGATCCGTGCGGCGCGCGGTGGAGCCCGGGTCGTCGTCGTCGAGAAGGGCGCTCACGGCCGCGACAAGGTCTGCGGCGACGGCCTCACGCCGCGCGCGGTCGGCGCGCTGAACGAGCTGGCGATCCCGCTCGGCGGCGCCCACCGGATCGACGGGCTGCGCATGATCGCCGGGCGGCGGGCGCGCGAGCTGCCGTGGCCGGTCGGTGGCCGATTCCCGAATCACGGCGCCGTGTGGCCGCGCCGTCGCCTCGACGCGGCGCTGATCGATGCCGCCGTCGCCGCCGGCGCCGACGTCCGGTTCGAGACCACGGGCGACGTCGTGCTCGACGCTGACGGGCGCGCGACCGGCGTCAGCACCCCGCACGGCGTGCTCCACGCCGACCTCGTCGTCGCGGCGACCGGGGCCCCCGGAGCGGTGGCCCGTGCCCTGGGTGCCGACCGCGACCCGGCCGAACCGTTCGGCCTCGCGATCCGCGCCTACGTCGAGTCGCCCCGCCACGCCGACCGACACCTCGAGGCATGTCTCACCATCAAGGACGAGCACGGCACCTGGGTGCCCGGCTACGGCTGGATGTTCCCGTGTGGCGATGGCACGGTCAACATCGGTGTCGGCGCCCTGTCGACGATGAAGGGGTTCAAGGGCCTCAACCTGAACCGGTTGCTCGACAGTTATCGGTCGCTGGTGGCCGATTCGTGGCAGATCGGTCCCAACCTCGAGCGACCCCGAGCGTGGCGGCTACCGATGAGCGCGCTCCGCCGCCACGGTCCGGGCTGGGTGGCGATCGGCGACGCCGCCGGTCTGGTCAACCCGATGAACGGCGAGGGCATCGACTACGGCCTCGAGTCGGGGATGCTCGCCGCCGACCTGTTCCTCGCCGATCCGGCGACGGCGCCCGCCGAGTACGACCGCCAGATCGGCGAGCGCTTCGACGGGTTCCTGCGCACCGGGCGCCGGTTCGCGTTCCTCATCGGCCACCCGTGGTTGATGCGCACCGGTCTGCGCTTCGCGGTCGGCACGCAGGGCGTCGCCGACATCACCCTCCAGGTGATGGGCAACCTCGTCGACGCCGAGACACCGGGCGCGGCGGGACGCACCCTGCGCATCGCCGATCGCGCGCTGGCGGCGGCCGATCCCGTGCTGCGGCGCACCCGGGCGCGGGCATGATGTCGGTGTGAGCTTCGGTGTCGACATCGGCGGGAGCGGCATGAAGGCGGCGCCGGTCGATCTCGCGACCGGCGAGCTGATTGCGAAGCGTCATCGACTCGCGACGCCGCAGCCGGCGACGCCCGACGCGATGGCGGCGGTCGTGGGCGAGCTCGTGGAGCACCACCGTTGGGCCGGGCCGGTGGGGGTGTGCAT
>JBFHJC010000089.1:0-12770 GCA_041596155.1 Ilumatobacter sp. | reverse complement strand
GTCTCGAGTGGTTCCTGCTGCCGGACGGCTTCGACCTCGAACCCGGCCACCTCGTGACGGTGACCGACCTCGGGACCTCGCAAACCCGCGAGCTGATCGTCGCCGACATCGGCGTCACCGAGGTCGACGACGTCGACGACGTCGTCCGTGGCACCGTCAGCACTCCGGACCCGTACCCCGGCGTGTTCGTGGCCGCCGGAACCGAGTCCGCCGGCGGCGAACGCTTCATCGAGAACGACGGCACCGGCCTCTGGGAGGCCGACTTCGGCGGCGAGGTCGACATCGACAAGACGCAGCCGTGGAACCTCTTCATCCGGGTGCCCGACGCCGACGAGGAGCCGGCCGACGCCACCATCTTCGCGATGCCCGAGGCATCCCCCGGCCTGCTCGTCGAGCCGTATCTCGACGTGATCAGCACGGAGGGCTCGGGTCTGGGTGACATCACGATCCGGATCCCCGAGCTCGACTACGAGTTCACCGCGACACCGGAGCATGCCGGCGGCCCGCTCGACCTCTTCCCGGGCCTCGAGTTCGATTCCTTCGCGCTGGCCGGATCCGAGGTCTTCACGTACGGGATCGGCGTCGATCTCGCCGGTCAGATCGATCTCGTGCCCGGGATGCTGGTGCAGGCGAGCGGCGTGCTGTGGGAGATGGAGATGACGGTCACCGACTTCGTCGTCGACGAGGTCGACTCGGCGAACGACACGGTCGCCGGCCTCAACCCGTTGCCCGAGACTCCCGAAGGACCCGGTCTGGTCGGCACGTTCACCAGCGGACCGACGGCGTTCGGGTTCGAGTTCCCCGAGACCGAGCGATGGGAGCTGACGATGACCGCGATCCTCGATGGCGGGCCGGGCGGCCCGTACGACATCGACGGCACGGAGGTCGGCATCAGCTTCGGCACCCCGACCGAGGACCAGCCGTACGACACCTACACGGCGATGTTGTGGGACCTCAGGCCGCACATCACCTCGCTGCGGCTCCCGGTCGACCCGGTCGAAGTCGGTACCGCGGTCGACCTGGATGCCACCTTCACCGACCTCGACGTCGCCGACACCCACACGGTGCGGATCGACTGGGGCGACGGCACGGAGACGATCGTCGTCGAGTCCGACCCCGTCGTCGACCAGGTGCACGTCTACACCGAGCCCGGCATCCACACCGTCGAGCTGACGGTCACCGACGCGTTCGACCAGACCGACACAGCGACCCACCAGTTCGTCGTGGTCTACGACCCGAGCGCCGGGTTCGTCACCGGGGGCGGCTGGATCGACTCGCCGGCCGGCGCCTACACCGCCGACCCCGACCTGACCAGCACCGCCAACTTCGGCTTCGTGGCGAAGTACCTGAGGGGCAGGACCACGCCCGACGGCAACGCCACCTTCCAGTTCCAGGCCGCCGACCTGCAGTTCCACTCGACCGACTACGAGTGGCTCGTCATCACCGGCGGCGACCACGCCAAGTTCAAGGGCTCCGGCACCATCAACGGGCTCGGCGACTACGGCTTCATGATCACCGCGGTCGACGACCCCGACGGCGACACCTTCCGGATCAAGATCTGGGACCGCGTCACCGACGAGACGGTCTACGACAACCATCCGGGCGCCGGCGACGACGCGTACGACACCACCCTGCTCGGCGGCGGCTCGATCACCGTCCACACGGGACGGTGAACGCACCGACGATGTGACATCCGACCGAACGGAAGGTGCCTGGCACCTTCCGTTCGCGCGATAGAAACCTGCCGTGAACGGCGCCGACACGGGTCGACGGTTCGAGCGGGCCCGCCGCTACGCCGGGTTCCTCCGCGACATCGTCGCCCTGCACCCGCGCCTGTTCGTCGTCGCCGTGAGCGGCGCATTCGTGTTCGCGCTCTGCACGGTGGCATCGAGCATCGCCATCCGGTGGATGATCGACAACGTCGTCCTCCCACGCTTCGAGGAGGGGTCGGTCGCGACCTCGACCGTCGTCGCAGGCTGCGCCCTCATCATCGGGATCGGCCTCCTCCGGGCCGCCGGCGTCGTCGTCCGCCGGGCGTTCGCGCACCGGACCCAGTGGCGGATCGCCGAGACGCTCTCGAGCCAGGTCACCGACCGCTACGTCACACAACCGGTCACCTGGCACCAGCGCCGCACCGACGGCGAACTGGTCGCTCGCGCCGGCGTCGACGTCGACACGACGATCGGCGTGATGGCGCCGATCCCGTTCGCCACCAGCACGATCCTCCTGCTGGTCGTCGCCGCGATCTGGCTCGTCTCGGTCGACGCGGTGATGGGCCTCGTCGCCGTCGCCGTGCTCCCCCTGATCCTCGCGGTCAACGTAGTCTACGAGCGCGCGGTCACCCGCCACTTCGACGCCGCCCAGGACGCGCTCGGCGAGTTCTCGGGCGCCGTGCACGAGAGCTTCGAGGCGGTCCAGCTCGTCAAGGCCTACGGCGCCGAGCAGCGCGAGACCGATCGCCTGGCCGCGATGGCCGCCCACATCCGAGACCCGCGCATCCGCGCGGTCCACCTGCGCGGCACGTTCGAGGCGATGCTCGAGGTCATCCCGGCGCTGACGAACGTCGGGCTGGTCCTGCTCGGCGCGTGGCGGGTCGATTCCGGCGATCTGACGATCGGCGAGCTGTCGGGGTTCGTCTACATGTTCACGCTGCTCGTCTTCCCGCTCCGGCTGATCGGATACGCGCTGTCCGAGCTGCCCGCCTCGTACGCCGGCTACCGACGGGTGCGCGAGGTGGTCGACGAGCCGTTCGACGACGACCCGGAGACATCGCTGGCGACCGCTGAGCCGCCCGCCGCCGTCGTGCTCGACGACGTCACGTTCTTGTTCCCGGGCGAAGCGGAGCCGACGATCCGCCGCGCGAACGCCGTCGTGCGAGCCGGGTCGATCACAGCGGTCGTCGGGGCGACCGGCTCGGGCAAGACCACGATCGTCGAGCTGATCACCGGACTGATCGCACCGAGCGCCGGCCGCGTCGCCGTGCCGGCCGGCGACCGCGCCCTCGTGTTCCAGGAGGCCTTCCTGTTCTCCGGGACCGTGCGCGACAACGTTCGCGTCGGCCGAGCGATGGGCGACGACGAGATCTGGGAGGCGCTCCGCCTCGCCGACGCCGACCGGTTCGTCGCCGACCTCCCCGACGGTCTCGACACCGTCGTCGGCGAGCGCGGCGTCACGCTGAGCGGCGGGCAGCGCCAGCGGGTCGCTCTGGCCCGCGCACTCGCCCACCGACCCGAGCTGCTGGTCCTCGACGACACCACGTCGGCGCTCGATCCGGCGACCGAGCAACGGGTGCTCGAGCGCCTCCGCGGCGCGCTCGCGGGTGCCAGCGTCGTGATGGTCGCTTCCCGTCCGTCGACCATCGCGCTCGCCGACGACGTCCTCTTCGTCGACGGTGGCCGGGTCGTCGCCCACGGCACCCACGACGAGCTGATGTCCACCCAGCCGACCTACCGTGCGATCGTCCTGGCCTTCGAGGCCGACCGCGAAGGCGCGGAGGCGCGGTCGTGACCGAGCCACTCGGCCGGTTCTCGGCCACCGACGCGATCGGGCGCGGACTCGCCGAGGCGCCGGTGCTCCGACAGGGCCTCGGCGTCACCTGGCTGTTCGCCGCGGTCGGTGCAGGCGGACGCGTCGTCGTCCCGATCGTGATCCAACAGGCGATCGACCGCGGCATCGTCGGACGCGCCGGCGTCGACCTCGGCTTCGTCGCCTGGTGCGCCCTGATCGGCGTGCTCGCGCAGCTCGTCGCCGCGGCGTCGCAACGCACCGCGATCGTCCGGCTCGGCGCTCGGGCCGAGCAAGCGCTGTACGACCTCCGTGAGCGCCTCGTCGGCCACATCCACCGCATCAGCCTCGCCGACCACAACGACGAGCAGCGCGGCGCCCTCGTCGCCCGCGTGACGAGTGACATCGAGACGCTGACGCGGTTCTTCCAGTGGGGCGGTCTGGCGTGGCTGATCGACGGGACGCTGATGGTGATCGTCGCCGCGGTGATGCTCGCCTACAACTGGGTGCTGGCGCTGGTCGCCATCTCGATCAGCCTCCCGCTGTTCTTCGTGCTCCGGATCGTGCAGCGCCATCTCGTCGCCGCGTACGGAGAGGCGCGCGAACGCAACAGCGAGATGCTGTCGAGCGTCACCGAGCTCGTGACCGGCGCCGAGACGATCCGCGCCTACCGTGCCGGGGGCATGTTCGGCCAGCGTGCGCGGCGCTCGGTACGGCGTCGGTCGGACGCCCAGATCAGAGCCGGCATCATCAGCGCGTTCCTCTTCCCGATCGGCGAGGTGTTCTCGGTCGTCACGATCGCGACGGTCGTCGCGGTCGGCGTCGCGATCGGACCCGGCGGCGGTCTGACTGCGGGAGCGCTGGTCGGGTTCGTCTTCCTCACCTACCGGTTCCTCGAACCGATCGCCGAGTTCACCGAGGTGCTCGACCAGACCCAGACGGCGGTCGCCGGCCTTCGTCGCGTGCTCGGCGTGCTCGACATGCCGGTCGGACCGCCGGCCCCCGAGCACCCGCGCCCACTCCCGCACGGACCACTCGACGTCGACGTCGACGCCGTCATGTTCGCCTACCGCAGTCGCGCCGACCGGGGAACCGACGACGACGTCGTGCTCGACCGGATCACCGTGCGGATCCCGGCCGGCCAGCAGGTCGCGCTGGTCGGCGCCACCGGCTCGGGCAAGACGACGCTCGGTCGGCTGATCGCCCGCTTCGCCGATCCGGTGGCCGGCGAGATCCGCCTCGGCGGGGTGCCGCTCACCCAGGTCGCCGACGACGAGCTCCGCCGACGCCTCGTCGTCGTCGCGCAGGAGCCGTTCCTGTTCGACGACACGATCGCTGGGAACCTGCGCTTCGCCCGCCCCGACCTCACGACGGCCGAGATCGGTGCCCTCATCGAGCAGCTCGACATCGCCGACTGGGTCGGGTCGCTCCCCGAGGGGCTCAACACTCGGGTCGGCGAGCGCGGCGAGTCGCTGTCGGCAGGCGAGCGTCAGCTGGTGGCCCTCCTGCGCGCCGGCGTCGCCGACCCCGACGTGCTGATCCTCGACGAGGCGACGTCGTCGGTCGACGCGCTCACCGAGGTGCGGATCTCGCGGGCGCTCACCCACCTCGCGGCGGGGCGCACGACGATCGCCATCGCGCACCGGTTGTCGACCGCGGCGCGAGCCGACCGCGTGCTCGTGCTCGACGGCGGGCGGTTGGTCGGCGACGGTCACCACGACGAGCTGCTCGCCGCGGGCGGCGTCTACGCCCACCTCTACGACGCCTGGCTGGCGGCGACGACGACCGGATCCTGACCGTTTGGTCGTCGTCGAACACGGGTACACGCTCGCCTTCCGGCCCCCGATCCGACCAGGAGGTGGTCAGCATGGCCGGCGAGCCGTACGTCATCACGTCCCCCTGCATCGACACCAAGGACAAGGCCTGCGTCGAGGTCTGTCCCGTGCAGTGCATCTACGAGCTGAAGGGCGCCGACCTGGTGTCGGAGTTCCCCGACGGTGAGGTGGCCAACACGCTGCCCGCGCATCCCGACCTTCGTCACCTGCACGGCGATTCGATGCTCTACATCAACCCTGACGAGTGCACGTCCTGCGACGCCTGCATGCCGGTGTGCCCGGTCGACGCGATCTTCCCCGCCGACCAGGTGCCCGCCGACCAGACCGAGTTCATCGACGTCAACCGGTTCGTGTTCGCCGAGGCATCCGACGCCGCCTGACGCGCCGATTCGGCCCTCGCCGACGGCGTTCCGCATCCCTACCGAGGTGATGTTGCTGCGGCGCTGGCCATCGTCTCCGGGCGGTCGCGACGCGTCGCACGCGGCGCAGAGATGCCCTTCGACACCGCCTGACCTACCCGCCAGTCACTCGCCGCAGCCGCGGTCGAGGAGCTCGATGCGGCTGCCGGTCGCGATTCCCAGCTCGGCGAGTCCGCCCTGCGGTGTCTCGACGGCGATCAGGAAGTTGCGCGGTGTGGCATGGCGGGTGCAGGTCGGGGTGGTGCAGGGCTCCATGTCGAACGCGTCGAGGTACGCACCGTCCGCGGCGAAGAAGGCGATCGACAGCGAGAGCACGGTGTCCTGCATCCAGAACCAGGCGGTGTGCGGGCGCTCGTAGACGAACGCCATCCCGTCCGCCGGACCGAGGTCCGTGACATGCATGAGACCTCGCCGCCGCTGGTCGGCCGATCTCGCCAGCCAGAGGCAGAGATCGCACACCTCTCCGTCGGCTTCGACGACGCGCGCGGCGACGAGGTCGAACCCGAGCGGCGTTCCATCGGCCTCGACCAGCGCGGTCTCGTCGTCGACCGGAAGCTGGAGCGGCGGGCCACCGTCGCGCCCGGCGCACGCCGCCGCGACCACGAGCAGGACCGCGGCGACACGACGCACGCCAGCACGTTAGGCGGCAGCCTGGTTCACCTATCGTCGGGCGCGATGACATGTGACTCGTGCGGTCGCGAGGCCGACGCCGACGACGGCCTCGCGCCGGTCCGGCGGAAGTACGTGAAGCCGGGCGCGTGGGACGAGAAGCCGTCCGAGCGCGTCATGGCCGACCTCGAACGGTGGTGCTTCGCCTGCCTCACGCACTACCCGCACGAGCCGGCTTGAGCCGACCGTGCGAGCGCAACGTCAGGCCTTCGGCGTGAGCTCCAGCTCGCGGTGCTCGCCATCGCCCTCGGGGATCTGTTGGCCGGCCACCTGCTGATCGCGCAGGTACAACCCGATGAACAGGCCGACGACGGCGATCGCGCCGTACAGCGCACCCGACGAGAGCATGGCGAGTGCCGGGGCCGGGCACGTTCCCGCCAACGCCCATCCGGTGCCGAACAGGGCGCCGCCCACGATGTGATGCCGCTCGATCTGCGACCGCGACAGCTTGAGCTTGCCGCCGTAGACGGTGTTGACGCCCTTGCGGTCGAGGATCATGAGCAGCGGGAGCGATACGCCGATCGCGAGTCCCATCAGCAAGAACACGTCGAACTCGGCGAGGCGCAGCGTCTTGTGGATCGTGTCGTACTCGTGGAGCTGGGCGGCGGCCAGGACGAAACCGAAGCCGGCGCCGAACAGGCCGCCGATGAGGTTCATGCGGCTCGTCATCGCAGCACCCCGTCCTGCATCGAGAGGTCGCCGAGACTGGTGAGCGACGTCAGGATGAACGTGACGACGATCGCCGTGCCGACGAACGTGGCCGTGGCGGCCCAGCTCGCGGGCGAGCGTTGAGCCGTGCCGCAGATGCCGTGGCCGGAGGTGCAGCCGCCGGCCAGTCGGGCGCCGTAGCCCATGACGATCGCGGCGAGGAAGACGATGATCGCCACGACCGGCTTCGACCATCCGGCGGCGAACATCGCGTCGTAGCCCGTGCGGACGTCGACGCCGCTCCCGAGCAACGTGGCGAGCAGGCCACCAACGAAGATCCCGCCGAAGTACCAGACCCGCCAGGTGACCGTGTCGGCCTCGTGACGGGCCGCCTTCATCGTCTGGACGTAGGCCCCGCTCGCGCCGAGCGGTTGGTTGGCGACGACGAACAGGCCCACGACGAGCAGGCCGAGCAGGGGCCCGGTGATGTACCAGGGCAATCGATCAGGGAGCAGTTCCATGTCCGGACAATACCTCCGCCCGCTCGTGTCTGTACAGGCGACGATTGCCGTCAACCGTCCGCCGTTCGGCCCTATTCCTCGACGGACGCCGAGGACCGGCGCTCGCTCCGCCCGGCGAGGACCGACCTGTCAGGACCCCGACACCGGCACCGTCCGGCTGCGTCGCGCGGCTGGGGCCGCGACCCGGCCACGGCGGCGTTCGAGCCAGCCGAGCGCCGGGGCGGCCGACACGCCGTGGATCACGATCGAAGCCAGGATCGTCGTCACCGCCACCGCCCAGACGGTTCTGGCGAACGGGAACAGCTCCTCGTTGACCGCGTGGGCGAGGTAGTAGATCGTCCCCATCCCGCGAATGCCGAAGAAGGCGATGGCGGCTCGGGTCGGGGCATCGTCGGGGTTGCCGAGCAGGCCGATCCAGCCGGCGACCGGCCGCACGACCAGCACGATCGCCAGCGCCACCCCGAACCCCGCCGGCGTCAGCGCATCGAGCGCGCCGTCGACCGCGGCGCCACCCAGCAGCAGCAGGAACAGCACGCTCGCCACCTGCTCCTGGGTCTCGGCGAAGTCGTGCAGCACCTGCTGGTAGTCGTGGTGCAGCTCGGTCCGCCTGATGGTGACGGCGGCGACGAAGACCGCCAGGAAGCCGTAGCCGTGCACCAGCTCGCAGATGCCGTACACGGCGAGGGTGGCGCCGAGCGCCACGAAGCCCTGGCCACTGTGGGCGAGCGCCAAACGCGACGTACCGAACATCGCCCGCCCGATCAGCCGACCGAGCACCAGGCCGACGACGAGCCCGATCGCGAGCTTTGCCAGCACGTCGTCGAGGAGCCATGGCACGAACCAGCTCCCGCCGGCTGCGATCGCGATCGCGAGGTTGGTGATCGGGAACGCCAAACCGTCGTTGAGACCCGCCTCGGACGTGACCGCGAAGCGCACCTGGCCGGTTGCGTCCTGGTCGTCGTCGTCGCCGGGCCCACCGAGCTGGACGTCGGAGGCGAGCACCGGGTCGGTGGGCGCGAGCACCGCGCCGAGCAGGATCGCGGCGGCGATCGGGAGGCCGAGGACGACGGCGCCGAGGACGGCGATGGCGATCACCGTCAAGGGCATGGTGACGCCCAGCAGGCGCCAGGTCACCGCCCAGCTCCGGAGCCCCGGCGGCCGTCGCAGCTTGAGCCCGGCGCTCATCAGCGAGACGATCACGACGAGCTCCGTCAGGCGCTCGGCGACGTCGTCGTCGCTGCCGCCCGGTTGCGGCCCGTCGAGCGGGAACGGCAGCGCGAACACCAGCATGCCGACGGCCACGAGCACCATCGGGACCGAGATCGGCAACCGGCCGACGACGCGCGGCAGGACGGCGGCCGCCAGCACGGCGACGCCCAGGACGGCGAGCAGGATCGGGTAGGGCTCCATGCTGCGCCGTCCTGTACCCCGACCGGGCGCCGGCGAACCACCCTCGGCCCGAGGAGTTCGCGACGTTGGAGACCGGTCCGGTGACCTGGCCGGCTGGAGGCCCGGCAACCCTCGCTCCCGAGCTCGGGCACGTCGGCGAGTCGTCGATCGGAGCCGAGGAGCTGGCCCGGGCCGTCGTCCGCTCGCTCGGTGGGACGCCCTGACGACGGCGGCTCAGCCGACCGGTGGGCTGAAGCCCTCGGGCACCACGAGGTCGGCGGGCGACAGATCGGCGATCGACGCCTTCCCGAGCCCGAGCATCGTCGAGTCGATGCCGTTGCGCAGCACGTCGAGCACGTTCTCGACGCCGGCCTGCCCGTTGGCGGCCAGGCCCCAGAGGTAGGCGCGCCCGATCATCACCGCCCGGGCGCCGAGCGCCAGCGCCTTCACGACGTCGCTGCCGCGACGGATGCCACCGTCCATCACGACCTCGACCTGATCGCCTACGGCGGCGACCACCTCGGGCAGCACCCGGATCGGCGCCGGCGCGCCGTCGAGGTTGTTCCCCCCGTGGTTCGACACCGAGATCGCCGTCGCGCCGGCGTCGAGGGCGCGACGGGCTTCGTCGGCACGTCCGATGCCCTTCACCATGAACGGACCGCCCCACTGCTCGCGCAGCCACGCCACGTCGTCCCACGTGGGCGGCGGCGTGCCCATCCAGGTGCCGTATGCCTCGAAGAATCCGGGAACGGGCTGACCCCCGACCGGGAAGTTGGGCACGCCGAGGCCCGGCAGGACTCCGTTCCGGAGCCACTCGAGCAGCCACAACGGCTTGGCCGCCACCTCGGGCGCGTGCTTGGCCATCGTGCGCAGGCTCATGTCCTGCGGGATCGACGGACTACCCCAGTCGCGGCTGTGCACGAACGACCAGTCGAGCGTGAGGATCAAACCGACGGCGCCGGCCGCCTTGGCGCGGTCCATGCGGGCCACGATCGAGTCGCGTTCGCCGGCCCAGTAGATCTGGAACAACGTCTGGGGGTTGGCGGCCACGACCTCCTCGATCGGCTTGCTGGCGAACGAGCTCAGTCCCATGACGACACCGCGAGCGGCGGCGGCGCGGGCGACGGCGACCTCGCCGTCGGGGTGGACCGCCTGGACGCCGGTCGGCGAGATGATCACCGGCATCGACATCGGCTGTCCCATGACGGTGGTGCTCATCTCGCGGATCGCCGGCTGGCCGGCCGTGATCGGGCGAACACCGAGCTCGTCGAACGCCGCCAGGTTGTCGTCGAGCGACAGGCCCCGCTCGGCACCCGCGATCAGCGCTCCGTACACCGACTTCGGGAGCCGTCGCTTGGCGCGCCGCTGGGCGACGGCGACCGATTCGAACCATGCGCCTGCCACGCCGGGGCAGCGTAGGTGGTCGCGATGCGGCTCGTACACCTGGCGAACACCGGCGGCGGATACGGTCGCGGACCGTGACGTTCGAGCCACCGCCGTCCTCCCCGCCTCCCCCGCCGTCAGGGCCACCCGGCCCAGCGCCCGCTGCCTACGGCATCGTCCCGCCGGCTCCGTACCAGCAGCTCGGCAAGCGACGTTCGACCGGTCTGGTGATCCTGCTGGCGTTCGTGACGTGCGGGGTGTGGTGCTGGGTGTGGAGCTACCAGAACGGCGACGAGTTGCAGCGCTGGTCGGGACGCGGCCTCGGGGGCGCGCTCCACATCGTGATCGCCATCCTCGTGCTGCCCGTCACGATGTTCCTGCTCGCCAGTGAGGTCGAACAGCTCTACCGCGCCGAGGGGCGCGAACCGCCGATCACGACCTTGTGGGGGCTGTGGTTCCTCCTGCCGCTCATCGGCAACATCATCTGGTACGTCCGCATCCAAGGCGCGATCAACGACTACTGGACCGCGCACGGCCAGACGAACGACCCCGGGCTCTGAGGGCTCCGGGCGTCGCGGCCGGGATCTCTCGCCGCGCTCGACGTCAACGAGGCGGTCGACGATGAACCGGGCACCGTCGCTGCGAGTCCCCGTGCGGTCCCATTGATCGCCTCGGACGCCGCCCCGGGCGCGGACCTCAGACCGGGATGACCCTCAGGAGATGGTGCCACCGGCAGTCAGCACAGGCCTCGACCACATAGGCGGTCAGCTCGCCCCGACTCGCCCGGCCGAGGCGGCGCAGCTCCTTGGCGCTCGTGACGCACCGACCGGAGGCCGGCAACCCGTGGCCGAACACATAGGTGACGATGCTCAGCTTGGACTCCTCGCAGATGGGGCAGTCGGCGCGGGTGACGACGCCGACGTTGCGAGCGGCCCGGATGAGCTCGGGGTGGGCGTCGCACACCTCCGTGCGGCTGATGCGGCCCAACCGGACCTGGTTGATCAGCATCCGCCGGGCGAGGCGGTGGTCGACGATGCCGCGACGTGGCTCCCCGCCACTGCGCAGCGCCCCGACCGTGAAACCCATCCCAGGAGGTTACCCATCCGCCAGACTGGGCGCCGTGACGACACCCATCCGGTTCGGCCGAGACCTCCCCGACGAGCACGAGCTGCGGCTGTGCGGCGATCTCAGCGACGGCAAGCGCGCCATCGAGCTGGGGATCGGCCGGCACCACAACGCGGTGGCGTTCGCGCTCGCCGGCGCAAAGGCGATCGCGGTCGACCCCGATCCAGTCCGCATCGACGACCTCCGCCAGGCCGCCGCCGACGCCGAGGTGCGCGTCGAGTGCCACGAGAGCGATCTCGCCGACCTCGGCTTGGCGACGAGCGGATCGGTCGAGCTGGTGGTCGCCGACCACACGATCACCGACGTCGACGATCTGGGGCGTCTCCTTCGCCAGGTGCACCGCGTGCTGCGGGCGAGCCGACCGTTCGTGATCGTGGTGCCGCACCCGTTCGCCGGCGTGCACTCGACCGACGAGTACGGCTCGAAGGTGCTGCCCTACGGCACCGTCGGGCGCACGATCGGCGACTGGCACACCCAGCTCGGCCGGGCCAACTTCCGCGTCGACCGCATCCTCGAGCTCGGCGTCACCGACATCTCACCGGTGCCGACGACCCTCGTCCTGCGGGCGGTCAAGGAAGGCGACTGAGTTCATCGGGCTTCGCCTCGCGGTGAACCCGCTCGGCTGCGCCTCCCGAGCTCGCCGGCCCCGCTCCGCTTCGCCACTCGCCCACTTGGCCAACGCGACGCGATCGACCGGACCATTTGGGCTTCGCCGGACCGGCAAGAGCCGGATCGAGCTGCGCCACGCGATCCACCGTGGTCGGAACCGCGGGCGCCCGAGCGACGTCCAATGGGCATGAGATCGCGCGCGCTCGCTGCTTCGGTCGTCGCTGCGTTGGCCGCCGCCTCGTGCGGTGCACGCGACGACACGGCCGCCCCGACCACGACCGACCACGTCGACAGCACCGTGACCACGACGCCTGACGAGCCGAACGATCCCGCCGCCACCCCGCGACTCGTCGCGATGCCGGCTCGGCAGCCCTCATCGGCGACGCCAGACGTAGCCGGCGGAGCGGTGACCGCGTTCGGCTTCGATGTTCTGGCGGCAACTGCTGACTCGTCCGGCGGCAACATGGTCATCTCCCCGCTCAGCATCGCCGTCGCGCTGGCCCTCCTCGAACCCGGCGCGACCGGCGATGCCCGGACCGAGCTTCGCGAGCTCCTCCGCATCACCGACCCGGCGGCCTGGCACGCGTCGATGAGCGCGCTCGAGCAAGATCTCGAGGCACGCGTCGCCGAGCTGCCGTCTGGGGGCGCCGACGACCAGGACCCGGGCG
>JBFHJC010000088.1:0-12818 GCA_041596155.1 Ilumatobacter sp. | reverse complement strand
CGGGCAGCGGGCGGCAGCGACCGCGCCGCCGTTCCCGCCACCCCCGCCGCCCGCTCCGACGGCGGCGATCCCGATCGCCCCGCCGCGTCCCCACCGCGCCGGCGAGCTGACGTCGGGATGGCGCTGGGCGATGGCGATCGGTTGGATCGCCGTGATGATGGCGTTGGCGGCGATCTGGAACACCAGTGTCCAGCTCGGCCTGTCGACGTGGTGGCTCGGACCGCGCGGCGACCCGCAGCCGCGGGTCGTGCAGCTCGTCGTGTTCCTGCCGCCGCTCCTCGTGCTGCTGGCGACCATCAACGGGGCGCGTCGGCTCCCGTGGTGGGGGCTGGCGGCCGCAGCGATCCTGGCGGGGGTCGGCGCCGGCGACCTCGGCCGCGTCGATTCGCTCGCCGTCGTCGAGCTGGTCGTCGCAGGCTCCGGCGCGGCGCTGTCGATCGCTGCGCTGACCGGCACGTACCGGCCCGTGGGCTCCCGCGACGCCGAGCCGGCGGCCGAAGCCGCCGGCGACCGCTCCGGGTAGCGTCGTTCGCCATGTCGAAGGTGCTGATGTCGCTCCCGGTGGGAGAACGGGTCGGGATCGCGTTCTCCGGCGGGCTCGACACGTCGGCCGCCGTCGCCTGGATGCGCGAGCGCGGCGCCGTCCCCTACACCTACACCGCCGACCTCGGCCAGTACGACGAGCCGGACCTGTCAGGCGTGCCCGGGCGGGCGAAGCAGTACGGCGCCGCGGAGGCGCGTCTCGTCGACTGTCGCGCCGAGCTCGTGCGCGAGGGGCTGATGGCACTGCAGTGCGGCGCGTTCCACGTCCGCACCGCCGGCCGGACGTACTTCAACACGACGCCGCTCGGACGTGCGGTCACCGGCACCCTGCTCGTGCGAGCGATGAAGGAGGACGGCGTCGACGTCTGGGGCGACGGCTCCACCTACAAGGGCAACGACATCGAGCGGTTCTACCGCTACGGGCTGATGGTCAACCCCGACCTGCGGATCTACAAACCGTGGCTCGACCCCGAGTTCGTCGACGAGCTCGGCGGCCGCACCGGCATGAGCGAGTTCCTCCAGGCGCGCGACCTCCCCTACCGCGACCCGGTGGAGAAGGCGTACTCGACGGACGCCAACATCTGGGGAGCCACCCACGAGGCCAAGGCGCTGGAGGAGCTGGCGACCGGGATGGAGATCGTCCGGCCGATCATGGGCGTCGCCCACTGGGATCCGTCCGTCGAGATCGCACCCGAGGACGTGTCGATCCGGTTCGAGGAGGGCTGGCCGGTCGCGATCGACGGAGCGGAGTTCGAGTCACACGTCGACCTCGTGCTGGCGGCGAACGCGATCGGCGGCCGACACGGCCTCGGCATGAGCGACCAGATCGAGAACCGCATCATCGAGGCCAAGTCGCGGGGCATCTACGAGGGCCCGGGCATGGCGCTGTTGCACATCGCCTACGAGCGCCTGCTCACCGCGATCCACAACGAGCACACGATCGAGAACTACATGACGATGGGCCGCCGGCTCGGCCGCCTGCTCTACGAGGGCCGCTGGTTCGACCCGCAGTCGCTGATGCTTCGCGAGCCGCTGTTGCGCTGGGTCGGGTCGGCCGTCACCGGCGAGGTCGTGCTCCGCCTCCGCCGCGGCGACGACTATTCGATCGTCGACACGATCGACACGGCCGGCGGACGGTTCACCTACGAGCCCGACCGGCTGTCGATGGAGCGCGTCGAGGATGCCGCGTTCGGCCCCCTCGACCGCATCGGTCAGCTCACGATGCGCAACCTCGACATCACCGACAGCCGCCGCAAGCTCGACGTCTACCGCCACGCCGGCACGCTCGGCGGCGGCGGGCCGCTCGAGCTCGACCCCACCGCCGACCACGACACATGACCGACGTAGGAGTTGTGTCTGACGCAACTCGTACGTCAGCGGCGGCTGGTGAGCTCGCCGACACCCATCGCCCCGATCGCGGCGGCGCGCTGCTCGAGCACGTCCGCCGGCATGCGAGCCCCGGTCGAGTCGGCGAGTCGGGTCATCATCTCGAAGTTGGCCGCGACCGCCGCAGCGTCGACCATGAACGCCTCGTCGGTCGCGTCGACCAGGCGGGCCCGCGCGTCGGCGAGCTCGTCGTCGTCCCGACCCGCGCACGCGGTCGCGAAGCGCAAGATCACGTCGCCGTGGTCGACACCGTTGTCGGCGGCACCGGCGGCCACCGAGGTCAGGTGAACCTGACCGCCGGTCTGTGAGCTGCTCCAACTGAGCATGCTGGCGTGGGCGGCCGTTCAATAGAAGCACTCGCGCAGCTGGGCGACACGTGTGGCGATCAGCTCGGTCTGGGCGCGCGTCAGGCCGTCGCGTCGGCGCATCCAGTCGGCGTGCACCATCTCGTCGACCGGGATGTACTGGGCGGCGGCCATCCGCCAGGTGTTGTGCTGTTCCCCCGGCACCGCGGTGTACGCCTGCACCACGGCCGGCCACCGGTCGGCCGGCGCGGCGACCGGCACCCAGTTGAGCTCGGCAGCGGCCAGCTCGTCGGGTCGCTCGCCCGTGGGCTCGCCGCCGACGGGCTCGGGCAGGGCCGGAACCGGCTGCCCGACGTTGCGGCAGAAGTGGGCGACGGCACCCACCGTCGACGCGATCGCGCACACCTCGACGTAGGGCAGCTCGCCGAGCGCCTCGGCGGCGACGCGGTACACGTCCTCGGTCATCGTTCCCGCGTGGCGGGCGATCCGATAGATGATGTCGTGGGCCATGTCGGGTGCGACTCGCTCGTCCGGCAGCCGGCCGGCGAGGCTGATGCCGACCCACGGCGGCAGCGGATCGTCGTCGGCGATCGCGACGAGGGCCGTGGTGGCGAGCTCGATCCGCTGAGCGCCGGTCCACCAGCTCCCCGGCGCCGCCAGGTGCTCCCACGCCAGCCGGTGCGCCTCGGCGAGATCGCTGCGGACGGCGACGGTCACAGCAACCGCTCCAGGATGCCGACGAGGAGGTCGACGCGCCCGGGCATCGTCGCCACGTCCACGTACTCGTGGTCGGCGTGGGCGCCCCCGCCGACCGCGCCGAGGCCGTCGAGCGTCGGCACCCCGAGCGCGGCGGTGAAGTTGCCGTCGCTGCCGCCCCCGACCGCGACGCCGGTGATGCCGGGGCACGCCGCCGCGGCGAGCGGGAACAGCGTCGCCGACGCCGACTCCGGCATCGGGGGCCGCCCGACCCCGCCGGTGACGGCGATCGACGCCTGCGGATCGACCGGCGACAGGGCGGCGAACAGCGCCTCGACCCGCGCCTTCTCGGCAGCGCTCGTGACGCGGACGTCGACCCTGATGCGTGCCTCGGCCGGGACGACGTTGTCGGCAGTGCCGGCCTTCGCGACCGTCGGCGTCACCGTGGTGCCCGCCGCCGGATCGGCGAATCCCGCGATCCGGAGCACCTGCTCGGCCGCCTCGACCAGCGAGTTCACGCCCTTCTCCGGTTCGAGGCCGGCGTGGGCCGCCCGACCCCGCACGACGACGTCGAACGTGCCCGTGCCCTTGCGCCCGGTCTTGACCGCGCCGCCGTCGGCGCTCGGCTCGAGCACGAGCACGTTGCCGCATGCGAGGGCGCGCTCCTCGAGCAGGCCGCGCGACGTTCCGGACCCGACCTCCTCGTCAGCGGTGAACAACATCTCGACGCCGGCCGGATCGGCGAGCGCAGCGACGGCATGGATCGCCTGGACGATGCCGGCCTTCATGTCGAACACCCCCGGCCCGGTGGCGCGGCCGTCGGCCACGTCGAACGGCCGCTCGGCGAGCGTGCCGAGCGGGAACACGGTGTCGTGGTGACCCAGGATCAGCACCTTCGGCTCGCCGCCGCCCGACCAGTGGACGTGCGGCCCGGCCGGCCCGTCGACGAGATCCGGCGACCGCCCGAGCCGCTCCTCCATGAGCCGGCCGAGATGATCGGCCGACTTCGCGACCGCGTCGACGTCGAGCGACGGGGACTCCACCTCGACGAGACGGCGCAGGTCGGAGAGGAGCAGATCGAGCTCGGCCACGGGCCAACGGTACCCGCCCGGCCAGACTGGAGCCATGCGACGGAGCCGGCCCGCGATCGCCCTCGCGACCTGCCTGACGGCCGCGGCGTGCTCATCGGGCACCGGCGGCCAACCCTCGGGGGCCGCCGAGTCGAGCGCCCATGCGACGACGGTGGCGTCCGACCGGCCGACCACCACCGCCCCGACCGAGGCGGCGCCGTCCGCCGAGCGGGCGATCCTGCACGACTTCGTCGCCGACCCGCCGGTGATCGACCTCGACGCCGAGGTGCGCCCGGGCGTCGAGCAGATCGCGATCGTCGGTGCGGCGCCCGGCACCTCGGTGCACGTCGTGCCGGGCGACTTCGAGTTCCGCCCGCTCGCCGAGGGCGAGACGATCGAACCACTTCCGGGCGGCGTCGTCGACGAGCTCGGTGGGCTCGTCCTCCGCAACCTCGACAGCAGCGTCGACCACCGCCTCGTCACCGTCGAAGGGTGGACCGAGCCCTTCGACGTCCTCGGCCGCGAGGAGCATCCCGAGCCTGCCTTCTACCACGAGCAGCGGCTGCCGACCGACGGGCTGGGCTACATCACGACGCGCGACGGCACCACCCTGTCCGCGAGCGTGTGGCTCCCCGGCCCGCCCGACGCCGGCCCCTACCCGACCGTCGTCGAGTACTCGGGCTCCACCCCAAGCGACCCCGAGGCCCGCGGCTTCTCCGACCTCTTCACGAACCTCGGATACGCGTATGTCGGCGTCAACATCCGCGGCACCGGGTGCAGCGGCGGTTCGTTCCGGTTCTTCGAGTATGCGCAGAGCCTCGACGGCTACGACGTGATCGAGGCGGTCGCTGCCCAACCGTGGGTGCACGGCAGTCGCGTCGGCATGGTCGGCGTCTCGTACCCCGGGATCAGCCAGCTCTTCGTCGCCCAGACACAGCCACCGAGCCTGGCCGCCATCACCCCGTTCTCCGTGCTGGCCGACAGCGCCATCTCGACGCTCTACCCCGGCGGCATCCTCAACACGGGCTTCGCCGTGCCGTGGATCGCCGAGCGGCTCGAGGAGGCCCGGCCGGAGGGTCAGGCCTGGGCCGCCGCACGGATCGCCGGCGGCGACGACGAGTGCACGGCCAACCAGACCCTGCGCCTCCAGAACCCCGACCTGCTGCAGGAGACGTACGACAACCCGTACTGGACCGACGCCGTGGCAGCCGAGATCGCGCCCCGGCTGTTCGTCGATCGCATCACCGTGCCGACGTTCGTCGCCGGCGCCTGGCAGGACGAGCAGACCGGCGGCCACTTCGCCACGATGCTCGACCGTTTCACCGGCACCGATCAGTTCTACGCGACCCTCGTGAACGGGCTCCACACGGAGTCGATCGGGCCGTCCGTGTTCCCCCGCTACCTCGAATTCCTCGACCTGTACGTCGCCGAGCGCACGCCGTCACTCGCTGCAGCACGCGGTGTCGTGCCCCTGCTCGCCGCCGGCATCTTCGGCACGACCGACGTCGCCCTCCCCGAGGCCGACCGCTTCGCCGGCATGGCGCACGCCGACGCGCTCGCCGCGTTCGAATCCGAGCCGCCGATCCGCGTCCTGTTCGAGGAGGGCGCGGCCGACGGCTACCCCGCCCGGGCGCCGATGGCCCGCTTCGAGGCCGCCTTCGACGCGTGGCCGGTCCCCGGGGCCGAGCCGACGGCCTGGTTCCTCGACGACGCCGGCCGGCTCGCGAGGGTGCCCGGAGCCGACGGGTCGGCCACCGAGTACCTCGCGCTCCCCGACGCGATCCCCCAGGCGTTCTACGAGGGCTCCTCAGGCGGCATCTGGTCGGTCGACGTCGTCTACGACTGGCGGGAGGGAGGGCCGGGCACCTTTGCCTCCTTCGCGACCGACCCGCTCGCGGGCGAGATCGTCGTCGTCGGGTCGGCCTCGGTCGACCTGTGGCTGCAGTCGAACCTCGGCGACACCGACGTCGAGGTGACGATCACCGAGCTGCGACCCGACGGCCAGGAGATGTACGTCCAGAGCGGCTGGCTGCGGGCGTCGAATCGCGCCCTCGACGACGGTGAGTCGACCGACACTCGGCCGGTGCACACCCACCGGCGCGAGGACGCCGCACCGCTGCCCGACGGCGCGTTCGAGCTCGTGCGGGTCGAGGTGTTCCCGTTCGCCCATGTGTTCCGGGCCGGGTCGCGCATCCGCCTGATCGTCGACGCGCCCGGCGGCAACCGACCGGTCTGGGAGTTCGACACGATCGCCGGCGGGGAGCGGGTCACGATCGCCCACGACGCGGCGTACCCGTCGCGGGTCGTCCTGCCGGTCGTCGCCGGCGTGGACGCGCCCGACGAGCACCCCGAATGCGGGTCGCTGCGGGGCCAACCCTGTCGCCGCGCCGGCGCGGGCTGACCGTTTCCCCCGACCACCCCCCGGGTACGCCCGGTCGGTGATCGAGCAGGTGCGCGCCCTCCGTGAGCGACTCGACGACAGCCTGCCCGACGCCGACCTGAGCGACAGCTGGCACGCGGTCCGCCGCCGGGCGCGCTGGTGGTTCTGGCCGGCGATCCAGATGGGCGTCGCCGCCGCGGTCTCGTGGTGGATCGCCCGCCAGCTCGCGCCGGGCGCCGCCGCCTATGCGCCCATCACCGCCGTCGGTGCGCTCGGGCTCGGTCACGAGCGCCGGCTCAGCCGCTCGGCGGTGCTCGTCGCCGGGCTCTTCGTGGGTGTCGTCGCCGCCGACGTCCTGGCGCCGCTGGTCGGAGCGGGCACCTGGCAGATCGGCGTCATCATGGCGATCACCGCCCTCGTCACCGGCATGCTCATCGACCGCGAGCTCGCCGTCACCTACGCCACGATCAACGCCGTCGTGCTGGCCACCATCCCGGGCTCCGAGGGATGGTTCCCCGACCGTGTGCTTGCCGGTCTCGTCGGCGTGTGGACGGCGCTGACCGTCATCTTCGGCGTCCTGCCGCCCGATCCGGCGGCGCTGATCCGGAACCGGTTCCGCAAGGCGACACGGCGGGCAACCGAGGCGCTCGAGATCGCCGCCACCGTGCTGCGCGACGGCGACGACCGCCATGCGCCGGCGCACGGCGAGCGACCGCTGACGGCGCGGGCGCGCCGCATCGACCAGGAGTTGGAGCGCACCTACGGCTCCACGCAGTTCGGACGCGAGGTGTCGCGCTGGGCGCCGATGCGCTGGCCGAGCCGCGCCGAGGTCGACCGTCTCGAACACATCTCGGACGGCCTGCGGGCGCCGCTGCGGACGGCGTCGACCATCGCGCGCCTCGCCGACCGAGCGGCGGCCAACGGCGTGCTCGCCTCGGCGGAGCTGGTGGCCGCAATCGAGCGAGCCGCCCGGGCGGTGGGCGACTACGTCGCGCGGGTGCTCGTCGCCTCACCGCCCGACGACGCCGCCGTGGAGTGCGGTCACGACGCGCTCGGCAGCCTGCTGCAGGGACGGGTCGACCACGCGATCCTGATCGCGCTCCGCGAGGAGGTGCGCGGCTTGCTGGCCGAGGTGACCGCCGTCGTCGACGACCAGTTCGACGGCGTGGCCGCCGACATCCGCGAGCGCGCCACAGCCACCGAGATCGAGGGCGTCACCTACGGCCGAGCGGTGAGCACGAGGCCCAGGGTGCCGTAACACGGTGGTCACGCACTGCTCACGCAGTGCTCACGCGCCGTTGGCCGCGCGGTCACATGCCACTGCGACGATCACGGCATGTGCTCACACCACATCGTCCGTGCCGACCACCCGGTCCTCGACCGCGACGTCGAGCTCTTCCTCCACGAGCTGCGCGCCGAGCGCCGCTCGTTCGGACCCTCCGCCCGGCCGGCGCCGAAGCCGTTCCCCTCACTGCTGACGGCGCTGGCCGGGCGAGGCGGCTTCCGCCTCGCGGCCGTCGAGTGCGGCCGCATCGTCGGACTCGCCCGCGTCGACGGGGCCGGCGAGCTGTTCCTCGCCGTGGCCGCCGACCGGCGCGGCGCCGGCATCGGAACCGCCCTCGCCCGGGCCGCGGTCGAGCGGGCGATCGACCTGAACTACCGGAGGCTCACCATCCGGACCACGCGGCGGGGCCGCGCGATCCGCCGCCTCGGTCACAACCTGGGGTGCCTCGTCGTCGAGCGCGCGTTCGGCCGCACCGACCTGATCCTCGAGCTCCCGGCGACCGAACGGATCGCCTGACGATTGCGATCCACGCCGATACGGGATCGACGCCGGGAACCCGGATCGACTCAGGGCGACCAGTCGGGGCGCAGCTCGTGGCGCCAGGGCGGGTCGGCACCGCGACGCGTGCACACGATGCCCGCGACCTCGTTGGCGGCCGTCACGGCTGCTTCGAGTCGGTCGAGCGACGACAGCTCGTCGGGACCGAAGCCCGACGCCGCCCACCACGAGAGGAACCCGCCGCCGAACGCGTCGCCGGCACCGATCGTGTCGACGACGTCGACCGGGTCGACCGGCACGTTGCGCACGCCGTCAGCGGTCAGCACGTTGACCGAACCTCCGCCGGCCGTCAGCAGCACGGCGCGTGGCCCGAGGTCGAGGATGCGGCGCGCGGCAGCCATCGGTTCGAGCCCGGGGAAGAGGTAGTTCACGTCCTCGTCGCTCACCTTCACGATCGACGCGTGCCGCAGCACGCGCTCGGCGCGAGCGGCGTACGACGCGCGATCCGGCACGATCAGCGGCCGGCAGTTGACGTCGACCATCACCAGCGACGCACCTGCCCGTTCGGCGACGAACGCCTCGACCGTCTCCGCCATCGGCTCGAGCACCAGGCCGAGCCCACCCGTGAACACCACCTCGGGGGCCAGCTCGTCCGGGACCATCGACAGCGCCGGCGCCGACGTTCCCTGGATGTAGAACCGGTAGCTCGCCGCACCGTGCTCGTTGAGCTCGGCGGCCGCGAGCGTCGTCGGCAGATCGAGGCGCACGACATGGTCGGTCGCGACGCGATCGGCGTCGAGGCGTGCCGCCAGCAGGGTGCCGAACCGGTCGATCGAGATCGAGCCGAGGAAGGCGACCTGCGCTCCGAGCCGGCCACAGGTGCGAGCGGTGTTGAACGGTGCACCACCGAGCGCTGCGGCCACCATGCCGTCCGGGTCGATCACCAGGTCGACGAGCGCTTCTCCGGCCACGACGATCACGCGCGCCATCATCGCGGACGACGCGCCCCTCGTCCGCAACCGCGAGCGGTCGCGTCGCCCGATCGGGTGCGGGCGGTCGGTGATGGACGCCCCCTCGCCGACGCCGCCGCCCGATGAGGCAGACTGGCCGGGTGACCGACACCGCCCGCCCGAGCCGCGCCGACCTGTCCGACTATCAGCTCGCCGACCGGTACCGGCGGGAGGACGGCCGCGTCTTTCTGTCCGGCCTGCAGGCGATCGCGCGTCTTCCCGTCGACCAGCTGCGCATCGACCGGGCGAACGGGTTGACGACCGCAGCGTTCATCAGCGGATACCAGGGATCGCCGGTCGGCCTGTTCGGCGAGGAGGTCGAGCGCGCCCGCAGCACCGTGCCCGATCTCCCGATCGTCAACCAGCCGGGCGTCAACGAAGAGCTGGCGGCGACGGCGGTGATGGGGAGCCAGCTCGCGGTGACGCTCGACGACTGCCGCTACGACGGCGTGCTCGGCATGTGGTACGGGAAGGGTCCGGGCATCGACCGCGCCGGCGACGCGATCCGGCACGCCGTGTTCGCGAGCACGGCTCCCCACGGTGGCGTCGTCGCGGTGGTGGGCGACGACCCGGCCGCGAAGTCGTCGACGCTGCCGTCGTCGAGCGACGCCACCATGGTCGACCTCCACATGCCGGTGCTGTTCCCCGGCGACGTCCAAGAGGCGCTCGACCTGACCCGCCACGCGGTCGCGCTGTCGCGGGCGAGCGGTCTGTGGTCGGGCCTCAAGCTCGTGACGCCGGTCGCCGACGGGACCGGCACGATCGACGTCCATCCGGGTCGCGTCGCACCCGTGGTCCCGACGGTCGAGATCGACGGCCGCGTGTTCCGTCCCCATCCCAACGGCCGGTTGATCACCCCGCACACGCTCGACATGGAACGCGAGTTCTTCGAGGTCCGGACCGAGCTGGCGCGCGAGTACGGCGCCCTCAACCACCTCAACCGGGTCACCGTCCGCAGCGGCGACGACTGGATCGGCATCGCGGCCTGCGGCCACACCTACCGCGAGGTGCGCGAGGCGCTCGAGGTGCTCGGCTTCGTCAACGACGACGACCTGCGCGCCTCCGGCATCCGACTGTTCCAGCTGTTGATGCCGGTGCCCCTCGACCGCCACGACGTACGCGAGTTCGCCGCCGGTCTCAGCGACGTGCTCGTGCTCGAGGAGAAGAACCCGACGCTCGAGCTGCTCGTCCGCGACGCGCTCTACGACGTCGCCGACCGCCCCAAGGTGTGGGGCAAGCGCGACGAAGACGGCCACGTGCTCGTTCCCTACGACGGCCTGCTCTACGCGGACCGGTTGGTTCCCGCCCTGCGCCATCACCTCGGCCGGCGGCTGGCCGACCGGCTCCGCCCCGAGCGACCCCAGCCCGAACGTCAGCTGATCCCGCTCACGGTCAACCGCGCGCCGTACTTCTGCTCGGGATGCCCGCACAACACCAGCACCCGCGTGGACGAGGGCACGCTCGTCGGCGGCGGCATCGGATGCCACGCGATGGTCGCGCTGATGGACCCTGAGCGCCACGGCGACATCGTCGGGCTCACCTGCATGGGCAGCGAGGGCGCCCAGTGGATCGGGATGGCGCCGTTCGTCGAGCGCCAGCACCTCGTCCAGAACCTCGGCGACGGCACCTTCTTCCACTCCGGTTCGCTGGCGATCCGCGCCTCGGTCGCTGCCGGGATCGACATCACGTACAAGCTGCTCCACAACGGCACGGTCGCGATGACCGGTGGCCAGGACGCCCAGGGCGCGGTCGACGTGCCCGACATCGCCCGCATGCTCATGGCCGAAGGCGTCGCCCGGATCATCGTCACCAGCGACGATCCGGACCGCTTCGACGGCGAGACCTGGCCGCCCGGCGTCGAGGTGCGCGACCGCCGCCGGCTCGACGAGTCGCAGCGCGAGCTGGCCGCCGTGCCCGGAACCACGGTGCTCATCCACGACCAGGGGTGCGCCGCCGAGAAGCGGCGCGCCCGCAGCCGCGGCCTGCTCGCCAAGCCCGGGTTCCGGGTCGTGATCAACGAGCGGATCTGCGAGGGATGCGGCGACTGCGGCGACAAGTCGAACTGCCTGTCGGTCCAGCCGATCGACACCCCCTACGGGCGCAAGACGGCGATCCACCAGACGAGCTGCAACTTCGACTTCTCGTGTCTCCAGGGCGACTGCCCGGCGTTCGCCACCGTCACGGTCGACCCCGACGTCACGGTCGAGCGTCGGGCCGCCACCGCGCCCGATCCGGCCGACCTGCCGACGCCCGTGCCGCTCGTCCACCCCGACCGCTTCACCGTTCGCCTGTCCGGCATCGGCGGCACCGGCGTCATCACGGTCAGCCAGATCATCGGCACGGCCGCACTGTTCGACGGCTTCCACGTGCGCGGCCTCGACCAGACCGGGCTGTCGCAGAAGGCGGGCCCGGTGTCGAGCGACGTCCGGGTGTCGCGCGACGGCCCGACCGCGAGCAATCACGCCAACGCCGCCGGCGTCGATGCGTTCCTCGCCTTCGACATGCTCGCCGCCGCCAGCGAGGCCCACCGATCCGCGGCGACCCCGGGCCGCACGGTCGTGATCGGCTCGGTCGACGTCGTGCCGACGGGCGACATGGTCGTGCACCCCGACACGCGGTCGTATCCCGAGTCGGCCGAGCTGCGCCATCGGATGGACGAGGTCTCGCGGCCCGACGTCAACCGGTATCTCGACGCCGCAGCCATGACGCGCGGTCTGTTCGGCGCCACGACGACCGCCAACATCCTCGTGCTCGGTGTCGCCGTCCAGGCCGGCGCGCTGCCGATCGATCCGGCCAGCATCGAGCGGGCCATCGAGTTGAACGGCGTCGCCGTCGGCACGAACGTCGCCGCCTTCCGGTTCGGGCGACTCTGGGCGGTCGACCCGGCGTCGGTCGAGGCGACCGCCGGCGTGCGAGCCCCCGTCATCGAGTCGCTCGATCAGATGCTCGACCGTCTCGCCGACGACCTCGCCGACTACCAGGACGATCGGTACGCGGACCGCTTCCGCGCGCTGGTCGGCCGGGTGCGCACCACCGAGGAAGCGACGGTCTCCGGCTCGACCGCGCTCACCGATGCCGTCGGGCGTCACCTCCACAGGCTGATGGCGTACAAGGACGAGTACGAGGTCGCGCGCCTCGCACTCCTCGACGAGTCGCGCCGTCGGTACGAAGCGGTCGGCGGTCCGGGCGCCGAGGTCACCTACCACCTCCACCCGCCGATGCTGCGGGCGCTCGGGCTCGACCGCAAGCTGAAGTTCCGACGCAGCGGCGAGCCGTCGTTCGTGGCGCTGCGGGCGCTGAAGCGGGTGCGCGGCACCAAGCTCGACCCGTTCGGCTACGCCGAGGTGCGGCGCGTGGAGCGGGCGATGATCCCCGAGTACGAGCGGGCGATCGAGCGCTTGCTGGCCGGGCTCACGCCCGTCAACCTCGCCGAAGCGATCGCGATCGCGTCGCTGCCCGACCGGGTGCGGGGCTACGAGCACATCAAGCTCGAGCGGGCGGCGGCGTACCGCGCCGAGCTGGCCGAGCGCATCCGTCAGTTCACCTGACCCCATCCCTCGTTCATGTCGCGCTGAGCCCCCGCATGGCGGGGTGAGCGCGACATGAACGGGAGCGTGCGGGGGTCGGAGGGGGCGGGGCGGGCGG
>JBFHJC010000087.1:0-12839 GCA_041596155.1 Ilumatobacter sp. | reverse complement strand
TCCGGGCGATCGATCTCGACCGCTCGTGCCGCGTCAACAGAGCACCGGTCGTCGACACGACCACCACGTCGATCGCCGGCGACGCCACGACGGATCCCTCCGACGATGTGACGGTGAGCCAGGTCCTGCCCACCACGACCGATGTGGCGGACTTCGCGTCGATCGCGGAGATCGTGTCGTCGAGCCCTGAGCTGGCGCTCTTGTGGGTGCTGCTGCAGGAGTCCGGTCTCGACGCGACGCTGGCGGATCCGGCTGCGGGGCCCTACACCTTGTTCGCCCCGACGAACACTGCCCTCGACGCGCTGGGCGCGGATTCGCTCGCGCAGCTGCGGTCCGATCCCGATCTGCTGCTGCGCGTGCTCGAACATCACATCGCGAACGGTGCGCCCGCAAGCGCCGACCTCCCGGCCGGGCCGTTGACGATGCTCGACGGCAGCGGCGTCGACGTGCGCCGATCCGGATCGACGCTGCGGATCGGTCCGGCGTCCGTGCTCACGGCCGACCTCCCGGCGGTCAACGGCGCGGTGCACACGGTCGACCGGGTACTGGTGCCCGACGACGTCGACCTGTCGCCCGCCGAGGCGCCCGCCGAGGTCGCCGTCGTCTACGCCGACGACGGCATGACGTTGCGCGGCATCGTCGCCAGCGAGGTCGAGCGGGCGGCGCTGGTGAACGCGGCAGCCGGTGTCGTCGCCGACGTCGTCGACGAGCTCACCGTCGACTCGGCCGTCGGTCTCGACTCGGCCACCGCGACCACGCTCGCCCAGGTCGTCGCCGCCCTGCCTGCGCACCTCGTCGCCGCCGTCGCCGGGTTCGACGGCGAGTCGCTCTACGTGCGCGGGAGCTACGCGGGCGCGACCGACCGTGACGCGCTGCTCGCGATCGTGGGCCCCCTCGGCGTGATCGCCGAGCTCGCCGAACGGCCGACCGCGACCGTCGACGACGCCGCCCGCCTCGAGGCCGAGCTCAACGAGTTCGTCGCCGCCAATCCGATCCTGTTCGCCCCCGGTTCCGCCGCACTCGACGTCTCGGCCGCACCGATCCTCGACCGCGTCGCTCGTGGGCTGCGCGGGTTCGCGGGCCTGACGGTGGCCGTGGAAGGGCACACCGACAGCGACGGCCTTGCGCCCGCGAACCTCGCGCTCAGCCAGCAGCGAGCCGATGCGGTGCGCGACGCCCTCGTCGCTCGAGGGGTCGACGAGGCGTCGATCACCGCCGAGGGGTTCGGCAGCGAGCGCCCGGTGCTCGTGCAGGGCGTCGAGGACAAGGCCGCCAGCCGCCGCGTCGAGTTCCGGGTGGTCGCCGCGTGACCGCGTACGCCGTGCCACGATGCACGTCGGTGATGCACGGAGTCGGAGCCCACTGATGTGGTACACCCTCGCCAAGGGGTATGTCTGGGTGCTCCTCGGTGTCGTGCTCGGTCTCGTGATCGGCTGGCTCCTGCGCAGCGTCGCCGCCCGCCGCCAGGTGGCGCGGGCGCGAGCCCACCACGTCGATGGCGCCGAGCTGCAGCGAATGCGGTCGCGCGTCGCCGACCTGGAGGCGGAGCTCGATCGGACCCGAGCCGCAGGTGTTCGCACGGATGCCGCGTTGTCGTCGGCGAGCCCGGCCACCCGCGTTGCCGACGACGATCCGCTGCACCAGGCCGAGGCGGTGCTGGGGCACCCGGTGCGGATCGACGATCTCACGGTCGTGGCCGGCATCACGCCCGACGTCGCCGAGCTGTGCGGGCGGATCGGCGTCCGCACCTGGAGCGATCTGGCCGCCGTCGAGCCGTCGCTGCTGCGAACGATGCTCGTCGACGCCGGTGCGCCGTTCGACCAGCTCGACCCGGCCGACTGGCCTGCCGAGGCGGGGCTGCTCGCCGCGGGTCGCTGGTCCGACGTCGCGGCTCGGCGCGACGGGTTGTCCGATGGAGGCCGCTGACCGGGTCGACTTCGTCCTCGACGGCACCCCGGTCGAGGTCGCCGGGTCCGGCTCGCTGCTGGACGCGCTGCGAGAGGACCTCGGCGTTCGATCGGCCAAGGACGGGTGCAGTCCACAAGGTCAGTGCGGCTGCTGCACGGTGTGGGTCGACGGACACCCGCGAGTGTCGTGCGTGACACCGGTGCAACGGGTCCGCGGCCGCGCGGTGACCACGGTCGACGGGGTACCCGACGCCGCCGGCTGGGCCCGCACGTTCTGCGACGCCGGCGCCAGCCAGTGCGGCTTCTGCACACCGGGCATCATCGCCCGCGCCGCCGCACTCGCGCCCGACCGGCGCACCGCCGACGCCGCCCGCCAGGCGATGCTCGCGCACCTGTGCCGCTGCACGGGGTGGCAGCCGATCGTCGACGCGATCGTGCGCGGCCCGAGCCCCGGGGGAACCGCAGGTCCGGCGACGTCGGAGCGGGCTGCGAGGCGGGCCGCGATCGAGGGCGGGGTCGACCAGCTCGTCGGACCCGAGGTCGCGCTCGGGCGGGGCGGGTTCGCCGACGACATCGCGCCGGCCGACGCCCTCGTCGCGCTCCGGAGGACCAGCGGCGACTGGGTGGTCGGAGAGACCCTGGCCGAGGCTCGTGCGCTCAGCGGGAAGGTCCAGGGCAGACGCACGACCGCGCCCGTGCGCTGGCCGATCGAGGCACCAGCGGGCGAGTGGGAGCGCACGTTGCGAACCACGTGGGTCGAACCGGCCTACCTCGAACCCGACGCCTCGTGGTGCGTGCCCGGCGGCCAGCCGGCCAGCTCGCTCGGCAACGGTGGTGCCTTCGGCGGCAAGGTCGGTTCCCCGTTGGGCGCAGTGGCCCGCCGGCTCGCCGACGAGCACGGCCGTCCGGTCCGAGTGCTCGCGACGAGAGAGGACGTCGTGCGGTTCGGCCCGAAGCGCCCGCCGCTCGCCGCCGGCATCGCCGCGAACGGTGTCGGCGCGATCCGGGTGGCGCGCACCGCCGGGATCGGTGACGTCATCGCGGGCCTTGCGCCGGATTGGATCGTCGAAGAGGTCGACGTCGCCGGGCCGCCGACATCGACCGCCATTCGTGGCGCCGGTTGGGCCGAGCTGACGATCCTGCGCGCCTCGCTCCAGCCCGGTCCGGAATTCCACGCCGGCGGTCCCGGCGGAGGCAGCGCCGTCGCGAGCGTCGACGAGTCCGGCATCCGCGTGACCGTCCGCTGCGGCGCGCCGCTCGACGAGGCGGTGCTGCGCAGCTACTGCACCGGCGCCGCCCACATGGCGTTCGGTTGGGTGACGTCGGAGGCGTTGTCGGTCGACGAGTCGGGTTCGCCACAGGATCTGACGATCCGGTCGTTCGGCGTCGTGCGGGCCGTCGACACCCCGCCGATCGCGATCGCGGTCGAGCCGTCCGACGACGAACCGGTCAACGGCAGCGACGCGGTGTTCGCCGCCGTTGCGACCGCCGTCTGGGCGCATCACGGGTTCGCACAGCGCTGGCCCGTCACGGCCTGAAAGCCCGGATCCGTGGAGCTCGCCGACGTCGGTCGAGTCCCGCACGGGGGCGGAGCCGCGGTACCGGCAACGCCGGCCGGGCGACCGGCTACCGTCGCCCGCATGAGCAAGCCCTTGGGTCCCTACACGCCGGCCGTGCGCGCCGGCGACTTCGTGATCGTGTCCGGACAGGTGGGGGTGAAGGACGGGCGGCTCGTCGACGGTGGCGTCGCCGGCCAGACCGCCCAGGCGGTCGCCAACCTGTCCGACCGACTCGCCGAGATGGGCGCCGAGCTCACCGACGTGGTGAAGACGACCTGCTTCCTCGCCGACATGGACACGTTCGGCACGTTCAACGAGGCCTACGTCGATGCCTTCGGCTCGCATCGGCCGGCCCGCTCGACGGTCGCCGTCCGCGAGCTGCCGATCGGCGCCCAGGTCGAGATCGAAGCTCTGGCGTACCGGCCCGAGCGCCCGGCGAAGTAGCCTCCGATCATGGCCGGAGCCTTCGCGATCGTCGCCGTCCTGATCGTCTTCCCGTCGCTGGTGCTGATCAGCGGCGGCGTCGGGTCGGCCATCATCGGGCACTTCCTCCAGCGCGACGGCGAGATCCGCCACGAGGGCAGCGAGCTGCTCGAGCTCGACGACTGATTCTTGGGCTTCGCCGACCGGCGGAGCCGGGTCGGCTGCGCCTCGCGAGCTCGCCGGCTCCGTTCCTGCCAGTGCTTCGAACGTGGCGGCGCTGATGTGGCACCCGTCCTCCCGGAGTTGCGGTGCTCGCTGCGCTGCGCTCCTCGCCTCCACGGTGGGCGCGCTCGGCTGTCGCGACCTGACTCGCTTCGCCGCTCGCCCACCGGTTCGTCTGGCGCTTCGCACGCGGCGGCGCTGATGTAGCACCCGCCCCACGGGAGCGGCACGAGCCCGCCCGGGGTCGAAACCATCACGCCGAGGTTCTGGCACACTCTCCGGCATGCATCGGCACGACGCCTCGCTCGAGGTGCTCACCCAGGCCATCATGCGGTACGCGGTCGATCGCGTCCGCCTGGACCCCCCGCCACTCGACGGTCCGCGCACCGAGGCCGAGCTGCGGGCGATGGCGGGGGAGACGGTCACACCGCGAGGTCTCGGCGGGCTCGAGGCGCTGAGGATCTTCGCCGACGTGCTCGCCCCGGCGTGCATCTCGGTCGACCATCCCCGATTCTTCTCGTTCGTGCCCGCCGCCCCGACCGAGGCGTCGATCCTGTTCGACCTCGTCGTGGGGGCCTCGAGCATCTACGCCGGTTCGTGGATGGAGGGCGGCGGCGCGGTCTACGCGGAGAATGCCGCGCTGCGGTGGATCGCCGACCTCGTCGGCATGCCGGCCGACGCGGGCGGAGTCTTCGTCAGCGGCGGTACCGCCGGGAACCTCAGCGCGCTGATCGCCGCTCGGCATCGCTGGCGCCGCGACGCCGACGGGCGGTTCGATCGCACCCGCGGCCTGGTGGTGACGTCCGAAGGCGCCCACTCGTCGGTCGCGCAGGCCGCTCGGGCGATGGACGTCGACGTCGTCCTCGTGCCGGCCGATGCCGACAACCGGATGCACGGCGCGGCGTTGGTCGAGGCGATCGCCGGTCTCGACGCGAGCGATCGCGAGCGGCTGTTCGCGGTGGTGGCGACCGCCGGGACGACGAACGCCGGCATCGTGGACGACCTGGCCGGCACGGCGGCCGCGTGCGAGCGGTTCGGCACCTGGTTGCACGTCGACGGTGCCTACGGCGGCGCCGCCCTCGCCGCGCCGTCGGTCCGTCACCGGTTCACGGGCATCGAGCGCGCGGACAGCTTCATCGTCGACCCGCACAAGTGGCTCTTCGCCCCGTTCGACAGCTGCGCCCTCGTGTATCGAGACCCCCAGGTGGCTCGCGAGGCCCACACGCAGAAGGCTGCCTACCTCGACGTGTTGCACGACGACGCCGACGAGTGGAACCCGAGCGACTTCGCCCACCACCTCTCACGGCGCGCACGCGGCCTGCCGCTGTGGTTCAGCCTCGCGACGCACGGCACCGACGCCTACCGCGACGCCGTCGAGCGCACCCTCGAGGTGACCGCCGCCGGCGCGGACCTGATCCGGGCCAGTGAGCACTGCGAGCTGGTCGTCGAACCCGAGCTGTCGATCCTCGTGTTCCGCCGCGTCGGGTGGGACAAGGACGACTACGACGCGTGGAGCGACGAGCAGCTGGCGACCGAGCAGTCGTTCGTCGTGCCGTCGTCGTGGCACGGCGAGACCGTGCTGCGCATCTGCGTCGTCAACCCGATCACGACCGTCGACGACGTGGCGGCCGTCATCGACTCCTTGGCCTGAGTCGTCGGGTCCGTGCCGGTCAGGGCGTCGGCGTCGTACCGTCGGCGGCCGGTGCCGACCCGTCGGTGACGGTGACGTCGCCGTCGGCGGTGGCCTCCGGAACAGGTGTGGCCGGCGGCACCGGCGGGTTCGAGGCGACGATCGGCGCGACGACCGGTGCGGCCTGGTCGGCAACGAGCATCTGCCAGGCGATGTCGAGGTCGTCGGCGGCGAGCACGGGCCGGTCGGGCAGCGCCGCCAGCGCCAAGGCGATGCGCTCGGTCGCCGCGGCGTGCACCTCGGGATCGATGCCACCCTTCGACGGGTCGACCCGGGCGAGGACGTTCTGGGCGGCTGTCAGGTCCGAGATCGCGAGACCGTAGTTGGCCTGGTAGAGAAACAGGCGGGCCCGCGACAGGAGCTCGGTGGCACGGGCGATCTCGCGCTGGTTGGCGAGCTCACCGCCGAGCAGCGCCGACGACTCGTCGAGGGCGAGCAGCTGCTGGTCGAACGTGCCCGCGCGGTCGTCGAGACCGGCGACGCGCAGTTCGAGATCGGTCAACGCTCGCCCGGTCGCAGCCTGCTCGTCCGCAATGGTGTCCTGGCGAGCGGCCAGCTCGTCGAGGCGGGTCGGCACCTCGTCCTGCCGTTGGCCCAGCGTGTCGAGCTGAGCCTGCAGGTCGGTGATCGTCTGGTCGGCCGCCGCGAGCTGTGCATCCAGCTCGGCGATGCGGGCCGTGTTGGCGTCGACGTCCTCGTAGAGCCGGTCGCGCAGATAGGGCCAACCGACGATCGCGGCGACGACCAGACCGCCGACCACCGCGAGCAGCACCAGGAACTTGAACGAGGCCCACAGGCCACGCGCCGCCGTGCGCGCTCCGCTGCGCTTCGGCTTCTCGGGTTCGGAGGCGGGCGCGGTGGGCTGCGGCGATGCGCTCGGGATCGGGGCGGTGGACTGCTCTTCGGCGGGCGGCGCCTCGAGCAGGTTGGCGGCGGCTGGTGGGGTCATCGTGGTCCTCCTTCCGGGGCGACGAAATGACCGTCGGAACGGGGGTCGCGCGGCGGCTGCGACGGCCGGAAACGTAGCACTTGCAGGCCCGACGTCTTGGGATGGGCGCACCATTTTCGACGCGGTGGTCAGGGCATTCGGGCGGCGGTCCGGTCGAGCTGCGTTACGTTGACCGAATGGCCGACCTCGTCATCTCGAACGCGCGGTGCGTCGCCACGCTGGACGACGACCGGCGTGAGCTCGCAGACGGCTGGGTGGCGATCACCGAGGGGCTCGTGGAGGCCGTCGGAACCGGCCCGGCACCGGCGGCGACGGCGACGATCGACGCCGCGAACTGCCTGGTCACGCCGGGCCTGGTGAACACCCACCACCACCTCTACCAGAACCTCACGAGGGCGTATCCGCCGATGACCGACCAGCCGCTCTTCGGCTGGCTGCGCACGCTGTACCCGCTGTGGGCCGGTCTCGACGAAGAGTCCGTGCACGTGTCGGCGTGGGTCGGCCTCGCGGAGTTGGCGTTGGCGGGTTGCACGACATCGACCGACCACCTCTACGTGCACCCGCGCCGCGCCGGCGATCTCCTGACCGCCGAGGTCGAGGCTGCTCGCGACCTCGGCGTGCGGTTCCACCCGACGCGCGGCTCGATGTCGCTGTCGGAGAAGGATGGCGGCCTGCCGCCCGACGACGTCGTCGCCGACGATGACGAGATCCTCGCCGCGAGCGAGGAGGCGGTGGCGCGGCACCACGACCGGTCGTGGGGCGCGATGACGCGGGTGGCGCTCGCCCCGTGCTCGCCGTTCAGCGTCACCGAACGGCTGATGGAGCGCTCGGCCGAGCTCGCCGAGCGGCTCGACGTGCGACTGCACACCCACTTCGCCGAGAACGCCGAGGACGACGAGTACAGCCTGGCGACGTTCGGCTGTCGCCCGATGGAGTACCTCGAACGGACCGGTTGGGCGAGCGACCGGACGTGGGTCGCCCACTGCGTGATGCCGAACGCCGACGAGGTGCGACGGCTCGGTGCCGCAGGCGTGGGCGTCGCCCATTGCCCGTCGAGCAACCTCATCCTGTCGTCGGGCATCGCCCCGGTGGTGGCGCTGCGCGCCGCGGGCGCTCCGGTCGGGCTGGGCGTCGACGGTTCGTCGTCGGCCGACTCGGCGTCGCTCTGGCTGGAGGCGCGCCAGGCGATGCTGCTGGCCAAGCTGCGCGACGGCGCCGCCGCCGGCACGGCCCGGATGGCGCTCGAGATGGCGACGCTCGGCGGGGCGGCGTGCCTCGGTCGCACGGGCGAGCTGGGCGTGCTCGACCAGGGGGCGGTCGGCGACGTCGCCGTGTGGTCGCTGAGCGGTCCGGCATTCGCCGGAGCCCTCGCCGACCCGGTCGAGGCGTGGCTGCGCTGCGGTCCCTCGGGGGCTCGAGACACGATCGTGCACGGACGCGAGATCGTGCGCGACGGTCGCCTCGTGTCCGACCGGCTCGACGAGATGCTGCGGGCGCACGCAGCCCACGCTGGGAGGATCCAGTCCTCGGCCTGACCTCGCCACGGCATGCGCACCGCTGCGGCCGCCCGCCCGCCAGAATGGTCCACCGTGCGCCGACCGCTGCTCGTCCTCACGGCCGCCGCCGTGCTCGCAGGATGCGGAACGCTGTCCGTGTCCTCCGACGTCGCGGTCGTCGAATCCGTCAGCGATCCGGCGCCGGTCGTGCTCCGTGAGGAGCGTCGTCGTCCCCTCGTCGACGAGCTCGTCGACGACGTGGTCATCGTGTCCGACCAGGGTTCGTCGGCCGAGCTCGTGAGCGGCGTCGTCGAGGCCCCTCGTCCGTCGTCCGTCGTCGTCGTCGGCGACTCGCTGACCGTGTCGGCGACCGACGAGATCGCCGACGAGATGGCCGCCGCCGGCCTCGATGTCGTCGCGATCGACGCGATCGAGGGTCGGCGAATGGCTCGCGGCGGTGCCTCGTTGCCGCCTGGGGTCGACGCCGTCCAGACGATCCTCGAGCTCGACGGGCCCCCCGATCTGTGGGTGATCGCGCTCGGCACGAACGACGTCGGAGCCCAGCTGTCGGTCGAGTCGTTCCGCGACGACATGTCCGAGCTGCTCGCTTCGGTGCCGGACGAGGCGCCCGTGGTCTGGGTCGACCTGTGGATCCGCGACCGCGAAGAGGCGATCGTCACCGCGAACCGCGAGATCCGCTCGGTGCTGCGCCGCCGGCGGGGTACCGCGGTGGTGGTCGACTGGTTCTCCCAGGGCGTGGTGCCGGGCGTGATCACCCGTGACGGCGTCCACCTGACCGCCGACGGACAACGCCTGTTCGCGACCTCCATCGTCGACGCCGTCGACGCCCACTTCCCGGCGCGCTGAGCCGCTGGCGACGGCTCGCCGGTTCGGGGTTACGCTCGGACCGAGCTCACCCAGGAGGTCGTCCCATGAACGCGAATCCACTCGAGACCGCGATCGCCAGCACACGTTCGGTGCTCGCCGGCGTGTCCGCCGACCAACTGCACGCGACCACACCGTGCGCCCAGTGGGACGTCTCGGCGCTGATCAACCACATCGTCGGCGGCCAGCGCTTCTTCGCGACGGCGATCCGCGGCCAGCAGCCGTCGGGGGAGGAGCACGACGACGCGACCGGCGACTACCGAACCGCGTTCGACGCCGCCGCGGCCGAGTGCGTCGTCGCCTTCGGTGAGGACGGCGCCATGGAGCGCACGGTCACGCTCCCGTTCGGTGACATGCCCGGATCGGCCTGGTTCGGCCTCGCCACGATCGACACGTTCACCCACGGCTGGGACCTCGCGAAGGCGACCGGGCAGGACACCGACCTCGCGCCCGAGCTGGCGACCCAGCTCCTCGCCCAGGCGCGCCGATCGATCTCGCCGCAGTTCCGTAGCGAGGACGGCGCCGTGTTCGGCCTGGAGCAGACCGCGCCCGACGGTGCGTCGCCCGCCGATCAGCTGGCCGCCTTCCTCGGCCGCACGGTCTGACGCCGCCGACCCGTCGATCGGGCCACGCCCCTTCGTTCATGTCGCGCTGACCCCGCCGTGCGGGGGGTGAGCGCGACTTGAACGTGAGGGCTCCGATGGCGAGGGGGTGCGGGTCAGCCGCAGGTGTCGCCAGGCCAGGAGGCGGTGTCGCCGGGCTGCGGGAGCGGGAACGTCTGGCGGGCGCCGTCCCCGGTGAGCTCCACGAACATCCCGGCCGGCTTGCGCGGCACCATCCAGAACGAGTACACGTGCTCGTCGGTCGCGACCTCGCTGATCGCCTGGAGGTCCTCGACGGCGACCCGGGCCGTGGCGCACGTCGGTGCGTCGCGGAGCACGACGATCGTGCGTGCGCCGTCGGGGAGCGAAACGGTCGGGAAGACCATCACGTCGTCCGGTGCCACGCACGTCGCCTCGGCGGCCGCCCCGTCGGTCACGACGCATGCCCGCCCCTCGTGCTCGCCGAACCACCAGATCAGCTCGGGGTCGTCGAACGATGCGAAGAGCGGCTCCATCGAGTCGAGACCGAGCTCGCGCACGGCGTCGGTCGTCGGCATGGCCCCCTCGGCCGTGGCCTCGACCGCGGCCTCGAGTGTGGTGACGACCGCACCGTCGACGATCACGTCGAACGTCGGCCGGATGTCCCTGTCGCCGATCGCCACGTACCACGCGATCCCGTCGGCGTCGACCCGCTCGATCGTGTAGCGGCCCTCGACCTCGACCACGTCGCCGACGACCGGGTCGGCCGCGATCAGCACGTGGGCGAACTCGTCACCGAAGCTGCTGTCGATCGTTCGGGCCGAGCCCGCCGGCGCCTCGATGCTGATGCGCTCCTGGCAGGTGCCGTACCCGCCCGACCCGGATTGCACGTTGAAGCAGAGGTTCTCGCCCTGCAGCCCGAGGACCCAGACGTACTCGCTGTCGCCGACGGTTCCCTCGGAGCGGCCGAACACGTCGTCGAACTCCTCGACGCCGGCGGACTGATCGCGGCTCGCCGCGACGTACCGGTCCCAGGTCTCCTCGTCGAGCTCGACCGTCGACGCCGCCAGTTCGACGATGTCGAGCGAGTCGTCCCGGCCGTAGGAGCTGAGGGTGCCGACCACCCCGGGTCGCACGGTCCAGATGACCGAGTGGCCAGTGAGACCGCCGGTATCGCCGCCGAACGCCTCGCTCAGGTCCAGCAGCACGCCGGGCTGACCGCCGACCGAGACCTCCTCGATCGCGGAGGTCCACCAGCGCATTCCGAGGACCTCGCGGCCGAGGTCGCCCCGGCTGGCGTTGACGGTGACGAAGTCGGCGCCGTCGCCGCGCTGGTACGACACCATGTACCCCTCGCCGCTGCCACGCGCCCCGTCGAACGGCGTGCCGGACGACACGAGCAGCTCCGTCAGGCCGAGGTCGGCGGCCGGGGTGAGCCTGGCGGTGACCGGGTCGAACGAGGCCGCATCGGCGATCGCCACCAGCTCGTCGGCGCCGAATGAGCGGCTCACGAAGATCACCTCGGCCCGGCCGCCGTCGTACTCCTCGCGCCACTCAAGGGCGGTCGCATCGCCGGGCAGACCCTGGTCGACGCCCGACGTGATCGTGCCCGTCGTGCCGCGCACGGCGACCGCGTCACCTTCCGAGCCGGCGATCTCGTCATCGCCGCGGTAGCTCGCCACGAGCAGGTCCCGCTCGCCGAACGGGTCGTCGCCGGCATCGCCGAAGTAGGCGAACGTCGGCTGCTCGACGCCACCCGGGCTGAACAGTTCGTCGTGGCTTCCGGCCGCGACGACGGTCCAGCCGAGGTCGTCGGGTAGACCGAGGCGGGGCACCTCGACGACGTCCGGCACCTGGTCGGCCGGCGTCGCCTCGCCCGAGAACCGGTTCGAGACGACGAACGCGAGCCCGGCGACGACGGCGGCGGTCAGGCCTGCTCCGACCAGCACCGGCGTCCACGAGCGGCTGGGGCGACCGTCGCCGATCGGCGGCAGGTCGAGATGGGCGACGCTCACACGGACGGCGTCGGACGACTGACGGGCGAGTTCTTCGAGCTTCATGATGCGTCCTCGGTGTCGAACCGGGTGGCCAGCGCGGCGCGGGCCCGGTGGAGTTGGGTCTTGACGGTGCCCGGCGCGATCTCGAGCACGGCGGCGATCTCGTCGACGGGTCGGTCGTCGAGGTAGTGGAGGGCGACGATCTGGGCCTGTCGGTCGGGCAGCGACCGGACGGCGGCCCAGAAGTCGGCGGCCGAGTCGGGGAGCTCGGCCGGCAGTTGGCGTTGGCGGCCGACGTGCTTGGCATACGCCCGGGCCTCGGCGCTGCGACGGCGGCCCCACGAGCGGGCCTTGTTGACGGCCACCTTGCGCACCCAAGCGCCGGGGTCGTCATAGGCGGAGATCGTCGCCCACCGGCGGTGGGCTTCGACGAAGGCGTCCTGGGCGAGCTCCTCGGCGGCCGTGCGACTGCCGGAGAGCACGTACACCAAGGCGACGACCTGGTGGTACTCGGAGCGGTACCAGTCGGCGAACGCCCGCCGGACGGCGTGTGGGAGCTCGATCGATTCCTCGATGGCTCCATCATGGGTTGTCTTCACATCGGTATCACGCACACCACCCACCGTCGGGTTGACACGGCGCCCACGGAACCCGATCCCCGTTCATGTCGCGCTCAGCACGCCATGCGGTGGCTCAGCGCGACATGAACGCGGGGTGCTGGGGGTCGAGCGGGCTCGGAGCAGGTGTTACGGTGCCGAGCAGGCGGTTGTCAGTTGCGGGCCAGCGCGGCCCGCGTTGCACGGGAGGGGTGCCACATGAAGGGGAACTCGATTCGACGGCGATTCGGCGCGGGGCTGGCGGCGATGGGGCTGGTGGTCGCACTGCTCCCGACCACGACCGAACGGGCGGCGGCGGCCGGCCCGCCGGTGTTCATCAACGAGTTCCACTACGACAACGCCGGCACCGACGCCGGCGAGTTCATCGAGGTCGCCGGCCCGGCCGGCACCGATCTCACCGGCTGGACAATCGTCCTCTACAACGGAGCCAACGGACTCTCGTACAACACCACGCCGCTCCCGACGCCGATCCCCGACCTCGGTGGCGGCTTCGGCGTCGTCGTCATCGACTAT
>JBFHJC010000086.1:0-12974 GCA_041596155.1 Ilumatobacter sp. | reverse complement strand
CCAGCACGATCGGATCGCCGTCCGCGAGATCGATGAAGCAGCCCTTCGGGCTGCAGAAGACACCGAGCTCGCGGCGCAGCGCCTCAAGGCCCTGGGCGCGCACGCACGTTGCCACCGTCGAACCGGAGATGTTCGGGGAGCTCGTCGGTGGCGAACCCGTCGGATCTCAGCCATCTCGCCACGACGTCTGGTTCGAGGTCGCCACGGCGACCGAAGTTGCGCACCACGACGGCGCGCCGATGCGCGGTCACGACGGCCGTGTCTCGCGTGAACGTCATGGCGCCCGACCGGCTGGTGTTCGCCATGACCTCCACGGGTGCGCCGGCCGCGATCAGCGCGTCCTGCAGCTCCGTCCACTGCCGGGAGGCCCGCCTTCCGTCGACCTCCTCCGACCACGCCATCCACGGGTTGAGCAGGTGATGGACGCCGAAACCCGCCGGCTCGCACATCAGCAATCGCGGTCGGTCCGCCCCGAACGCCATGGAACACCTTCCCACGTCCGTCGGTCGACCGCCAGGGAACATCCGGCCGACCGGCCGCGAGGAGCACCCCAGGCAGGGATCGAACCTGCGACGCACGGTTTAGGAAACCGACGCTCTATCCACTGAGCTACTGGGGCCGGGTCCGCATCGCTCCAGCGTGCGGAACCGTCAGGCTACCGACGTCGCCGGGGCCCCGCCTGGAACGGCAGTCGCGCCGATCTGTGCCAAAGGGCTCTACCGCTTCCCCACCAGGGCGGCCTCAACTACAGGTACAGCGTCGGTTCGCCAGCACGGCGCGCTCGACAGGTACATCGTCGGCCACCGGACGTGCAGACGGAGGGGGCGACATGAGCGACACCAAGTACCTCTTCAAACGGAATCGGATCTGGTGGGTCAAGGTGGCCGTACCTGCCGACCTCAGGGAGGAGCTCGGGTACGACCTGCGTCGCTCCCTGCGAACGGAGGACCTGCCGACGGCCCAGGCGGCCCGCGACCCGATCGTCGCCGAGTTCCGGCGCCAGATCGCGGCGGCACGCGAGCGGCATCAACGGATGTGCCAGGTGCCGACACCCGGCGAGTCCGGGTACGAGATCGTCGCCCGGGAGGACTTCTCCGATGTCACGTTCCTCCTCGAGGTCCACCACCCGCAGCTCGCGAAGGCCGCCCGGCCCGGACAGTTCGTCCTCGTGCTCGCTCACGAGCTCGGCGAGCGCATCCCGCTCACGATCGCCGACTTCGATCGCGACGCCGGCACGTTCACGATGGTCATCCAGGCGGTGGGCAAGACCACCCGCGAGATGCAGCTGCGCTGCCAGGTCGGCAGCCGGCTGTACGCCGTGGTCGGTCCGATGGGCTGCCCGAGCCGGATCGAGGGTGTCGGCAAGGTCATCTGCGTCGGTGGCGGACTCGGGATCGCCTCGATCTATCCACAGCTGCGGGCGTTCAAGGAGCGCGACGCGTACGTCATCGGCGTCGTCGGATTCCGCACCGAATCGCTGATCTTCTGGGAGGACCGGTTCCGGCGATACTGCGACGAGCTGATCATCTGCACCGACGACGGATCGCGCGGCATCAAGGGCCTGGTGACCGACGGCATCAAGGCAGCCCTGGAGCACCACGACGACGTCGACGAGCTCGTGGCGATCGGCCCGCCGGTGATGATGCGGGCCTGTGCCGAGACGACCGAGCCGTTCGGTATCACGACCACGGTCAGCCTCAACCCGATCATGGTCGACGGCACGGGCATGTGCGGCGGGTGCCGGGTGCACGTCGGCGGCCAGATGAAGTTCACCTGCGTCGACGGCCCCGAGTTCGACGGTCATCAGGTCGACTTCGCCGATCTGATGGCGCGCCTACGGCGGTTCCGAACCCAAGAGCAGACGGCCGCCGAGCGATGGGCGAAGAGCGTGGAGGAGACGGCCACAGCCTGAGGAGCGCGACATGACGAAGCGGACGATCCGCACGATCCCCCAGGAACGGACGGCGATCCCGGAGCAGGCGGTCGCGCAGCGGATCCACAATTTCTGTGAGGTCGCCCTGGGCTACCGCCCGGAGGACGCAGCGCGCGAGGCCGATCGTTGCCTGCTGTGCCCCGACGCCGCCTGCGTCCCCGCCTGCCCGGTCGCGATCGACATCCCCGGATTCATCGAGCGGATCTGCGCAGGCGACCATCGCGGCGCCTACGACGTCATCACCGACGCCAACCTGCTGCCCGCGATCTGTGGTCGGGTGTGCCCGCAGGAGGACCAGTGCGAGCTCGTCTGCCCGGTGGGTGACACCCTCGAACCGGTCGCCATCGGACGCCTCGAACGGTGGGTCGGCGACCTCGCGCTGGCCGAGGGCTGGGACAACACGCCCCACATCGAGCCGAGCGGGCTCAAGGTGGCGGTCGTCGGGTCGGGCCCGGCCAGCCTCGCCTGCGCGGCCGACATGGCCAAGGCCGGGTGCGACGTCACCGTGTACGAGGCGTTGCACGAACCGGGTGGCGTGCTGCGGTACGGCATCCCCGAGTTCCGGCTTCCGAACCACGTCATCGACGCCGAGATCGAGAACCTCGCGCGCCTCGGCGTCACCGTCGAGTGCAACACCCTCGTCGGTCGTTTGTTCACGATCGAGCAGCTCATCGAGGAGATGGGATTCGCCGCCGTGTTCATCGGCACCGGCGCGGGCAGCCCGCGCTTCATGGGCATCCCGGGCGAGTCCCTGCACGGCGTGCTCTCGGCGAACGAGCTGCTCACCCGCTGCAACCTGATGGGCGCCCTCGAGTTCCCGAAGTACGACACGCCGATCGACATCGGGCGCCACGTCGCGGTGATCGGAGCGGGCAACACGGCGATGGACGCGCTGCGCGTCTCGTTGCGGGCCGGCGCCGAACGGGTCTCGTGCGTGTACCGCCGCAGCCGCGACGAGAGCCCGGCCCGCGAGGAGGAGCTGGTCCACGCCGAGGAGGAGGGGATCGACTTCCAGTGGCTGACGGCGCCGGTGGAGATCCTCGGCGACGACGACGGCAAGGTGCGAGCGATGCGATGCGTCCGGATGGAGCTGGGCGAGCCGGACGACTCCGGACGTCGCCGGCCGGTCCCGATCGCGGGGAGCGAGTTCGAGTTCGAGGCCGACACCGTCGTGTATGCGATCGGGACGCAGGCCAACCCGGTGATCGGCCAGACGTCGAAGATCGCGCTCGACGAGCGCGGGTACATTCGCACCGGCGACGACCTCGCGACGTCGATGGCCGGGGTCTACGCAGGCGGCGACATCGTCACCGGCGCCGCGACGGTGATCCTCGCCATGGGCGCCGGACGCCGGGCCGCGGCGGCGATGAAGGAGTACCTCGGGATCCGGGGCACGGACGTCGTCTACGCCGAACGCGCGAGCGCCGACGAGCGCTGGTTCGGGCTCGACGCCGCGGAGCGGAACCACGTACCGCTCCGCACGATTGCCGCAGGCGGCGGGAAGGACGGTGCCCGATGACCACTGGCGCGCAGGCCGCGATACGGCCACCGATCGGTCCCGCCACACGGCTCGGCGAGCACGTCGTCGACGTCGTCAGCGACTCGGGCGAGGGCGCCCAGCGGTGCGGTCAGTCGTTCGCCGCCATCGCCGCCCGCTCCGGACACGGCATCTGGACCGTCGAGATCATCCCGGCCGAGATCCAACCACCGGCCCGGAGCATCGCCGGCGCGAGCGGCATCCGGGTCAGGATCGCGAGCGGCGAGGTGACCAACGGTGGAGATGCGGCGGACCTCGTCGTCGCCTTCAACGAACAGGTCCTGCTCGGCCGGCTCGACGCCGACGAGCTCGGCCCCGGTTGCATCGTCGTCCTGGAGGACAAGTGGCGCCACGACCCGGACCCCGTGATCGCGGCGTCGTACGTCCGCGTCCACGACGATCTCGTCGCCGCCGGGCACCCCGTCCACGAGATCCCGATGGAGGCCGAGTGCCTCCGTCACGTCGCCGATCCCCGTCGGGGCAAGAACATGTTCGTGCTCGGCCTGCTGTGCCGGGTGTACGACCTCGACCTCGAGCTGGCAGTCGATCAGGTCGCGGTCGCGTTCGCCAGCCTGGACGCCGCAGCCGTCGAGGCCAACCAGACCCTGCTGCGCGCCGGCTGGGACTGGGCCGACCAGCACCTCGATCTCCGCTTCAGCATCCCCGCGACGCCCATCACGGAGCCGCGCATCGTCGTCAACGGCAACACCGCGCTCGGGCTCGGGATCATGGCCTCCGGCATGGAGGTGTGCGCGATGTACCCGATCACGCCGGCGACGTCCGCCTCCCACTACCTCAGCGGCGTATTCGAAGGGGTCGGCGGGATCGTCCACCAAGCCGAGGACGAGATCGCCGCCGCCAACTTCGCGATCGGCGCGTCCTACGCCGGTAAGTGCGCGGTCACGATCACCTCGGGGCCGGGGTTGTCGCTCAAGCAAGAGGCCCTCGGCTTGGCGGTCATGGGCGAGATCCCGCTCGTCGTCCTCGACGTTCAGCGCGGCGGCCCCTCGACCGGCCAACCGACGAAGGCCGAGCAGGGCGACCTCCTCAGCGCAGTGTTCGGCAGCCACGGCGACGCGCCGAAGGTCGTCATGGCCCCGGCCGACATCGAGGACTGCTTCTACTCGGTCATCACCGCCCGCCGGATCGCGGAGACCTTCAACATGGTCGTCGTGGTCTTGAGCGACGCCAGCCTGGCGAACGCCCAGCAGGTCTTCCGCCGACCCGTGCTCAGCGAGGGCTGGTTGGCGCCACCGCTCGACCAGCTGCCGGTGCCCGATGGTGCGCGACCGTACGACTGGGACGACCGCACCGGGCTCGCTTCGCGGTTCGTGCCGGGACAACCGGGCGGAATGCACTCGCTCACCGGTCTGGCCCACGACCAGCAGAGCACGGTCGCCTACGACCCTGCGATCAACGAGGACGGCATCCACCGCCGCAGCCTGCGCCTCGCAGCGGTGCAGGGCATCCTCCGCCCGCCCGAGCTGGTCGGTGACGCGGCGGGCGAGCTGCTGGTCGTCGGCTGGGGAAGCACCCGGGGCGCGATCGCCGAAGCGGTCGAGCGCGTGCGCGCCGACGGCCACGCCGTCGGCGCCCTCCACCTCCGCTTCCTGCAACCGCTCCAGCCCGGGGTCAAGGACCACTTGGAGCGCTTCGACCGAGTCCTGGCGGTCGAGAACAACTGGTCCGATCGGCTCGACGACCCCATCATCGACGCCGACAACCGCCGCTACTCGAACCTCGCATGGCTGCTGCGGGCCCGCTACCTGGTCGACGTCGACTGCTGGGGCGAGGTCAGGGGTCAGCCGCTACAGCCCGGGGCGATCGAGCGCGCGATTCGCGCCCGACTCGGCAGGGAGGTGGGACGATGAGGAAGCTCTCGGTGACGGGTGCGCTGCTCGAAGCAAGCCCCGAACACCACCTCCTCAGCGACTACGAGGGCGCCACGCCCCGATGGTGCACCAGCTGTGGCGACAACGCGATCCTCGCCGCCCTCCAACGACTCTGCCGCGACGAGCAACTGCCACCCGAGAAGACCGTGTTCGTGTCGGGGATCGGCTGCTCGAGTCGGCTCCCGCACTACATGCAGACCTACGGGTTCCACGGCCTGCACGGCCGCGCCCTCCCCGTCGCCGAGGGCATCAAGATCCGACGGCCCGATCTCCATGTGTTCGTCAATACCGGGGACGGCGACTGCTGTGCGATCGGCACCGGGCACTGGATCCATGCGATCCGGTACAACATGGATCTCACCGTCGTCATGCACGACAACCAGATCTACGGCCTCACCAAGAACCAGATCTCGCCCACCTCGCCGCGCGGCCACGTCAGCAGAACGACCCCGTACGGCGCCACCCTCCCGGCGCTCAACCCGCTCACGGTCACGCTCGGCGTCACCAACGTCAGCTTCGTCGCGCAGTGCGTCGACTGGATCCCCGAGCTCGTGAACGACGTGATCGCCGCGGCGTACCACCACAAGGGCTTCTCGTTCGTCCGGGTCCTCCAGCGGTGCCCCGAGTACATGCCCGACCACTTCGAACCGTGGATGCAGGATCCGGAGCGGATCCTGCTGCTGACCCACGAGCGCGGGATCGAACCGAGCCGCCAGCTCGCGGCCGTGTACCGCAACCAGGCCGTCCATGATCCGGCCGATCTCGATCGGGCTCGCGAGATCGCCAGCGAGCGCGACCCGATCCCCGTCGGCATCCTGTACCGCGACGCCGACGTGCCGTGCTACGAAGACCTCAACCGACCGGAACGGCGCCTCGCCCCGCAGGAGATCATCGCCAGGATCGACGAGGAGCTCGACCGGTTCACGATCCGGCCGACAGCCGACCAGGGCGGTGCGCGATGACGCTCACCGTCGACGACCTGAGGCGATTCCACCTGCTGAACGAGCCGGTTCAGCTCGATCCCCTGTCGGTGTCCGATCTGGTTCCGGCGCTGATCGCCCCCTACCTCGACCTGACCAGGCTCCGTCACGACTTCCCGATCGTGCTGGTGCCCGACGCACCCTACGTCCGCAGCCTGACCGAGATCACGAACGAGGTCCTGCGACGGACTGCGCCACCGGGCCCCGCCGGCGGACGGATGCGCCATCACGTGCTCCGGCTGGAGCGGGCGGCGCGCCGTCGGCTGTCGGTCTCGGGCGAGACCCCACTCGCCGAGCTGTGGAGTCGAGCGACCGACGACGTGCTCGCCGCGACGAGCGACGACGCGCCGAGGAGCGCGGGCCTCGCCGCCGATCTCGACGCGTCGCGCCGCGCACTCATCGTCGACGGTCCCGCCGTCGGTTGCGACGGCCGCGAGACGCATCGCATCGTGCAGCACTGCTGGCGGGCGCTGCAGAACGGAGCGCGCCGGCGGGTCGGCGAGCGGATCGACGAGCTGATCCTCGGCCTGACCGGCATCCTGCGAGCAGCCGAGGCTCACTCGGCGGAGGGGTTGTCCGCATCCCACCTGGCGGCATCCGTCGGCGGCGACCACCGCGACGCATTCGACTTCGACGCCTGGTCGGAACTCCTCCGCAGCCGGGCGCCCGGCGGCACGATCTCGGACACCCGAATCGACCGGATCCGATCCTTGATCGACGTGCTGCGAACCCAGCGGTTCTTCCCGCTCACAAGCGAGCACACCGCCGACGCGGCCGCTCCCTACGCGTTCGAATATGGGAGCTGCGTCGCAGCGGCCGTCGCGTATCGCGACCGGCGGCCGGCGATGGTCGCCCTCGTCCGGGCGATCGCGATCGCCGAGCTCGAGCTCGACAACCAGTACCGAGAGGACGAGCACGACCGGTACTTCCACGGATTCGACGAGGACGACCTCGCGCCCGAGGACCTCGCGCAGTTCCCCTCCTATCTCGTGACCCTCTCCGACGGCGAGCTCGCGGACGAGGAGTTGGCCCGGTTGATCGACGTGATCGGCTCCCGGGCCCCGATCAAGGTCCTCGTCGAGAGCAGCGACGTCCTCACTCGGATCGCCACCGCGGACGGCGGTCCGATCTCCGCGATCGGCAGACTTCCGCTCCCGACCATGGCCGTCGGCCTCGGAACGGCGTACGTCGTGCAGACCGCGAGCTCGCACCTCGTCGAGATGCGCGATCGCATCCGCGACGGGCTGGCTTCGACCGGTCCGGCCCTCTTCCACGTGTTCACCGGCTCGGGCGAACACGGCACCCTGCCCCCGTACCTCTCGGCGGCAGCCGCGGTTCAGTGCCGTGCGCTGCCGGCGTTCAGCTTCGACCCGGCCGCCGGGCCCGACCGCACGAAGCGACTGCGTCTCGACGCCAACCCCGCAGCCGACGCCGACTGGCCGTGTCGGGAGGTCGCCTTCCATGATGCGGAGCTGCAACGCCACGGCGAGCCGACGTGCTTCACACCGATCGACTACGCGGCCACGGATCGACGGTTCAGCGACCACTTCACGGTCGCGCCGCCGGAGACGTGGAGCGAGGACATGGTGCCCGCCGCCCTCCATCTCTCGCCCGCAACGGCGCCGGCAGACGGCATCGTTCCGTACATCCTGATGGCATCGGAGGACGGCACGCTCCACCGAGTCGTGGTCGATCGCCGGCTGCTGCGAGCGGCTCGTGCCGTCGGTGCCACGTGGCGCAGCCTCCAGGAGCTCGCCGGCATCCACGACCCGCACACCGACGCCGCGATCGAGATCGAACGGGCCAAGTGGGAAGAGGAGCTGTCCCACTCGACGGCAGACGTCGAACCCAGCACGCCGCCGCCGGCCGACGTGCTCGCGGACGTGACCCTTGCCGCGGCGGCGACGCCGGTCGCGGAGGCCACCGACACGCACCCGAGCGACGAACCGTACATCGAGACGGCTCGCTGCACGACCTGCGACGAGTGCACGACGCTGAACCCACGAATGTTCGCCTACGACGACAACAAGCAGGCGTACATCGCCGACCTGACCGCCGGCACCTACCGCGACATGGTCGAGGCCGCCGAGGCGTGCCAGGTCGCGATCATCCACCCTGGCGCGCCATGGGATCGATCCGAACCGGGCCTCGACGACTTGACGGTCCGCGCCGCCGCGTTCAACTGAGCGAGACCGACACCGCGCCATCGGAGCACCGCAGACGCCGGCACGCTCGCCGCTCCTGAACCCGGGCACGAACGAGTGCTCATCGACGTCGGTCGGTCAGCGACTCGACGAGCGCCCACTGCGAGCGCGAAGCCGGCCCCGCGAACGCCCGATTCGCCGCGACCGTGCGCAGCGCCTCCTCGACATCGCTGCCGAGCAAGATGAGCAGGCACACTGCGAACGTGCCGGCGCGCCCCTGCCCCATCGCGCAGTGGACGACGACCCCATCGCCGCCATGCAAGCGCTCGACGACGCGGTCCAGGACCGGCCTCGCATTGGCCGCACCCTGTGCGGTGTAGTTCTGGGTCGGGAACCACATCGCCCGGCCGGGCTGGTTGGCCCGCAGCCAGTCGAGGTAGCCCGGCTGCCGATGCTCGAGCTCGTGGCGCTCGTTCAGGCACACGACCAGATCGGCGCCCGTCGCCGCCAGCACGGCGTCCGGGTCGGGCGCGATCTCACGCAGTGCGCCCAGCCAAAGGCGGCCGGGGACGTCGCCGGGCAGCGGGATCGCGTCGACGCTCACGGCGCCGGACGGTGCAGCACCGCACCGGTCGGACGGACGTCGATCACACCGCCGTCGACCGACGCCGTGCCGTCGACGACGAGGCTGTAGCCGTCGTGCGCTCCCTCGGGCGGGAACACGAGCGTCACCTCGGGGCGCGCCGTGGCGTTGGTGCATGCGCTGCCGCCGCCGACCTCGAACCGCAGACGGCGTTCGCCGCCGACGTCCGCGACGGCCGGGCGCAGCGCGAGCAGATGCACCCGCTGGTCGTCACGCACGGTCAGCAGGTAGCAGAAGGTCCAGCGCTCGATCTCGTCGAAGAGCTCGTCGACCTCGACCGGGATGCTCACCATCGAAACCGTACGCGACGCGCCGTTCCTTGCGAAGTGCGAAACGGCCAGCGAACCGGCCGCGAACTTCCGGTGCAGCCGGACGTCGCACCGTGGGAAGCTGGTTCCGACGCTCATGATCCAGTACTTCCGTACCCATCCCCTCGCGCTCGTGCCGCTCGGGGTCATCGTCGCCGGACTCGCATACTTGGCGTTCGGGTTCTTCGGCGTCCAGTACCTGTTCATCGACGACGTGGTCGACGAGGCTGCGCCCGTGTTCGACCAGCCTGCGGCTTCGACCGCTGCTCCGACATCGGCGGCCTCGACCGACGCGGCTCCTCCGGTCAGCCCCGAGACCGCGTCGGACGTCGGCGCCGGCAGCCCGGAGGAAGGCTCGGTGCCGCCGGGGATGATCGGTCCGGACGTCACGATGGACGACGACATGCCCGAGATGGAGGACGAGACTCCTCAGGTCGTCACCGAGTACGAGGGCAGCTTCGAGTCGGATGCCCACCCGACCAGCGGACGGGCGATCGTGCTGGGCAACGGCACCGGCCAGCGGTTCCTGCGCTTCGAGGACTTCGAGACCGACAACGGCCCCGACCTCAACGTCTACCTCGTGAGCAGTGCGGCCGAGAACGTCACCGACGACTTCGTCGACCTCGGCGACCTCGCCGGCAACATCGGCAGCCAGAACTACGAGATCCCCGCCGGCCTCGACCTCGACGTCTACGACCGGGTCGTGATCTGGTGCGTGCGGTTCGGCGTCGGCTTCGGCGACGCCGACCTGACGTCGGTGTGAGCCGCGGCGACCGTCACGGCCTGTCGAGGCCGTACCACGGCGGCGCAGCGAGGTCAGCCTGGACGATCTCCCGGTCGTCGGCATCCGCGATCTCCACCGCCGCGGCGCGGTCGTACTCGTCGCCGGCCTCGTCGAGCCGGCCGAGACAGGCCAGCGCCCGCGCCCGCAGCTCGTGGGCGTAGGCGCGGTCGAAGTCCGCGGCGTGCTCCCCGGCCTCCGCCAGCAGGGCGGCACAGCGCTCGGCGTGGTGGAGCGCGACGTCGCCGTGGCCGAGCACGGCGTGCGCCCGCCCGACGAGCCACGCAGCGCGCGACTGGTTGATCGGCGCCGCTCCGTCGGCCCGCCGCCAGTGGTACGCCGCCGCGTAGGCGCGCTGGAGCAGCTCGTCGGCCTCCTCCGACGAGTGCGACCGCCCGTCGAGCAGCTCGAAGGTCGAGTTGTTGGCGTCGATCGCCAGGCGGCGGTGGGCGGCGCCGTCGACCACCGGTGGTTCGTTCATGTCCCGGGCGTCATTCGCCCGCCCCAGCGCGCCACTCGGCGAGGCACGACTCGATCTCGTCGGGGGTCGGCAGGTTCTCGAACAGCTGGTCGAACCGATCGTGCCCAGGGGGCTGCCCTGGCGCGATGAGGTCTCCCAGGCGCTCCTCGATCTCCGAAAGCCACTCGGCGGGGTCGTGCACCGTGGCGTCGCCGTCGGTCGTGATCTCGATGTCGCCGTCATTTCGGGTGATCGTCACCGATCCGTCGCCCTCGCCGAGGTCGATCACGGTGGCGCCGTCGGGGCCCAGAACCGTGACCCGACCGTCGAGCGCGCCCGGCGCCCAGATCTCGCCCGGAGCCGCCAGCTCGTCGAACCACTCGTCGAACCAGTCGTCGAACCAGTCGTCGAGCGCCGGGACCTCGCGGGCTTGCCCGGGCCCGGCTTCGACGGAGAAGCGCAGGTCGAACCCGAGGCACTCGGCGAGCCCGCCGAGGTCGGGACCGCCGACGTCGAGCTCGCTGAGATCGAGCACGATCGGCTCGTCGTCGCCGACGTCGATGACGATCTCGCCGTCGACGTCGACCGCCGGCGCCGGGTCGACGGGCTCCTCGGCCTGCTGCTCGGGCGTCGCCGGCGGCTCCGGGTCGGTGGTCGCCGGCGGTTCGTCGTCACCCTCGGCGGGCGGGCTGACGGCGGTGGACGCAGCGGGCCGGTCGGCTCCGACGAGCTGGCTGATGCCGGCGACGCCGCCCGCGACGACGAGGGCTGACGCGATCCCGATTGTCACGGTGCGGCGACGGCGGTGAGGCGAGAAGGTCCGCGGCGGATCGAACGAGACCGCCGGCGTCGCAGGAGGATCATCGAACGGGTTCATGACGCCAATTGTGCACCGCCGGGAGGGCGCGCGGAGTTCGCGGCGCCCGAGCGGTTCAACCGACGGCTTCGGCGAGGCGGCCGGCCAGGTCGGCCCAGCCACCGATGACCTCGTCGCTCGGCGGCGGAGCGTCGCCGGCGAGGCGCGCCAACACCGCGTTCGCGTAGCCGGAGATCACCACGTCGTCGAGGTCGGTGACCGCCGTCGCGAGGACCGATCGCCGACGCCGGCTGCCCGACGCGGCCGCCCCGACGACCGCCGCCACGGTGCGGTCCCAGTAGCTCACCTCGCCCATCGACCCGACCCGGTCGGCATCGGCGACGGCACCGGTGCGGTCGCCGAGCAGCGCCAGCGCGGTCGCCCGAGCCGCCAGCGCGAACGGCGACGACTCGACGTCCACGTCGATCAGCGTCGTCAAGGCCGCCTCGGTGTCACCGGCGAGCAGGTGACCGAAGGCGGCGACGACGCGACCCTCGTCGACGTTGGCGCCCGCCGTGTCGAGTCGCCGCACCGCTTGCTCGGCCAATTCGACGGCGCGACGGCCGTCGCCACGGTGCATCGCGACGCCCGCACCGACGATCGCCGGGTACGCCATCGATCCGAACGAGTCGCCGACGGAGAGCACCTCCTCGACCGAGCGGTCGGCTTCGGCGAACCGGCCGAGCGCGACGCGCACGCGCGACAGCGTGCCGAGCGCCTGGATCGTGCCGAACGAGTCGCCGAGCCGCCGGAAACCGGCGAGCGACCGCTCGGCCTGCAACCGCGCGGCGTCGAGCTCACCCCGCCACAGGTGCACGCTGGCCTCGAGGTTGAGCATCATGGACGCGCCCCACTCGTCACCCCAGCCGCGGGCCGCGTCCAGGGCGCTGGCGGCGACCGCGAGCGCCTCGTCGTTGGCGCGCGTGAAGTGGTGGATGTACGCGAGCAGCCCCTCCGACCAGGCCCGACCGGCCCGGTCGTCGAGACGCTCGAATGCCGCGATCGCAGTCGCGAGCCGCTCGCGCGATCGGTCGTGATCGCCGGCGAGGAACGACACCCAGGCGAGGTGCTGCTGCACCCAGGCGGCGCCGCGTGCGTCCTCGACGGCGGCGAATCCGAGCGCCGCCTCGTCGAGGAACCGCTGCGCCTCGGCGAGCGATCCGCCGAAGATCTCGGCGAAGCCGCGAGCGCGCAGCGCCTCGGCGAGCCGGGCGCGGTCGCCGATCTCGCGGAAGATCGCGACCGCGTCGGCCAGCTGCTCCCGAGCGGCCGCCTGATTGCCAGCGTACTGTTCCAGCGTCCCGGAGAGGCGCGCTGCGTCACCGCGCAGGATCGGATCGCCGTCCGCCTCCGCGACCTCGCGAACCGCCGCGACGGCCATGCGGGCATCGCGCAGTTCGCGCAGCTCAACGAGCGTCTCCGCCCGCTCCAGGAGCAGCT
>JBFHJC010000085.1:0-13004 GCA_041596155.1 Ilumatobacter sp. | reverse complement strand
TCGCCCCAGGCTCCGGCGCCGACGATGAACGGGCCGGCGATGCGAACCCCGTCGCGCCACACCTCGAGTGGGAAGTCGCCCTCGAAGACGTCGCCTTCACCGGTCACGGTGAACGGGCTGCGGACGGTCGCACACGGCTCCGGCGTGTCGATGATGATGCCGCCCGTGAACTCCCACGAGACGTTCATGCGCCCCTGTGGCTCGTCGAGCACGATGCCCTCGCCGCCGAAGTACTCGACGGGGCGGCCGTCGAGCCAGAAGAGGACCCGGTCGACGTTGTCGAACTGCGTCGCCGTGAACACGACCTGCCCGAGGCGACCCAACATCGACATCGAGCCGCCACCCGACTCGAACTCACCGCTGAGATCGACGACCGCCTGGCCGTTCGCGAGGCTGAGATCGCGCAACGTGGTGCCCGGCGGGATCACGGACGTCAGCCCGGCGGCACGCTCTTGCGCCGTCGGACCGGCGAGCACCGCCTGCAGGGCGCCGCGCAGTACGGCCGGTCCAGCCACCTGCCGGTGGGCGATCTCGAGGCGTTCACCGCGGAAGAAGTACACCTTGACGTCGATCATCGCCGCCGTCGGTGCGGTCGTCGCCGGCGGGGCGGTCGTCGGCGCAACGGTCGTCGAGGGGGCCGGCGCGGTCGTGGCGACCACGTCGGTGGTCGAGGTCGCCGGCATCGCACTGGTCGAGGTCGCCACCTCGGTGGTCGAGGTCGACGGCATCGCACTGGTCGAGGTCGACATCTCGGTGGTCGTCGGCGACTCGGCGGTGGTCGAGGTGTCGACCGTGTCAGCCGCGTCGTCGCCACCACAGGCCGAAGCCGCCACCAGCAGACCGAGGACCAGTCCCACGTGCCGCGCGCTCATGACGCACTCCTCTCGTCCACCTCCATCGTCCGCCCGGAGCCCCGTTGGCGCCAGGGACCAACGTCCGGATCGCGAGGCCGTACCCCCTGGTGCGAGTGCGGCCTCGCCGTTCGCTCAGCGGAAGCTCGGGAGGCGCCGCGCCGTCGCGGCGTCGGGACGCCCATTGAGGAACGCAACGGGGCCGAGCATCCGCCAGGCTCGCTCGAGTGTCGAGAGCTCGGATTCGCGACCGACGATCTCCGTGGCCAGGAGGGGACGTCCTCCGTCGGCGACGCCGTCGCGCACGAAGTCATCGTCGTCGGTTCGCGACCGGAGTTCCAGCCCCTGGCTCCGGCTCTGGGCACGAGCCGGCGATGGGGCAAGGTGATGTCATGAGCCAGACGATGACCGGAGCGCCGGGGCGGCTGGGGACGCCCGACATGAACCTCGGCGACGACCCGCGTGCCGACCGACGGATGGTCGCCGCGCTCCAGCCACTGGGGTTCGACGTCGCGCCAGAGCCGTCGCTCGACTCCTCCGCCTCGATCGACGAGTTGCGTGAGTTCTGCCGCAGCATCGAGCCGCTGTACGACCAGGCGTTCTCGTTCTGGTTCGCCCAGGCTCCGGCCGCGGCGGGCGTGGAGCGCGAGACCCGCACCATCACCGGCCGCGACGGCAACGAGATCACGCTCTACGTCCATCGCCCGGCCGGCGCCAGTAGCCCGTTGCCGGGCCTCGTGCACTACCACGGCGGCGGCATGGTGATCCTCCGGGCTGCCGACGTGAACTACCAGTGGTGGCGTGATCATCTGGCTGCGCAGGGTTTGGTCGTCGTCGGAGTCGAGTTCCGCAACGGCGGAGGTGCGCTGGGTGATCACCCGTTCCCGGCCGGCCTCCACGACTGCGCCGATGCGACCAGGTGGGTCGCCGACCGGTCTGACGAGCTCGGCATCTCGCACCTCGTCGTCTCGGGCGAGTCGGGCGGCGGCAACCTGTCGCTCGCGACGACGCTGCTGGCGAAACGGGAGGGCTGGGTCGACCGGATCGCCGGCACCTACGCACAGTGCCCGTACATCTCGGGCGCCTACGCCGTGATGCCCCCCGAGCTGCCGAGCCTGGCCGAGAACGCCGGGTACTTCCTCGACGTCGCGATGATGGGCGGGTTGGCCAAGGTGTACGACCCGGAGGGCGCCAACGCGACCAACCCGCTGGCGTGGCCGTACCACGCGAGCGCCGACGACGTGACCGATCTTCCGCCCCACGTCATCTCGGTGAACGAGCTCGATCCGCTCCGCGACGAGGGTCTCGCGTACTACCGCAAGCTGGTGGCAGCGGGGGTGCCAGCCGTGGGTCGGACCGTGCTGGGCACGTGCCACGCCGGCGACTGCCTGCTGCCGGCCGCGATGCCCGATGTCGCTGCCGCGACGCTGGACGACATTGCCGCCTTCGCCCGCCGCGTCGTCTGACCGCGCGGAGCGCGCGCGGGCGGGCATCCTTGCGCGCGCTGGGCGCGAAATTGGGTGCTGGACTGGGAAGACGTGTGATCGGCGCCGGTTCGGGGAACGGTCGCCACATGACTGTCACACCCCTCGTTCATGATGAGGACATGATCGAGAACGACACCCCCCAGCAGCTCACCTTGCTGCCGTCGTCCGACGTCCCCGTCCGGTTCCGCATCGACGCCGAGACCCGCCGACGCGGGCTGCAGCACATCGCCGAGATCCGTCAGTACCTCGCCCAGCGTCAGGCCGCCAATGCGGTCGACCAGCCCGGCGAGATCCGACGCCCGATCCGGCCGACCGCCGCCTGAGTCGAGCACGGCGACGCCGGCGCCTCTAACGTCGGCGCCCATGTCGAGGCGCACCCGAACGTCAGTCGCCGGGATCGCCGTGAGCGTCGTATTGGGGGCGCTCGTCGCGCTCGCCGGCAGCGACGGCAGCTCGAGGTCGGGAGCGCTTCCCGTCTTCGCCCTGTGCGCGATCGTCGCATTCGCCGTGAACTGGATCGCGTTCGTGCCGTCCAGCGCTGCCCGCACGGAGCGCTACTACGACCTCACCGGGAGCATCACGTACGCGACGGTCACCGTGGTTGCCCTCGCCCTCAGCCACGATCGTGACGCCCGCTCGGTGATCGTGGCGGCGATGGTGCTGGTCTGGGCCGCCCGTCTCGGCACCTTCTTGTTCCTGCGGGTGCGCCGCGACGGCCGCGACGGCCGGTTCGACACCATCAAGACCGACCCGCTCCGCTTCCTGATGGCCTGGACGATGCAGGGGCTCTGGGTGCTGCTCACCGCCGCCTGTGCGCTGGCGATCATCACCGGCGCCGAGCGCGAGCCGCTCGGCTGGGTCGGCGCCGCGGGCATCGCCGTCTGGATCGCCGGCTTCGCGACCGAGGTCGTCGCCGACCAGCAGAAGTCGGCGTTCAAGCAGGACCCGACGAACGAGGGACGATTCATCACGACCGGGTTGTGGGCCTGGTCGCGCCACCCCAACTACTTCGGCGAGATCGTGCTCTGGACGGGGGTGGCGATCATTGCCCTCCCGGTGCTGACCGGCTGGCGGTGGGTCACGTTGATCTCGCCCGTGTTCGTGACCGTGCTCCTCACCCGCGTCAGCGGCATCCCGATGCTCGAAGCGCGCGGCCGGAAGCGATGGGGAGACGAAGAGGCCTACCAGCGCTACGTCGAGCGGACCTCGGTCCTCATCCCGAGGCCCCCGGGCTGAGCGCCTTCACGCTCTCCCAGTAGTCGAGCGCGGGGTCGAACGGGAGGATCGCAAGCGACGTGGTGGTGATGCCGTTGGCGAAGTACTCGTCGATGCGGGCCCGGCACCGCTCGGGGGAACCGTGCACGACCAGGTCGTCGACGACCGAGTCGGGGATCTCGGCCAGGGCCTGCTTGCGGTCACCCGCCTTCCATGCCGCCCACATCCCCTCGAGCGCCGGCCCCCGGCCGAGCCACTCCTGGAACGCGGCGTACACCGGCACGTTCATGTAGGCGGCGATCGCCCGCTTGGCGCCGGCCATCACGAGCTCGGTGTGCTCGCTCGGGCAGACGAAGACCCGGGCGACCAGCTCGCGCTCGTCTCCCCCGGCGCCCTCGGCCAACGCCGCAGCCACCTGGGGCACGTCGCCCGGCGCCAACCAGTTCGTGATCGCGCCGTCGGACTCCCGTCCGGCCATCTTCAACATGCCTTCGCGCAAGGCGGCCACGACGATCGGGGGTGGCTGCTCGGGCCGGATGCCGAGCCGGAAGCCTTGGATCTCGAACGTGTCGTACGCCCGAGTGACCTTCTCGCCGGTGAACGCGTCGCGCAGGAAGCGCACCATGTCGCGCACCTTCTTGTACGGCTCGTCGAACGGGACGCCGTTCCAGCGCTCGACGATCACGTTCGACGACGAGCCGATCCCGAGCACGAACCGGCCGGGAGCGGCGTCGGCCATCGTCGCCGCCGACTGCGCCATGCAAGCCGGAGCGCGGGTGTAGGCGGGCAGGATCGCCGTGCCGAGGCGAAGGCGGGGCTCCCACGCCGCCGCGAGCGCGAGCGGCGTCAGCCCGTCGCCGCCGTCGGACTCGGCCGTCCAGACGTCGGTGTAGCCGAGATCGGCCAGCTCGCAGATCTTGCTGCGCTGGGTATGGAGCGGCCCGGGCAGCGGGATCGTCAGACCAGGACGGATCGGGATCGCCATGCCGTGGACTGTACGGGTCGGGGTTGGAGCCGGTGGAACCGCACGCCACCGTCGGTCACTGCTCCGGCCGAACCCACGCCGATGCGCTCGTACCGAGAGCGCCGACTCGGCGAACGGTCACGGCGAACGACGTCGAGCAACCGGCGCACTCGACATCGCTCCCCGATGTCGCCGCGACGCCGGCGCCGCAGACGGGACAGAACGAGATCCGGACGGCTGCCGCGCCGGCGTCGCCCGCGATCGCGGCGCCGACACGCGACAGCACGGGGATGACGATGGTGAGAGCGGCCAACACGACGGCGAGAACGCCCCACATCTCGTCCGAGACGGCGTCCTCGCTCCAGATCGCGGCGATCGCGAGCACGCCGAGGAGCCCGGCCACTCCGACGGCCGACCACCGGAGCCACACGTGCCGGGTGGCCAGCGTCGGCAACGTGATCAGACCGCTGTACGTCCCCGCCAGCGCGAGCGCGACGAACGTGCCCATCCACTGGTAGAAGCCGTCACCACCCGGCTCGGCCCAGATCGCGAAGATGCCCATCGCCGCGGCGGTCACGACGGCGGCGCCCGCTGCGATCGGGAGCGGGCCCGACCTCCGGCTCTCGAACGCTGCGGCGTTGCCGATCAGCCCGATGCTCGCCGCCGACAGCAGCAGGCTGGTGCCGAGGATTCGCCACTCGGCGTCGCCTCCCGCACCGAGGATCGCGGCGATCGCGATCGCGGCGTTCACGACGACGCTCGACAGGAACACGATGAGGGCGATCCGCTTCCACGGTGTCGTCGACGATGCTCGAGGTTCGCTCATGCCGCGATCATCCACCCGCGGCCTGCGGCGGCGCCATGGTCGGAATCCCCCAGGCCCGACTGGGGGTTGCGCCGGCTCAGCTGCGGTGGAAGCGGACGATGCAGGACTGGCTGGCCGTAGCCAGGAGGGTCCCGTCCTCGGCGAACATGTGGACGAGGCCGTGGGCGAAGCCGCGCTCGACGCCGTGGATCCGGATGTCGAGCAGCACCCAGTCGGTCGGCACGAGGCGGAGGACCCGCAGGGTGTTGTCGAGGCTGTTCCCGCCGCCGTGCACGCCGAGCGCCTGGCCGGTGCCGGCCGGCACATAGTCGCCCATGATCGCCAGCGCCGTGGCGTCGACGCCCTCGATCACGTCGGGCAGCCGCGCCCACATCAGCGTGCGGCCGTCGCTGAGCGTGCCGTCGAGCTCGTCGAGCTGGCGGCCGCGGGCGAGGCGGACGTCGAGCCGCTCGTTGATCGTGCCGCTCGTGTCGGAGCGGCGTGGGCGAGGCGGACAGTCGGCCGGCGGCGGCACGTCGGAGGGCATCTGCTCGAACTGGCCGGCCGGGATGTCGGGCCGGTCGCCGAGCGCGGCGTTGACGGTCAGGATCTCGCGGTTGCCGACGTGGCCGACGGCGCGGGCCTGCGTGATCTGGTGGCCCTCGACGGCGAGCGTGACGTCGACGTCCAGGACCTCGCCGGGCTTGGCGTACGAGAGGTACTGGCCGGTCGCCCAGATGCAGGTGCGGTCGCTCGTGCCCTCGAGCGCGGAGATCGCGGCGCCGAGCCCCGCACCGCCGTACAGGAACCGGCCGGTCGTGCACACCTCGGGCCGCACGTCGAGCTTCCAGCGGAACGGGTTGTGGGTCGGCTCGAGACCGAGGAAGGCGCGCGAATCCATGGCGCCCGCATGCTACGGGGCGGGTCGCCGGCGGTACGTTGCGGCGATGACCGACGCACCGTGGCAAGGGGACGCGTGCTCGCTCGTCGAGGCCTTCCGGGCCGGCGAGCGCAGCCCGACCGAGGAGCTGTCGGCGACGTACGCCGCGATCGAGGCGAGCGATCTGAATGCGTTCTCCCAGCTGCATCGCGAGCAGGCCGAGCAGGCCGCAGCGGCTGCCGATGTGTCGCTGCCGTTCGGCGGCGTGCCGATCGGTGTGAAGGAGCTCGACTCCGTCGAGGGCTGGCCTCACACCCACGCCTGCGCCGTCTTCCGCGACGCGGTAGCCCCCTACACCGGCACCAACGTCGCCCGAGCGCGCGAGCGGGGCGGCGCCGTGCTCGTCGGGCAGACGACGGCGTCCGAGTTCGGCGGGGTGAACGTGACCCGCACGGTGTTGAACGGCACGACCCACAACCCGTGGCAGCACGGCCGGACGCCGGGTGGATCGTCGGGCGGCTCCGCAGCGGCGGTCGCCGGCGGGCTGGTGACGCTCGCGACCGGTGGCGACGGCGGTGGATCGATCCGGATCCCGGCGGGATTCTGCGGGCTGGTCGGTCTGAAGGCGACCTACGGTCGCATCCCGATGACGCCCGAGTCCGAGCTCGGCGCGATGACGGTCACCCACGGTTGCCTGTCACGGTCGGTCCGCGACACGGCGCGCTGGTTCGACGTGTGCAACGGTCGCGATCCTCGCGAACCGCTCAGCCTGCCGAGGGTCGAGGGGTGGGAGGCCGGGCTCGGCTCGCACCTCGACGATCTGCGCGGCAAGCGGGTGGCGATCGTGCCCGACTGGGGCGCCGCGGTCGTGTCGCCACCGATGTGGGAGCTGCTGGAGGAGGCCGCCGAGCGGCTGATCGCCGACTGCGGGATGGTCCGCGTCGACGGGATCGACACGACGCTCCCGCGGATGGGCGCGGCGTGGTCGGTGGCGAACTCGGTCGGTCTGATCGACAGCCTCGGCGAGCACTGGCCGGCGTGTGCCGACGTGCTCACGCCGGAGATCCGGATGGCGATGGAGATGGCCGCCGGCCACTACGGCCCCGAGGCGCGCATCAAGCTCGAGAAGCGCCGAACCGAGCTCAACGAGGCGATGGCGCGCATCTTCGACGCGGCAGCCGGCGGGGTCGACTTCGTGATGACCGCCAGCAACCCCGATGTGGCCTTCGACGCCGACGGCCCGCTGCCGAGCGTGTTCGGCGGCATCGAGGCCGGCGCCAAGATCAACGGCCGCCTCACCTTCCCGGCCAACCTCCACGGCAACCCGGCGATCTCGATCCCGTCCGGCTTCCTCGACGGGTTGCCGATCGGGCTCCAGGTGGTCGGCCGCCACTTCGAGGAGGAGCTGCTGCTCGACCTCGCCCTGACGGTCGAACGTGAGCGCCCCTGGCCGCTCACGTTCCCAGCCGCCGGAGCCGAGGCGTGAAGCTCGGCGCGTTGTCGGTCAGCCTCGCGCTCGCCGGCCTCGACGCGTCGCGCCGGTTCGGCAACCGGATCATCGTCGATCAGTTCTTCGAGCGACCGCGCGACTGAGTCGCGATGGCCGGCCGACGGACGCCGCGACTCGGACGGGCGCCGCTGGCGGCCGTGGTCGCGGTGACGACCGTGGTGACAGCGTGCACCGACACGCTTCCGGTGGAGACGAGGCCCTCCGCTCCGCAGCCGAGCGCCACCGCTCCGGCCGAGACGAAGCAGCCGACGCCATCGATCGGCCCGCACGGGACGGGCGAGTTCATCGGCGCCGAGATCGCACCGGTCGTCGCGTCGGCGGGCCAGGACGTGGTCGTGAGACCGGTCGAGGCCGTGACACCCACGTGCGGCGTGACGTTGGCCTTCTACGACCCCTACTTGTGGGGCGACCGTGAGCTGATCGGTGTGTTGCTCGGTACGGGCGAGTGGGCACCGTTCGACCCGAGCGTCACGACGACCTTGCTCGCCTGCGTCCCTCCGCCGGTCAGCGCCCCGCTCACCGCGCGGCTCCCCGATGGTCTCGCCGACGGGCTGTACCAGGCGTGCATCGGGGCGATCGGCAGCGCCCACGGTTGCAACCTGCTGCGGGTCATCCGCCCCGGCGAGATCGACTCCGATGCAGCCGAGGGCGCCGCCGAACCCGTCGTCGTGGCCCCGGGCGAGGGCTTCACCCTCACGCCGGCCGATGACGATGCGCTCGTCTGCGGTCGGTTCGAGCTCGTCGTCGGCGTCGGCGCCGAGCTCGAGTTGGTCGGCTTCCCGACGCCGGACGGCGACGTGTACTTCGATGTGCCGGGAGCCACCACCACCGCACCCCGGTGCGGCATCGACACCGGCGTGCCCCCGGGGCCCGTCACGTTCGTTGCCCCGGACGTCCCGGACGGGTCGTACCTGTTCTGCCTCGCCTCCCGATTCGATCCGCCCGGCTGCGCCCGGGTGACGATCGAGCGGTAGCGGCGTTGGCGGCGTCGCTCGCCGGCCCGGCCGCCGATTAGCTTCGACAGCCATGAAGGTTGCGCTGACGGTCAACGACTTCATCCGCCGGGCCGAGCTGATCTACCCCGATCGCATCGGGGTGGTCGACGAGCCCGACCAGCCCGCCGAGTCGTGGGGTTCGATCACGTACCGCGAGATGGCCCGCCGCGCCCGCGCCATGGCCGCCGGGCTCGACGCTCTCGGTATCGCCGCGGGCGAGCGCGTTGCGATGGTCAGCCACAACTCGGCTCGCCTCTTGACGGCGCTGTTCGGCGTGTCGGGCTCGGGCCGCATTCTCGTGCCGATCAACTTCCGGCTCGTCGCCGAGGAGGTCAAGTACATCGTCGCCCACTCCGGCGCTCGCATCCTCCTCGTCGACCCCGAGCTCGAGAAGGAGATGCACGATGTCGAGTGCGAGATGAAGTGGACGATCGGCGACGAGAGCGACGCGCTCTGGATGAAGTATGACGTCGAGCCTCAGCCGTGGCAGGGCGACGAGGACGCCACCGCCACCATCAACTACACGTCGGGCACCACCGCCCGACCGAAGGGCGTCCAGCTCACCCACCGCAACGTCTGGCTCAACGCGACCACGTTCGGGTGGCACATGGGCGTCAGCGACCGCGACGTGTACCTCCACACGCTCCCCCAGTTCCACTGCAACGGGTGGGGGATGCTCTACGCCGTCACGGGGATGGGCGGCAAGCACATCATCCTGCGCAAGGTCGACGGGTTCGAGATCCTGCGCCGAGTCGAGGAGCACGGCGTGACGCTGATGTGCGGCGCGCCGGCGGTGCTCAACATCATCCTCGATGCCGCCGCCGAGTGGGACGGTCCGATCCCCGGGCGCGACCGGGTGCGGATCGTCGTCGCCGGCGCTCCCCCGCCGACGCGCACGATCGAGCGCTGCGAGACCGAGCTCGGCTGGGAGTTCGTCCAGATCTATGGCCTCACCGAGACGGCGCCACTGCTCACGATCAACCGCAACCGCCAGGAGTGGGACGACCTGTCGACCTCGGAGCGAGCCGTCAAGCTCAACCGGGCCGGCGTGCCGGCGATCGGTTGCACGATGGACGTGACCGACGACGGCGAGATCAAGGCCCGCTCCAACGTGGTGATGGAGGGCTACTGGGAACAGCCCGACCAGACCGCCCTGTCGATCCGCGACGGCTTCTTCCACACCGGCGACGGCGGCCGCATCGACGACGAGGCGTACGTCAACATCGCCGACCGCAAGAAGGACGTCATCATCTCCGGCGGCGAGAACGTCAGCTCGATCGAGGTCGAGGACGCGATCTTCCAGCACCCGGACGTCACCGAGGTCGCCGTGATCGGCATCCCCGACGAGAAGTGGGGTGAGCTGGTGACCGCGCTCGTGGTCAAGGTCGACGGCTCCTCGCTGACCGAGGACGAGGTGATCGCCTGGACCCGCCAGAAGCTGGCCGGCTACAAGTGCCCGAAGCGCGTCGAGTTCCGCGACGAGCTGGCCCGCACCGCCACCGGCAAGCTCCAGAAGTTCAAGCTCCGCGCCCCGTTCTGGGACGGCTACGACCGCCAGGTCCACTGACGCTCCGCGGGTCGGACCGGTCGCAGGTCGCGTCCCGCCCCACGCGTCGTCACGCTCCGACTCCAATGCGCCGTCAGGATGTTGCCTTCGGTTCTCTCGAGCAAGCCGATTCGCTCACGCATCGTTCGAGATCCGCCGGCCAGAGGGTACGGAGCCCGAGTGCGTTGATGTGGCTACCGTGACGCCGTGAGCAACGAGGCGGACTACCTGAGCGAGCGAGCGGGCGTCATCGAGATTCTGTGGTCGCTTGTCGACTCACCCGCGGATCTGGCTCCGACCCTTCACGCCATCCTGGGCAATGCGGTCCGTCTCGCGAACACGGAGAGCGGGTTCATCTATCTCAGAGACGGTGACGTCTACCGCCACGTGTCCGACGTCGGTGCGACGGTCGAGGTGGTCGAGTTCAACAAGGCCAATCCGATCCTCCCTGGTCGAGGAACGTCGACCGGCCGCGCGGCGCTCGAGCGCCGCATCGTTCACATACCCGACGTCGATAAGGACCAGGAGTACGAACATCGTGATGCTCAGCGCCTCGGCGGTTTCCGGTCGCTACTGAGCGTCCCCTTGTTCCACCGGGACGACGTGATCGGAGTGCTCTCGGTCTTCCGTCGCGAACTGCTTCCGTTCACCCAGGATGAGATGGATCGGCTCTCGATGTTCGCGGAGCAGGCAGCCCTGGCGACGGTCACGAGCCAACTCGCCGCGTCGGTGGAACATCAGCGAGCGGAACTCGCTCGATTTCTTCCCCAGCAGGTGGCAGACCTCGTCTCCTCACCTGACGGCGCAAAGCTCCTCGAGGGGCACCGGTCGGAAATCACCGTGGTGTTCGTCGACATCCGCGGATTCACCGAATTCTCAGCACTGGCTGAACCGGAAGAGGTCATCTCCGTACTCAGGGAGTACCACCGAGAGATGGGCGCTCACGTCACCCGCCACGAAGGAACGCTCGGCGGATTCCAGGGCGACGGTCTCATGGTCTACTTCAACGATCCGTACCCCGTTGCCGACCATGCTCGCCGGGCGGTCGTCATGGGGCAGGGAATGCAGGCAGGGTTCGTCCCGCTGGCCGACAACTGGCGAACACGAGGGTTCCAGCTGGGGCTGGGGGTCGGAATCGCCACTGGATATGCCACACTCGGAAGGATCGGCTACGAGGGCCGGTACGACTACACGCCCATCGGGACCACGGTCAACCTCGCGGCGCGTCTGTGCGACAAGGCGGGGCCAGGAACGATCCTGGCGAGCCAGAAGACGATCGCCGCCGCCGACATCGAAGCAACCCTCTTGGCTGACCCGCTCGAGCTGAAGGGTATCCCGCGGCCCATCTCCGTCTACGAGGTGTAGCGGGCCCCACCTCGGACCTTCCACCCTCGACGACGCTGATCCAGGATCGGCCGATCATCGGCCGGCTGCGTCGTCGGCTCAGACCGCTCGCCGAGGTATCCGCGGAACCGCCGGAACCATGTCACACCCTCCTGTCACGATGGCGGCATGGAGTACGGCGAGCTGGTCGAGCGGGTGGCGAGCACCGGCGACGTCGCGCTGGTGTACCGATTGCGGGAATTGGAGGGGCGGCGGCGAGAGCTCGAGGCGGAAACCGCCGTGGTACTCGGCGAACTCGATCGGCGCAAGGCGTATCGCGCTGGTGAGCATGCGACGATGTACGGGCTGTTGCGCTCCGCGGTCGGTTGGTCCGATCGTGAGTGCAAGGAGCGGCTGCGACTCGGTCGGCTGGTCGACACGTTCCGCGATGCGGGTGAGGTGCTCTTCGATGCCCAAGTGCCGGTCGCGAGCCTCACCGAGATTGCTCGGGCGCATGCGAACCCGCGCGTGGGTGATGAGATCGAGTCGGTGATCGGAACGCTGTTGGGGTTGGCGTGCCGGGCCGAGTTCGACGACGTCAAGCAGGCCGTGCGCACGTGGGAACGCCGCGCCGACATGGACGGCGCCCACCGCGACGTCGAAGCCAGCCACGCTCGCCGCAATGCGCACGTGGTGGTGTTCGACGGCGTCGGCCACGCGGCGGCGCAGTGGGGCGAGCTGGATGGGATCGCCAACCGCGAGATCTTCGACCGGTTCGTCCAGGTCGAATGGGACACCGACTGGGCCGCCACCGTCGAAGAGTTCGGCGACGACGCATCGCACGTTCTGATGCCGCGCACCGACGCCCAACGCCGCGCCGACGCACTCACCAAGATCTTCGCCCGGGCCGCCGCCGCCCGGCCCGGCTCACGCGCTCCCGACCCGGTCGTCAACGTGCACGTCTATCACCACACCTTCACCGACCTGCTCACCGAAGCCGAACTGCTGCCCGAACGCGTCGTCGACCCGTTCGAGACCCGCGGAATCGTCGAAACCCAACGGCGGTGCGAGACCGACTCCGGCGACCCGATCGACCCGCTCAGCGTCGTGCAGTTGCTGTTCGAGGGCTACATCCGCTTCGCCATCCTCGACGACGAGGGCGTCCCGATCCGCTGGGGCCGCCGCAAACGCTTCTTCGAAGGCCCCGCCCGCCAAGCCGTCATGTCGCTGTTCACACGCTGCACCCACCCCGGATGCCGAAGACCAGCCGGCCACTGCGAAGCCGACCACACGATCGAATGGTCCAAAGGCGGCACCACCGACCCCACCAACGGCGGCCCCCGATGCCGCAAACACAACCGCATCAAGAACCGCGGCTACACCGTCTGGCGCGACCCCACCGGCACCTGGCACACCTACCACCCCGAC
>JBFHJC010000084.1:0-13074 GCA_041596155.1 Ilumatobacter sp. | reverse complement strand
TACTTCCTCGTCGTGTGGGACCTCGTCGAGTTCTGCCGCAAGCAGAACAACAATTGCCAGGGGCGCGGCAGCGCCGCCAACTCCGCGGTCTGCTACGCACTCGGCATCACCAAGGCCGACGCGGTGTCGCTCGGCCTCCTGTTCGAGCGATTCCTGTCGCCCGAACGTGACGGCCCGCCCGACATCGACATCGACATCGAGAGCGATCGGCGAGAGGAGGTGATCCAGTACGTCTACGAGCGCCACGGCCGTCACCACACCGCCCAGGTCGCCAACGTGATCACCTACCGGGCCCGCTCGGCGATCCGCGACATGGCCAGAGCGCTCGGCCACTCGACCGGTCAGCAGGACGCCTACGCCAAGCAGATCGACGGCTGGGGAACGGTCCAGTCGACGATCGACGAGCAAGCCGAATCGCGTCGTCCAGAGGCGAACGCCCGGTTCGGCACGGCGGCGCCTCCAGGCGCTTCACCGGCTGCATCGAGGAGCGGCTCGATTCCAACCGAGGTGCTCGACCTCGCCCGCCAGATCGAGGACGCGCCACGCCACCTGGGCATCCACTCCGGCGGCATGGTCATCTGCGACCGGCCGGTCATCGAGGTCTGCCCGGTCGAGTGGGGCCGGATGGACCAGCGCTCGGTCCTCCAGTGGGACAAGGACGACTGCGCCAACGCCGGCCTCGTGAAGTTCGACCTGCTCGGTCTCGGCATGCTCTCGGCGCTGCACTACGCCGTCGACCTCATTCGTGATGCGCGTGGATATGAGGTCGACCTCGCCACCATCCCCCAGGAGGACGACGTCTACGCGATGCTCTGCCGCGCCGACACGGTCGGTGTATTCCAGATCGAGTCGCGGGCCCAGATGGCGACCCTGCCGCGCCTCAAGCCGCGCCGGTTCTACGACCTCGTCGTCGAGGTCGCGCTGATCCGCCCCGGCCCGATCCAGGGTGGGTCGGTGCACCCGTACATCCGGCGCCGCAACGGCCAGGAGCCGGTCACCTACCTCCACCCGCTGCTCGAGAACGCGCTCGGCAAGACGCTCGGCGTGCCGCTGTTCCAGGAGCAGCTGATGCAGATGGCGATCGACGTCGCCGGGTTCACGCCGGCCGAGTCCGACGAGCTGCGCCAGGCGATGGGGTCGAAGCGCTCGGCGGCCCGGATGGAGCAGCTCCGCGACCGGCTCTACGCCGGCATGGCCGAGCGCGGCATCACCGGCGACGTCGCCGACGAGATCTTCCACAAGATGAAGGCGTTCGCGAACTACGGCTTCCCCGAGTCACACTCGGTGAGCTTTGCCTACCTCGTCTACGCCTCGTCGTGGATCAAGTACCACGAGCCGGCTGCGTTCTGCGCGGCGCTGATCAACGCCCAGCCGATGGGGTTCTGGTCACCGCACACGCTGGTGCAGGACGCCCGCCGGCACGGTGTCACCGTGCGCACCCCCGACCTCAACGCCTCGCTCGCCGGAGCCACCCTCGAGGACGGCGGCGACAGCGTACGGCTCGGCATCGCCTCGGTGCGCGGCCTCGGCGACGAGCTCGCCGAGCAGGTCGAGACCGAGCGCGTCGAGCACGGCCCGTACACCTCGCCCGAAGACCTCGTCCGGCGGGTGCCCGAGCTCACGCTCGCTCACCTCGAGGCGATGGCGACCGCCGGCCTGTTCGGCGAGTGCTTCGGAATGGAGCGCCGCGGGGCGCTGTGGGCGGTCGGTGCCGCGTCGCAATCGCGACCCGGGCGTCTGCCCGGCATCGTGACGGGGGAGCGGCCGCCCACCCTGCCCGGGATGACCCCGGTCGAGGAGTCGATCGCCGACCTGTGGGCGACCGGCGTGTCACCCGAAGGGCACCCGACGACGTTCCTGCGCGACCGGCTGACCGAGCACGGCGTCGTCACGTCGGCCGGGCTGTGGGACTGCGAGCCGGGCAGCACGGTCCGGGTCGCCGGCGTGGTCACTCACCGCCAGCGCCCCATGACTGCTCAGGGCGTGACCTTCCTCAACCTCGAGGACGAGACCGGCCTGATCAACGTCGTGGTCTCGAAGGGGTGCTGGGCGCGGTTCCGCACGACGGCCCGCGGCGCTCCGGCGATGCTGATCCGCGGTCGGCTCGAGCGCTCGGAGGGCGTCATCAACATCGTCGCCGAACACCTGTCGCCACTCCCGCTCGGGGCAACCGTCCCCAGCCGCGACTTCCGCTAGGTCAGCTCGACGCGGTGCCGGCGAAGATGCGGTGCAGGCCGACGGTGATCTCGTGGCCGACCCCGGCGATCTGCATCTGATCGGCGTTCGGTGTCGTGATGATCGTCAGCACGGCGACCTCGCCGATGGCGAACACGAACACCTGCCCGTCGCGCGACCGCTGATGGCACGCGTCGACCGGCGACGAACCGGTGAGCTGCACCATGCGGCTCGACAGGGCGAGCAGCGCCGCCGACATCGCGGCGATGGCCGCCGCGTCGCTGCCGGTGGTGGTGGGGATGCGGTCGGCGAGCACGAAGCCGTCGGCACTGCTGACCACCGCGCCGAGCACACCCGGGACGTGATCGACCACGTGGTCGATCAGCTGGCGCATCGACGACTCGATGTCGTCGGGAGCACCCGGGGTGGTGGCAGGGTCGGTCACGTCGGTCGTATCGGTGTCGATGAGCAGGGGCTTGAGGAATTTTCTTGAGGGAATCTTGACAGATCAGACGCCCGTGTCGACGGGACCGTCGGCCGGCGGCCCCTCGCGCAGGAGGTCGCCGAGCAGCGCGGCGAGTCGCCGTGGAGCGAACCGCACGTCGGTCGCTGCCTCGATCTCGGGCAGCGTCCACCACCGCAGTTCCTGCACGAACTCGGCGCGGAGGCGCTCCCAGCCGATCACCGGTTCCGGTTCGAAGCGATGCGTCCGCACGACGTACACGCGGTCGGTCTGGCCGTCGTGGCCGGTGTACATCGGGATCACGTGGGTTCGGTTCCATACGTGCGGGCCGATCGTCACGTCGGCGAGGCCGAGCTCCTCGTAGAGCTCGCGCCGCAGTCCGTCCTCGTCGCTCTCGTCGGGGTCGAGCCCGCCGCCGGGCAGCGCCCACACGACGATGCCCGACTCGAACACGTACCGGGCGAGGAGCAGCTCGTCGCGGTCGTCGAGCAGCAGGGCGCGCACCGCCGAGCGCAGGTTGAGGGACGGCTCCGTCACGGTCAGTCCGACGGCGAGTCGCGCAGGCCGTCGTTGAAGACCTTGTACATGTCGTAGATCTCCTTGCACGCCTGGCAGACGGGGAGCTGCTTGGGATCGCGGGCGGGCACCCACACGTGCCCGCAGAGCGCCTCGACGGGTGTGCCGTTGACGCGCGCCTCGAGCACCTTGGCGGCCGCCGACTCGCCGGGTCCGACCTTCACGATGTGGGCGACCGCAGGCTCGCCGGTCTCGGTGTCGACGTCGGTCTTCGGGATCGTCTGGGCGGGCAGCGTCTCCAGCTCGGCCATCCCGACAGTGTGCCAGCCCGCAGGGTCCGTCGAGTCTAGGGTCGCCCCCGATGCGCACCGTGCGGTACGACGATCTGGCGGCGGCGGTGATGCCGACCGGGATGTGCGTGCGCGGCGGCTTCGTCGACGACGACGGCACGACGATCGTGATCGTCGGCAACGTCGGCGGGGAGATGTGGCCGCACTTCACCGCCGAGCGACGTGACGAGCCGAATCCACTCGATTCGTGGACGCGACGCACCCTGGGCCCGATCGCCGAACGCTTCGGTGCCGACTTCGTGCACCCGAGCGACGAGCCGTTCCGGCCGTTCCAGCGTTGGGCCCAGCGCGCCGACGACGTGTGGCAGTCGCCGATCGGCCTGCTCGTGCACCGTGAACACGGGCTCTGGCACGCGTATCGCGGCGCGTTCGTGTTCGCCGCCGGCACGGCCGAGGTCACCGACATCCCGCCGACCGGGAGCGCGACGTCGCCGTGCCTGACGTGCGACGGTCAGCCGTGCCTGTCCACCTGCCCCGTCGACGCCTTCACGCCCGGCGGGTACGCCGCCGACTCGTGTCGCGCTCACGTCGCAACGGGCGACGATCCGGCCTGCGGCACGCTCGGCTGCGCCGCCCGCCGCGCCTGCCCGCTCGGCCACGACGCGATCTACGGGGACGACCAGATGGCCTTCCACATGCGCGCGTTCGTGGGCGGCTGATCGAAGCCGCGGCGTCGCCGTTCGCCCCGTCGCAAAGGGTGCACGCGATTGCCCCACGTCATCACGCCGTTTGATCTGCCGGCTGTCGTCCGGCCGGCCTGGCATGGACGGGTCCACCGTTGCCCCGACGGTCGCAGGCAGGCGGTTGCCCGGCGTTCGCCCGGCGCGGTGGCTCTAGGGTCGGCACATCGAACCGTGTGAGGCCACTGCGCGAGCACCGACCCGCGACGGGCATGTCCGATGGGCGACGGTCGGTGTCGGCGTGGTCGCCGGCGTCGTCGTCTTGTTCGCCGCCCGCGCCGACCCGGTGCTGTCGCCGGATTCGATCACCTACCTCTCGGCGGCCGACAGCCTGCGCGGACTCGACGGCTTCGCCGACTTCACGGGTGCTCCCTTGGCTCACTTCCCGCCGGTGTTCCCAGCCCTGCTCGCGCCGGGCGGCCGGAGCCTGGTCTGGGCTTCGATCGTCGGCGCCGTCGGCGCGGCGGTGACCGCTGGCTTGCTCTTCGAGCTGCTCTCGGTGCGTGTTCGCTCCTCGATTGCGTTCGGAGGCGCTCTGGCGTTCGCACTCGCCCAGTCCGTCGTCCGCACGGCATCGACGGTGTGGAGCGAGACGCCGTACCTGGTCGGCGCGCTCGCGATGATCGCTGTGCTGCGCCACCCCGAACCCACCGGTCGGCGAGTCGCGGTCGGGGGCGCCCTCGCCGGACTCGTCTTCCTGACGCGGTACGCAGGCGTAGGAGTCGTGGCGACCGGTGTCGTGATGGTGATCGTCGCGACGAGTGGGAGTCCCGGCGACCGGTGGCGACGCTGTACCGCGTTCCTCGCGGGGCCGGCGGTGCTCGGGGCATGCTGGATGGCCCGGAACCTCATCGCCACCGGCACCCTGCTCGGGCCGCACTTCGAAGGAGGTGCGGACGAGTCGATCGGGCTGCTGGCTCGGCGCCACGCCGCCGCCCTCGGCCGGCTCGTCGTCGACGTCGACGCGATCGGTTGGTGGACGCTGCCCGCCGGGTACGCGGCCCTCATCGGACTGACGGTGGCCGTCGCAGTCGTCTTCGCTCGACGGCCGCTCGACCTGATCGACGTCGGCATGGCGCTGTTCGGTCTCACGTCGATCCTCGTGCCGACGGTGTCACGGCTCGTCGCCGCGACCCACATCGAGGCTCGAATCGACTTTCCGCTCATGGTCCCGATCGTCTACTTCGCCGCGCTGGGATTCGAGGTGCTGCTCGCTCGGCTGCGCTATGAGCAGCACGCGAAGGGGGTGAGCGCGGTCGTCGTCGGGATCTGGTGCGCTGCTGGGATCGTCGCTGCGGTCGACGCGCCGCACCGGTTGGCCGGATCGGCGGGACGCACCCAGCGTGCGCCGATCGAGCAGTTGTACGCGTCGATCGACCGCCCTGCCGACACCCATGTGCTCACGAACAGCCCCCACCGGTTCTGGTGGACCACGGGACACCGGCCCACGTGGTTCGCGTTCACCCGACCGCAGCCGGGCAACAGCCACTTCCCGCTCTCGGTCGACGAGACCGTGCGACGCGCGTGCGAGGCGGACACGGTGCTCGCGTGGTTCCCCGAGCTGAGGAACGCGGGTGGGCGATCACCCGATGAGCTACGACCGGACCTCGCGTCCGTGGTCGCGCTCGCCGAACTCGAGCGCGCCTCGAGCGCGACGCTCTTCCGCCTCGACGTGCGCGATCGGGCGAGCTGTCCCGGATGACGGTCGAGCCGCATAGTGGCGGGCTCTCCCCATGCTGGGCCGGTTCATCCGAGCAGGTCGCGAGTGATGCCGAGCCAGAACTCGGTGGCGAGGCGGAGGCTCTCGACGTCGATGCGCTCGTCGTGGCCGTGGAACCGGTTGCCGAACGTCGCCATGTCCATGCCGGGGGAGAAGAGGCCGGCGCCGTACGCCACCCGGCCGCGGTCGCGGTAGAAGCGACCGTCGGTGCCGCCGACGATGAGGCCGGGGACGATCTCGGCCCCGGGGTACACGACCTGGGTGTGCTTTCGGATCAGCTCCCACAGCTCGTTGTCGGTCGACGACTCCGTCGCCTCGCCCTCCTGGAGCACCGACACGTCGACGTGGTCGGCGAGCTCGCCCAACACCTCGGCCAGCATTGCGTCGACGTCGGCCCGGGTCGTGCCGGGCACGGTGCGGATGTCGACGTCGAGCTCGACGGTGTCGGGGATCACGTTCGTCTTCTGACCGCCGTGGGCGACGTTCGGCGAGATCGTGGTGTGGGTGAGGGCGTGGCACGACCGTGCGATCGGGGTCGGCAGCGTCGCGATCGCGTCGGCGACGCGGTCGGGGTCCAGGAGCGCGGCGCGCAGTTCGTCGGGGAGCGGGTACGACCTCACCTGGGCCTCCCACGCCGCGCCGAGGTACGGAGCGGGCCGGTACTCGGTGAGGCGCCGGACGATCTCAGCCGACTTGACCAGTGCATTGTCGGACCCGAACGGCATCGACCCGTGGCCCGGCGTACCGCGCACGGTCAGCCGCCGCCAGGCCATGCCCTTCTCACCGACGTTCACCGTGACGTGTCGGTGGCCGTGCTCGTCGGTGGTCGACCAGCCGCCGAGCTCGGTCAGGCAGTAGTCGGCGTCGATCGCCTCGGGGTGGTGCTCGAACATCCACTCGGCGCCCCAGACCCCGCCCGCCTCCTCGTCGGCGACGCCGAAGAAGATGAGGTCGCCGCGCGGCCGGAAGCCGCTGCGGGCCAGGTGGCGGAAGGCGACCGCCATCGACGACGTCAGGTTGAGCATGTCGATCGCACCCCGGCCCCACACCTCGTCGACCCCGTCGGCGTCGCGGATCAGCTCGCCGCCGAACGGGTCGTTCGACCAGCCTTCGGGGCTCACCGGGACGACGTCGGTGTGACCCATCAGGCACAGCGACGGTGCGTCGGGGTCGCTGCCCTCGATGCGGGCGACGACCGACCCACGTCCTGGGCGGGCCTCGAACCGTTCGACGTCGAGCCCGGCGCCCTCGAGGAAGCCGGCGAGCAGCTCGGCGCTGCGGGTCTCGTCGCCGGATTCGGGCGTGCCGTCGTTCACGCATTCGTTGCGGATCAGGGCCTGCAGGAGCTCGGTCGTCTCGTGGGTCAGGTCGGTCACGGCCTCACCCTACGGCGACGGTCGGGCCGGTGACGGACGGGTCGGCCGGTCACGCTCGGTGGTCACCCGAGCGGGACTTGACTGTACGAACGCGTCGAACATGCGTACACTCGACCGGATGACGACGACCTTGTGGATCGGCCTGGCGGCGCTGTTCGGTGCCGTGGCGGTGGCCGGCACGCGCCGTCCGGAGCCTCAGCCCCTGCGGGTGCGGGCTCGGCGCCGCCGCCGTCACTGATCCGGCCGCCGGCCGAGCTCCGCGAGCTCGGCGGCGATGTTGGCGCGGGCGCGCCGCTCCCAGCCGTCGAGACCGAGGTGGACCGCGAAGAGTCGCTCGCGACCGATCAGCCGCTCGAGCACGGCCGCTCGGCCCGTCGCCCAGGCGTCGTCGGGCACGTGGGCGTACTCGCGCCGCACATTGCGGACGTAGTCGCCGTAGGGTCCTGGGTCGGCCGCGAGCACCGCGAGGTCGGCGGCGAGCAGCGCAGCCGTGTCGCGATCGACTCCTTCGAGCTCGTGCGAGGCGGTGGCCACGATCATGGCCGCCACGTGACGGATGCGGGCGTCCGGCCAGCCGAGCTCGGTGAGGGCGCGGCCGGCCAGCTCGGCGCTGGCGAGCTCGTTGTCGTGGCGCGTCGGGTCGTACACGGCGTCGTGGAAGAACCCGGCGGCGACGACGGCGGCTTCGTCGTCGACGAGCTGCCGGGCAGCGAGCGTCTCGACGTGGCGGACCACCCAGGCCACGTGCCGAAGGCCGTGGTAGTGGCGGTCGGAGGCGCGATGACGGGCCACCACGGCCTCGAACCAGCGCCGGGCGGCGTCGGAACGGCCGAGGTGGCGCTCCCAGGCCAGCCGCAGTTCGAGCTCGTCACCGCTCATCGACCGAGTCTTCCACTCCGGCGGACCGGCTGTGCGAGGCTCGTGCGATGGCGATCCTGATCGACGAGGCCCGGTGGTGGCATCGCGGTCGGCGGTGGTGCCACCTGGTGAGCGACTCGACCCTCGACGAGCTGCACCGGTTCGCGCACGACAACGGCATCCCGCGCCGCGGCTTCCAGGGTGACCACTACGACGTGCCCGAGGAGTACCGCGACGCCCTGATCGATGCCGGTGCGCAGGTGGTCGAGAGCCGCGAGCTGCTCCGGCGACTGAAGGCCGCCGGTCTGCGCCTCAGCCCCGCCGAGCGCCGCCGCGTCACCAACGAGGTGGCTCGCCCAGCCGATCGCGCGGACAGCTGACCTCGTCGCCGATCACGAACCACTCGACGAGCTCGAGGCCGGCGTCGGCGCACAGGTCGCTCATCTCGAGCCAGCGATCGCAGTCGGATCGGTCGCCGCATCGCGGATCGGCGTCGGTCGGGCGGGTCGGACGCACGCTGGCGACGACCATCGCCGCCACCTCGTCGTCGGCGGCGAGGGCGCGCGCCAGGCACTCGACGGCGCCGACGACGTCGTCGGGTTCGTCGGTGCCGGTGACGACCGCGACGGTGATGCCGCACCGGGCGTCGTCGAGCAGGAGCGCGATCGACTCGGGCCGCAGCGGTCGGTGCGCCGCCGCCGACACGGCGAGCAGTGCCGTCAGCGGGTCGTCGATCGGGTCGAGCCGGGCGCGCGGGAACCGGTGGATGGCCGGGATCGGGGACATGTGAACCTCGTGACCGTGATGGCTGCGACGCGCAGCCGGAGGACGAGGGGAAAGCCGGTACCGGCGATCGTACGGTGGGGGTGTGGCAGCCACGATGCGATCACCGACACGGCGGCTACCGTGATCGCATGGCCCAGGTGACCATCTACCACAACCCCCATTGAAACTCGTCGACCAATGCCGTGCGCATTGCCGAGGAGTTGGGAGCCGACGCCGAGATCGTGATCTACCGCAAGGATCCGCCCGACGAGGCGACGTTGCGCTCGATCATCGCCAAGCTCGAGGACCCGCCCACCGACCTCGTCCGCCGCGACAGCCTCTTCAAGAAGCTCGGCTTGCGCGAGGACGACGTCGCGACGGTCGATCAGGTGGTCGACGTCATCCTGGCCAACAAGATGATCATGCAGCGACCGCTCCTGGTCACGGCGAAGAAGGCGATCATCGGCCGTCCGAAGGAGCGCGTCACCGCCCTGCTCGGCGGCTGAGCGTGCACGATCCGGCCCGGGGCCCGGCGCCCTGCCCGGGTACCCTGACCCGAGCGTGACGAGCGGGGAAGCGGAGATCGACGAACGGGCCAAGTGGCGTCCGCTGCTGGCGCTGATCCGCCGTCAGTGGACCGGCCTTGCGCTCGGCATCGTCATCGGGCTGGTCTGGACGGTCGGCAAGGTCGCCGTCCCCCAGCTCACCCGGCTCGCGATCGACCGGTCGATCGAGGGTGCCGACAGCGCGTGGGGGTGGGCGCTCCTGATCGCCTGTGCCGGTGCGATCACCGGCACGTTCACCGCGCTCCGGCGCTACATCGCGTTCCGCGAGAGCCGGATGACCGAGACGCGGCTGCGCGAGCGCCTGCTCGAGCACATCCTCGGCCTCCACATCGGCTATCACGACCGCGCCCAGACCGGCCAGCTGATGAGCCGCGCCTCGAGCGACCTGCAACAGGTGCAGGTGTTCGTCGTGATGATCCCGCTCACCGTGTCGAACCTGGCGCTGATCACCGTCGTCGTCACGGTGCTGTTCTCGACCGATCCCACCCTCGCCCTGTTCGCCCTGGCGCCACTACCGCTCGTCAACTACGTCGCCCGGCGGTTCTCGAGTCGCATCCACCCGGCGGTCCGCGCCGTCCAGCAGGAGCAGGCCGAGCTCGCCTCGGTCGTCGAGGAGACGGTGTCGGGCGTGCGGGTCGTCAAGGGCTTCGGCGCCGAAGCCGTGCAGGCCGACAAGCTCGAGGTCGAGGCCGACGACATCCGGCGCGAGTCGCTCGGCGCCGCCAAGGTCCGCGCCGCCTACCTCCCGTTCATCGACCTGCTGCCCTCGGTCGGACTGATCGCCGTGCTCGCGGTCGGCGGTCACCGGGTCATCGACGGCCAGCTCACGATCGGCGAGCTGGTGGCGTTCAACTTCTACGTGCAGCTCCTCGTGTGGCCGCTGCGGACGATCGGGATGACCGTCGCGTTCGGCCAGCGCGCCGCAGCCGCGCTCGATCGGATCGACGACGTGCTCGGTACGGCGCCCGCGGTCGTCGACCCGCCCGACCCCAGGCCACTGCCCGCCGACGCCGGCGCGGTCTCGTTCCGGGACGTCCGGTTCGGGTACGCCGGCGACGCCGCGGTGCTCGACGGGTTCACCCTCGACATCCCCGCGGGTTCGTCGGTCGCCCTCGTCGGGGCAACCGGGTCCGGGAAGTCGACGGTCGCCCGGCTGCTCGTGCGGTTCTACGATCCCCAGGCCGGGGCGATCGCGATCGGTGGCACCGAGCTGCGCGACCTGCGCGTCCACGACGTACGCCGCGCGGTCGGATTGGTGTTCGAGGACACGCTGCTGTTCCGCGACACCGTGGCAGCGAACATCGCGTTCGCCCATCCCGAGATCGGCGACGCAGCGGTCCGGCGCGCCGCCGAGCTGGCCGGGGCGGCCGAGTTCATCGAGGGCTTGCCCGACGGCTACGACACCGTGATCGGAGAGCGGGGCTACTCGCTGTCGGGCGGTCAGCGGCAACGGATCGCGATCGCCAGGGCGATCGTGTCCGATCCGAGCGTACTGGTGCTCGACGACGCCACCAGCGCCGTCGATCCGTCGAAGGAGCACGAGATCCGCGACGCGATGCGCACCGTCATGGACGGGCGGACGACGGTGGTGATCGCCCACCGGCCCGGGACGATCGCGATGGCCGATCGGGTCGTGCTCGTCGACGGGGGCGTCGTCGCCGCCGAGGGCACCCACGACGAGCTGCTCGCCACGAGCCGGCGCTATCGCGAGGTGCTCGCTGCGGGCGAGGCGCGCCAGGGCGACGCAGTGGCGGCGGGGGGCGACTGACCATGTGGATGGCCCACGGCGTGAGCGAGGACGACCGGCTCGACCGGCGCGGGACGAAGCGTGTGCTTCGCCGTGCGGCGCGGCTGGCCCGGCCGTACCGGCGGCTCGCGTTGGCGACACTCGGGTTCGTCGTGCTGTCGACCGCCACGACCGTCGTCGGTCCGTTGCTGCTGCGGTACGGCATCGACAGCGGGATCCGCGCGCGCGACACCGGTGCGCTCAACCTGGCGATCGGCGTGTACGTCGTCGTCGCCATCGCGTCGTACGTCGGCGCACGCCAGCAGTACATGTACGTCAACCAGTTCGGCGAGGGTTTCCTACGCGCCCTGCGCCTCCGCCTGTTCGGCCACATCCAGCGCCAGTCGCTGTCGTTCTTCGACCGTCATCCCGCGGGGGTGCTCGTCTCGCGCATGACCGCCGACATCGAGGCGATGTCCGAGCTCGTCCAGTGGGGGCTGCTGCAGTTCGTCTCGGCGTCGATCCTCGTCATGTTCGCGATGGTCGTGCTGCTCGTGCTCTCGTGGGAGCTCACCGTCCTGGCGCTGCTCGTGATGCCGTTCATCGCGCTGGCGTCGATCCGGTTCCAGCGCGACTCCAACCGGGCCTATCTGACGGTCCGCGAGCGGATCGGCGAGAACCTCGCTGCGCTCCAGGAGAACATCTCCGCGGTGCGGGTCATCCAGGCCTACGCCCGCGAGCCCGAGCAGAACCGCCGGTTCCGGCGTACCAACCGAGCGCTCTACGACGCCCACCTCCACGGCGTCAAGGTCTCGACGTGGTACTTCGGCGTCGTGGAGTTCTTCGGGGTGTTGGCGACTGCGATCGCGATCGGTGCCGGCGGTTGGCTGGCCGCGAACGGGCGGGTCACCGTGGGCACGGTCGTCGCGGTCGTGTTGCTCCTGTCGAGCCTGTTCGAGCCGGTGCAGCAGCTCTCGCAGATGTACAACACCCTCCAATCCGCTGCCGCGTCGCTCGACAAGATGTTCCAGATCCTCGACACGGACCCGGAGGTCGACGAGTCGCCCGGTGCGATCGACCTGCCGCTCGACGGTCCGCTCGTCGTCGACGCGGTCACGTTCACGTACCCGCGCACGTCGACCGCCGTGATCAGCGACGTGTCGATCGAGGTCGGGGCCGGCGAGCGGTTGGCGCTCGTCGGGCCCACCGGAGCCGGCAAGTCGACGCTCGCGAAGCTGATGGCGCGCCTCTACGATCCTGACGCCGGCGCCGTGGTGTTCGCCGGCGTCGACCTCCGCCACGCGACGCTGCGGACGCTGCGAGAACGCATCGTCGTCGTGCCCCAGGAAGGGTTCCTGTTCGACGGCACGATCGCCGACAACCTGCGCCTGGCGAAGTCCGACGCCACCGACGCCGAGCTCGCCGCCGCCCTCGACTCACTCGGCGTGCGGGCCCGGTTCGAGTCCTTCCCCGACGGTCTGGCCACCGAGGTCCGCGAGCGCGGGTCGCGATTGTCGGCCGGGGAACGTCAGCTGGTGTCGCTGGCTCGGGCCGCGCTCGTCGATCCGGCGGTGCTCGTGCTCGACGAGGCGACGTCGAGCCTCGATCCTGGGACGGAGGCGCTCGTCGAGCAGGCACTCGAGCGGCTGATGGCGGGCCGGACGACCGTCGTGGTCGCCCACCGACTGTCCACGATCCGGCGCGCCGACCGGATCGCGGTGGTCGACCACGGCGAACTGGTCGAGCTCGGCACCCACGACGAGCTGATCGCACAGGGCGGCCGCTACGCCGCCCTCGCCGACGCGTGGGCCCGCAGCCAGCCCGACGTCACGGATGGGGTCAGGCACACCCCGTGACGCCGAACGGCGTGACGGGGTGT
>JBFHJC010000083.1:0-13194 GCA_041596155.1 Ilumatobacter sp. | reverse complement strand
GGTACCCGACCGCGAGCGACGTCGCAGCTGCGAACACGATCGCTCGCCTCGCGACGCCGCGGGCGCCGCGGCGCGCGGACGCTCGCTCGAGAGAAGATGAAGTCGTCATCGTGATGCCTCCCAGCTCACCGATGAGCGAGGCACGCACGAGCGTGAGGTCAGCGTGGCCCAATGGCCGGTGCCGCCCCCAACTTCCATGCCGCCCTCGTTTCGCCAAGTGCCCGCCAACCGGACAGGCCGCCTCTGTCGTGCCGGCTCGGTCTCACCACTGGCTCCCCCCGACACAAGGTGACCGCATCGCTGGTCGGAGTTCGTCGCCGCTCGGCGTTGGTCGACGTGTGATCACCGACCAGCGGCACAACATAGTGCCGCCCGCTTGACACGGGCAAGAGGAAAATTTCGCTCCTTCTTGAGGTTCACCTGTACGGGTGAGCGGTCACCGGCGGCCCCGAGGCTCGAGCAGCGGCGCGGCGACCGACAGGCCGTGCACCTGCCGTGTACCTGCCGAGCACCTGCCGAGCACCTGACGCGACCTGCCCACTCAGTCCACCCAAAGCCGCCGCGTTGCCGCGGGGCGCCGCTCGTTCGCCTCCCCGCTCCCGCGGCCGCTCTGCCGGGGCGTCGCTCCGGCCTCGCTCCGGGCCTCGACCGGCCAAGTCCTCGGGTATAAGCTCAATCTTCTCGAAGTGCCTCACGTCAAGAAGGTAAGACTGATGAAACGCGCCGAACGCGCCCGATTCGCCCGAACGTCGCTCGACTTCTGGTTCGAGCGAACCGGTCGTGATCTCCTCCCGGCGCGCCCGGCGCGCGGGTGGATCCGCGCCATCCGCGACGCGCTCGGCATGACCAGCCGACAGCTCGCGACACGGCTCGACGTCTCCCAGTCGGCCGTCGCCCAACTCGAACGGTCGGAGGTCGCCGGCTCGATCCGGCTCGACTCGCTCCGCCGCGCCGCCGACGCCCTCGGTTGCGATCTCGTCTACGCGCTCGTGCCGCGGACGACGCTCGAGCAGACCGTCGCGGACCGCGCCGCATCGGTCGCGCGCGCCGAGATCGGCGCCCTCGACTCGATGGTCGAGGAGCCCCCGCGCGACTCGCCGGCGCGCCGCCGGCGCGCCGTCGACGAGTACGCCGCCCAGCTAATCGCGTCGGGTCGGCTGTGGGAGGAGCCCCACCGATGAAGCCGCCGACGCCGACCCCGCAGGAGCTCTCGCCCGCCGACCTCGACGGGCTCATCCCGACGTTCGTCGCGACCCGCGACGACATCGCGGCCGCCGAGCGATTCAACATCGAGTCGGCCCACGCGTGGGCGTTCGGTACCCGCCGCACCGCGACCCCCGAGCGGCTGCTGACCGTCCGGTTCTCCGACCGCGTCCACCGTCGGATGTTCGGCGACGTGTGGCGCTGGGCCGGCCGCCACCGCACCGAGCCGCGCCCCGGAGGAGCGAGTCCGGGCCGCATCGCCGTGCGCCTCGAGACGCTGCTCGTCGAGACCCTCGCGCTGCACGCCGATCCGATGCTCGACCGCGCGGTGATCGCCCATCACCTCCACGAAGGACTCGGTCGGCTGAAGGCCTACCCCGACGGCAACGCGCGCCACGCCAGCTTCATGGCCGAGCTCTACCTCCACGTCGCCGGCGAGGGTCGCGGCCGGGCCGCGCGACGACGGTACGCCGAGCCGGGCGACGCCCTCCGCGCAGCGGTGCCACCGGACCGACCCCACCGGCTCGAGGACACCCTCGATCGAGCGACGCGGCGCCGCTGACGGCCCGCTGCCGCGCTACCCGTAGAGACCGAGCAGCTTCCCCGACAGCATCAGCGCGGCGATCACCATCACGGCGCGGATGAACTTCTCGCCGCCCTTCACCGCCCAGTGCGCACCCACCCAACCACCGGCCGTCAGACCCGCGGCGAGGATCAGCGCCTGGGGCCACTGCACGTTCCCCTGTACGATGAACACGGGCAGCGCGACCGCCGTCAGCACGAGGTTGGCGACGACCTTCACGTTGTTCGCGTTGACGAGATCGAAGCCGGCGTGGGTGAGCGCGGCGAGCATCACCAGCCCGACGCCGGCCTGCACCGCTCCGCCGTACAGGCCGACGGCGGAGAAGACGACGACGGTCACCCAGAGGGGCCACGGCCGAGCGTCGACCCTCGCCTTCGGGGGCCGGATGGAGACGAAGATCACCGGCAGCATCACCAACCCGAAGATGCGCTCGAACGCTTCGTCGGTCAGACGGGTGATCCCGTACGAGCCGATCAGCGACCCGACGACGATCGGGATCAGGATCGGCACGGCGCGCGACAGCCCGCGCACGCCGAGCCGGCGGAACGCCGTCGCCGTCGCCGCGGTGGACGTGAGGATGCCGACCCGGTTCGACCCGTTGGCGTCGTTGCCGGGGACGCCGGCGAGCACGAGGAGCGGCACCGTGAGCGTCGAACCGCCGCCGGCGACGGCGTTGACCACGCCCGCGGCCGCGCCGCCGAACACCAGCAGCAGCGCCTCCCACCACTCCACGGACCGATGTTGGCAGGTCGGACGCGCCGTCACCCCGCCACACGGGCAGGGACCGCTTGTTAGGTTCGCGGATCACTCGGGGCGGGATCGGGAGGAGGGGCCGATGGCCGACATCAACCAGGGACGGTGGACCGCCGAGATCGACGGCGACTTCGTCGTGTTCATCATCGGGGCACGGATCAATTCGTGGCGCGATGCGTTCAAGGCGTTCCGCGATCTCGGCGGCAGGCGGAGCATGAACTACATGCTGAAATACCTCGCGGAACACCCCGAAAAGGGATTGCTCGGATACGAGACGATGGGATTCGTCAACGTGCAGTATTGGCGCTCATTCGAGCATCTCGAAGCGTTCGCCAAAGACAATGACGACCCCCACCTCGAGGCGTGGCGAAACTATTGGAAGCGCGTCGGAAAGAGCAGCCGCACCGGCATCTGGCACGAGACATTCCTCGTTCGCAACGGTGAATACGAGGCGATCTACGGCAACATGCCGTCCTACGGTCTCGGCAAGGCGTCTCGACTCGTCCCGGTCGCCGAGTCGGTCGGCGCCGGCCAGCGGTTGAAGGCCGCGACCGGCAGCTGATGGCGACGAGCCGCGCCGAACGCCGTCGGGCGCGAGCGGCCCGCGTCACCGAGCTGTTCGGCGCCGACATCACCGAGGCTGCCCTCGACCTCCTCGAGCTGATCGAGCTCGCCTGGCACGACTGCTACGGCGAGGTCACGCCGCGTGACGACGTCGTCGACGACATCCTCGTCGTGTCGAGCGGCACGCTCCACGGCCTGATCCGCTCCGGCCGCCTGGCGATCTCCGACCCGCGCGACCTGCGCGTCGCCGCCGACGCAGCCCGCTCGGGGCGGCGCCCGTAGGCTCGCAGCCATGTTCATCGACGGCAGCTGGACCGACGCGCGCTCGGGCGCGACCTTCGAGGTGACCGACCCCGCCACGGGCGCGGTGATCGGCGAAGTGCCCGACGGTGGCGCCGACGACGCGACCGACGCGATCGCCGCCGCCGACGCCGCCTTCGGCGGCTGGTCGACCACGACCGCCGCGGCGCGAGCCGACCTCCTCTACCGCGCCTGGCAGCTGATGACCGAGCGGCGCGAACAGCTCGCCGAGCTGATGACCCGCGAGCAGGGCAAGCCGCTCAAGGCGAGCCGCGCCGAGGTCACGTACGCCGCCGACTTCCTCCGCTTCTACGCCGAGGAGGCGACGCGGGTGCGCGGCGAGTGGCTGCCGTCGGCCCGGCCCGACCAGCGGTTCCTCGTCCTGCGCCAGCCCGTCGGCGTCGTCGCCATGATCACGCCCTGGAACTACCCGATCTCGATGCTGACGCGGAAGATGGCGCCGGCGCTCGCCGCCGGCTGCACCCTGGCGCTCAAACCGGCCGAGGCGACGCCGTTGTGCGCCCGTGCGGTGTTCGAGATCTTCGACGAGCTCGGCGCGCCAGCCGGCGTCGTGAACCTGGTGACCGCACGCGACCCGAAGCCGATCGGCGAGGTGTTCACCAACGACGAGCGGGTCCGCAAGCTGACGTTCACCGGTTCGACCGCGGTCGGCCGGCACCTGGCCGGGGTCGCCGCCGGGAACCTCAAGCGGGTCTCGGTCGAGCTCGGCGGCCACGCCCCGTTCATCGTGTTCCCCGACGCCGATCCGGTGCGCGCCGCGAAGGGTGCGGCAGCGCTCAAGTTCCTCAACGCCGGGCAGGCCTGCATCAGCCCGAACCGGCTGTACGTGAGCGAGGCCCACGAGGACGCATTCCTCTCGACGCTGGTCGAGCGGGTCGGCAAGGTCCGCGCCGGCAACGGCCTCGACGACGGCGTCGGCGTCGGCCCGCTCGTCAACGAGGCGGCGGTCGCCAAGGTCGCCGACCAGGTCGACGACGCCGTCGCGCAGGGCGCCGAGGCGCTCGTCGGCGGTCGCCGTCTGACCGACACCCCGTTCGATCGCGGCCACTTCTACGCCCCGACGCTCCTGGCCGGGGTGCGCGACGGCATGAAGATCTACCGCGAGGAGACGTTCGGACCGGTCGCCCCCGTCATCGCCTACGGCGACGTCGACGCCGTGCTCGACCTGGCCAACGACACCAACTTCGGGTTGGCCGCTTACCTCTATACCAACGACCTGTCGACCGCGATCCGGACGTTCGAGGGGCTGCGGTTCGGCATCGTCGGGGTGAACGACGTCAACCCGACGGCCGCGTCGGCACCGTTCGGCGGCATGAAGGACTCGGGCATCGGCCGCGAGGGCAGCCACGACGGCATCGCCGAGTACCTCGAGACCAAGCTCGGCGGCTTCGCGATCTGACGGCTACTTGCAGAGCTGGCCGCGAAGGGCGCCCGGCGGGAAGTCCGCGTTGTGGACGTTCACGTAATACTGGTCCGGGTTCTGGCGGATCGCCTTGATCAGATCGGCGTCGGCGTCGACGCAGCCGCTCAGGCCATTGACGGCCACGTTGAAGTTGACGACCACGCCGCCGGACACGTCGGCCGTTCCCACGTGGATGTGGGCCGCGGTCGGCGCGGAGATGTCGGCGACGGCGATCTCGAAGCAGATCTGACCCTGGCCGCTGTTCAGCGCCAGCGATGCATGGCCGCTGCCGTCGGGGTCGCCTGGGCCCGGCACCTCGGCGGCACCGGTGAGGTCGGCGGTGAGCGGACGACCACCGGCCGACGCTGTCGACGACAGCGGGACCGCCATCGCCGCGATCGCTGCCACGAGTACGAGCTTCCTCATCAGATCTCCCTTCCGACGGGGCGGCGCGAGCCGCAGGGACTGGCGCTAGCGTACGCCCGCCCGCGGTGGCGGGCAATGGTCCCGACCCGCTTCTCCGAGCGGGCGCGCGGATCGGTCCGGCGCCCGGTTGAGGCGCCGGCCCGACGGTCCGCAAACAGAGGAGTCGATCAGTCGCGATCGAGCCGATCCCGGATGGCCTGCTCGGTCTCGCCGGTGCGCTCCTTGATCTTGCCGACGAACTCGTCGTAGTTGCCCTCGGCAACGTCGAGATCGTCGTCGGTCAGGTCGCCCCAGAGCTGCTGAGCCTTGCCCTTGAGCTGGTCCCAGCGGCCTTCCCACTTGGTGCTGGTCGCGTGATCCATGTTGAGCCTCCTTGCGTCGGTTGGTTGGGGGGTCGGCGACGGCGTCGTTGGCGCCGCCGGCAACGGGAGTACCCGAACCGAACCGATCTAGGCTCGCTCGATGGGGTGATCTGGATGGGGTGATCTGTCGGAGTCGGCGCGTCAGGCGGCGATCCAGCTGGCCGGCGTGCCCGCGGGCGTCGCCGCGACGGCGACCGCCACGCGAGCCGCAGCCCGCTCGCGCACGATGTCGGGCGCCTCGGTGTCGGTGAGCACACCGGCGATCGCCGGGGCGACACCGAGCCGGTTCGCCATGCGGGCCAGCTGGGCCAGCTCGGCCTCGGAGCGGGCGATGCCGAAGCGGGAGATGCGGTCGAGGAGGAGGGTCGAGTCCATGATGCGTTGCTCACTGTGTGTGGGTTGGAGGGGTACGACTCAGGCTACGGATGGCGACCGATAAAGTCGAGCGATGATCTTCGATCGAATCGATTTGCTACACTGATCGTTCGAGATGCAGCTCACCGACATCGACACCCGCCACCTGGCCGCCTTCCTGGCCGTCCACGAGCATCGCTCGTTCGGCAAGGCCGCGGCCGCGCTCGGGTACTCGCAGGCCGCCGTCAGCCAGCAGATCGCCAACCTCGAACGGGTCGTCGGCGTCGCGCTGTTCGACCGGCCGGGTGGCCCGCGCCCGGTGGTGCCCACCGAAGCGGCCCGCCAGCTCCTCCCCCACGCCCGCGCCGTGTTCCGCCACCTCGACGAGGCGCGGGTCGCCCTCGGCGACCTCGCCGCCGGCATCCGTGGCCGGCTGGCGATCGGCTCGTTCGAGAGCGTGTCGGTCGAGCTGCTGCCCAAGATCGTGCGCGGCCTGCTCGACGACCACCCCCAACTCGAGCTCGAGCTGCGCGAATTCGACGACAACGACCGACTCGTCGAGCTCGTGCTCGACGGCGCGCTCGACGCCTCGTTCGTGCACGACACCGACGCGGTGCCCGATCTGGAGAAGCAGGTGCTGATCGTCGATCCGTACGTCGCGGTGCGGCCCGCCGACCACCCACTCGCCCCGATCACCATGGCCGAGATCGCGGGGTCGCCGCTCGTCGGCCACAGCGACGACGACGTGTGCCAGCGCAAGGTCAACGAGATTCTCGCCACGTGGGGCACCAGCCCGCGGTACGTGTTCCGGTCGGCCGACAACGCCGCCGTGCAGGCGATGGTCCGAACGGGCATGGGCATCGCCGTGATGCCACTGCTCGCGGTCGACATCGACGACCCCGGCGTGCGGGTCTGCCCGATCGAGCCGGCGCTGCCACCGCGCACGATCGCCGTCGCATGGCGGCGCGGGCGGCCGCGCACACCGTCGTTCGATCGCTTCCTCGAGCTCGCCGTGCAGGTCGCCAGCGACCACGTCGCGGCCCGGGAGGCGCGCCGCGATCTGATCGCGTGCTGACGCCTGCGGCATGATGCCCTCCATGCGACTCGCGACGATCCGGACCGCCGACGGCATGCGGGCAGTTCGCCTCGACGACGATGCCGGCGCTGGCGGCGTCGCCGTCGAGACCGGACACCGCTGCGTTCGCACCCTCCTCGAGGACGCGGACTGGCGAGCGGTCGCGGCGGCCGCCGACGGTCCCCGGCACGATGCCTCGACGCTCGACTACGCACCGCTCGTGCCGTACCCCGACAAGATCATCTGCGTCGGGCTCAACTACCGCGACCACATCGAGGAGACCGGGCGGCCGGCGCCGTCGCGCCCGACCCTGTTCCCGAAGTTCGCCGCCACGCTGATCGGCGCCCACGACCCGATCGTGCTGCCGCGAGACGACGAGTCGACGAGCGTCGACTGGGAGGCCGAACTCGGCGTCGTCATCGGTGCGCCGGTCCGCCGGGCAACCGACGACACGGCTGCTTCAGCGATCGCCGGCTGGACCGTCGTCAACGACATCAGCGTGCGGGACTTCCAGAACCATTCGCCTCAGTTCATGCCCGGCAAGGCGTGGGAGTCCACCACGCCGGTCGGACCGTGGCTGGTCGTCGCCGAGCCGGGCGAGCCGGCCCACTTCCCGATCGGCTGCGAGGTCGACGGCGACGTGATGCAGTCGTCGAACACCGACCAGCTGCTGTTCGACCCGGTCGCGCTGATCCGCTACGCGTCGACGTTCATCACGCTGCTGCCCGGCGACCTGATCTCGACCGGCACCCCCGGCGGCGTCGGCATGGCCCGCCAACCACCCGTGTGGCTCCGCCGCGGCCAGACGGTCGTCACGCGCATCGAGGGCGTCGGCGAGCTCCGCAACACCTGCGCGTAACGAAAGGTGCCAGGCACCTTTCGTTACGTCACCACATCTCGCTCGGGAACAGGCAGAAGGGGTGACCGTCGGGGTCGAGCATGACCCGGACGCCGTCCTGGGGTTGATGCGGCGCCTCGGTCGCGCCGCACTCGATCGCGTGGGCGACGGCCGCGTCCAGGTCGTCGGTACCGATGTCGAGGTGCGCCGTCATCTGTTGCTCCCCCGGCGCCGAGGGCCACACCGGTGAGACGTAGTGGACGTCCTCGTGGAACGACAAGCCGTGGCTCGCGTCATCGGCGCGCAGGATCACCCACCCGGGTTCGTCGGCGAGTCTCGGCCATCCGAGGAGCTGCTCGTAGAACATCGCCAGCCGGCGAACGTCCCGAGTGGCCAGCACCGTCCCGGCGATCTTCATCCGCGGCCTGGCCATGCCATCAATCATCACATGCACGTTGACAACGTGCCCGGCACGGTGGGAACGCGATCACCGAGGCGGGCGAAGCATGCCCCACATGTGCGGGCCGTCGACGCCGTCGGCCGTGCGCAGGTCCCACTCGCTGCGCACCTCGAAGCCGTGGTGGCGGTAGTAGGCGACGTTCGCCTCGGTCTCGGTCTCGAGATAGCACGGGAGACCGGCGTCGTCGGCGATCGCGAACACCGCAGCCATGAGCGACCCACCGAACCCCTGGCGTTGCCAGTCGGGGTGAGTGGCGAGCATGTTCAGGTACCAGTGCGGCTCGGGCGGCGTGTGCTCCGCGAAAGCGCCGCCGACCGCGTCGAACCGGGCCTGGCGCCACTCGGGGTGCTCGATGCCGTGCCATCCGACGTCGACCTCCGGCCGCCCCGGCGGCACCCAACCCGCCATCGCGACCGCGTCGTCGGTGCACCAGAGCGAACCCATCGCGTGCCACCGCTTGGCCAGCCAGGCGTTCAGCTGCGGCGCCTGCTCGACGTAGTCGGCATCCTCGGGGAAGAACCACCGCATCACCGGATCGTCCGCGAACGCCCGCATCGCCGTGTGTGCGCAGCGGGCGAAGTCGGCTGGGGTCGCGAGGCGAACGGTCGCCATGGCCGGCGACCGTAGCGCGCTGCTCGGGGCCCCGGAAGCGCGTTCCTCCGGTTGCAGCCCCACCTCGCCTCCGCGGCAATACTGCAGGTCGTGGGGGGTAACCGGGGGTCGACGTGCTGAGCGCGCTGGCACGCCTGGCGTCGTCGCACCACCGGCGCGTACTGCTCGGCGCGCTCGTGCTCGTGCCCGTCCTGGCGATCTTCGGCGGCGGGGTCGAGGAGGAGCTGTCGGTCGGCGGATTCGTCGTCGGCGGCAGCGAGTCGGCGCGCGGCGACGAGGTGCTCGAGGACGTCTTCGGCGCCGGGACCGCCGACTGGGTCGCCGTGCTCTCGCTCCGCGACGGGTTCGTGCGCGATGACGAGATCGCGGCCGCCGGCGTCGAGTACACCGAGGCGGTGGCCGCCGACCCCGGCGTCACCGAGGCGCTGTCGCACTGGACGCTCGGCGAGTTCCTCCCCAACGAGCGCAGCCCGCTCGAGAGCCTCGACGGCCGCCATGCGGTCGTGGCCGTGTCGCTGGCCGGCGACGAGGACGTGCAGCGCGCCACTGCGGAGCGACTCGAGGAGTTCCTCGAGCCGACCGACCTGTGGACCGCCGCCGCGACCGGTCCGTCCGAGATCAGCCGCCAGGCGCGCGAGCGAGCCGAACGCGACCTGCAACGGTCGGAGCTGATCGCCGCGCCGCTCACGCTGATCGCGCTCCTCGCCGTGTTCCGCGGCCTCCGACCCGCCGTGCTCCCCCTCGCCGTCGCCGTGTTCGCCGTGCTCGGCACGTTCACCGTCCTCACCCTGCTGGCCCAGGTGACCACCGTCTCGGTGTTCGCGCTCAACCTGACGACGGGGCTCGGGCTCGGCCTGTCGATCGACTACTGCCTGCTGATGGTCGCCCGGTTCCGCGAGGAGCTGGCGCGCGGCCGCACCGTGGAGCGCGCCATCGCCCACACCGTCCAGACCGCCGGGCGCACCGTCCTGTACAGCGGCGCGACGGTGGCGGCTTCGCTCACCGCGCTGCTCGTGTTCCCGGTGGCGTACCTCCGCTCGTTCGCGTATGCCGGCGCCGCGGTCGTGCTCGTCGCGTGCTCGGCGGCGGTCGTCGTGCTCCCGGCGCTCCTGTCGTGGCTGGGTGAGCGGGTCGGCGTGCGCGCCACCGAGCCGGCGACGAGCTTCTGGGGTCGACAGGCGCAGCGCGTCATCCGCAGGCCGGCGTGGTGGGCGATCGGCGTGGCGCTCGTGCTGATCGTCGCCGGGCTACCGTTCCTCCGACTCGACGCCAGCCGCATCGACGACCGCGTCCTGCCCGCCGACAACCCGGCCCGCGTCGCCACCGATCAGCTCCGGGAGGAGTTCGCGTTCCGCAACTTCAACGGCCTGGGCGTCGTCGCGCTCGGCGCCGACCCCGCCGACGAGGACGGCCTGCGCGAGCTCACGTCTCGGATCCTCGAGCTCGACCATGTCAGCCGCGTGGACACCCCGACCGGCTTCTATTACGAGAGCGGCCTCACGGGGACGCCGCGTGCGTTCAACGAGCGGTTCCGCAACGACGCGGGCGTGTGGGTGCAGGTGATCAGCAGTTGGGAGCCCGACGACCCGCGCACCGAGGAACTCGTGCGCAGCCTGCGCGACCTCGAGAGCCCGTTCCCGGGCATCGAGCTGCTCGTCACCGGCGCGCCGGCCTCCGTGATGGACAGCGTCGACGCCGTGCAGTCGCGCCTGCCGGCAGCGCTGCTCATCATCGCTGTCATCACCCTCCTCGTGCTGTTCCTCATGACCGGCAGCGTCGTCGTGCCGTTCAAGGCGGTCGTCCTCAACGTGCTCAGCCTGACCGCCACGTTCGGCGCGCTCGTGTGGGTGTTCCAGGACGGCAACCTGTCGGGACTGCTCGACTTCACCGCCACCGGCCAGGTCGACGTGTTCACGCCGATCCTCATGTTCTGCATCGCGTTCGGCCTGTCGATGGACTACGAGGTGTTCCTCCTCTCGCGCATCAAGGAGGAGTACGACATCACGGGCGACAACGACCACGCGATCGTGGCCGGCATCGGTTCGACCGGCCGGGTCGTCACCGCGGCCGCCGTGCTGCTGGCGATCGTGTTCCTCGCCATCGCCACGTCGGGCGTCGCGGTGGTGAAGATGTTCGGGGTCGGTCTGACGATCGCGGTGATCGTCGACGCGTTCCTGGTGCGGGCCACCCTCACGCCGGCGCTGATGAAGATGGCCGGGCGCGCCAACTGGTGGGCGCCGCGCCCGCTGCGGCGGTTCCACCTGCGGTGGGGGCTGTGGGAGAACGAACCGGTCGCGCTGCCCGAACCCGCCGACGAACCGGAGCTCGCGCGGACCACGACAGAGACGGAGGACTGACATGGCCACCAAGAAGGAGATCGTCAGCCGGCTCGAGGGCATTCGCCTCTTCGCACGGTGCTCGAAGTCGGATCTCAAGATCGTCGCCCGCCACACCGAGACGATGCGCGTCGACGGCGGCCGCCAGATCGTTCGCCAGGGCGACGACGGTGACGCGCTGTTCGTCGTGCTGAGCGGGAGCGCCACCGTCGACCGTGACGGCACGACCGTTGCGACCCTCGGGCCCGGCGACTACTTCGGCGAGCTCGCCCTGCTCGACCCGGCGCCGCGCGCGGCGACGGTGACGGCGACGTCCGACACCGAGCTCGCCGTCCTCGGGGTGCGGATGTTCAACGTCCTCCTGCGCGAGCTTCCACCGATCGGCGCCCGCCTGCTCGCCGACCTCGCTTCCCGGGTCCGCGAGTCCGGCTCCCCCGACCCGACGTAACGAAAGGTGCCTGGCACCTTTCGTTACAGGCGTTCGATGATGGTGACGTTGGCCTGGCCGCCGCCCTCGCACATCGTCTGGAGGCCGTAGCGGCCGCCCGTGCGCTCGAGCTCGTTGAGCAGGGTGATCATCAGGCGAGCGCCTGTGGCGCCGAGCGGGTGACCGAGCGCGATCGCGCCACCGTTGACGTTGATCTGCTCGTGCTCGAAGTCGGTCTCGCGCAGCCATGCCATCGGCACCGGCGCGAACGCCTCGTTGATCTCGACGAGGTCGATGTCGCGCGCCGTCATGCCGGCCTTCGCGAGCGCCCGATGCGTCGCCGGGATCGGCGCGGAGAGCATCATGATCGGGTCGTCGGCGAGCACGGAGATGTGGTGGATGCGCGCCCGCGGCGTGACGCCGTGCTCCTGGACGGCGCGCTCGTTCATGATCAGCATCGCCGCGGCGCCGTCGGAGATCTGGCTCGCGACGGCGGCGGTCAGCTTGCCGTCGGGGGTGAGCGTCGGCAGCGAGCGGATCTTGTCCCAGTCGGGTTCGCGGGGGCCCTCGTCGCGCTCCACACCTTCGAGCGGCACGATCTCGTTGTCGAAGCGGCCCTCGCGCTGCGCCCGCAACGCCCGCTCGTGTGACTCGACGGCGAACGCCTCCATCTCGTCGCGGCTGAGGTCCCACTTCTCGACCATCATCTCGGCGCCGATGAACTGGGTCACGTCGCCGTTGCCGTAGAGGGTGCGCCACCCCGGCGAGGAGTTGTACGGGTTGTAGCCCTCCTCCTGGCCGAGCGTGAACGCCGACGTGATCGGGATCTGCGACATGTTCTGCACGCCGCCGGCGATCACGACGTCCATCGTCCCCGACATCACGGCCTGTGCGGCGAAGTGCACCGACTGCTGCGCCGAGCCGCACTGGCGATCGATCGTCACCCCCGGCACGTGCTCGGGCAGCCCACCGACGAGGGCGCAGGTGCGGGCGATGTCGCCGGACTGCGGGCCGATCTGGTCGAGGCAGCCGAAGATGACGTCGTCGACGGCACCGGGATCGACCGTCGAGCGCTCCATGAGGGCGCGGATCGCGTGCCCGCCGAGATCGGCGGGATGGACGTGGGACAGGCCGCCGCCACGCCGCCCCACGGGGCTGCGCACGGCCTCGACGATGAACGCTTCTGCCATGTCGCCAACGCTACGCCGACGGCGCGGCGGCGCGAGAGCCGGGCACGACACACCAGCACAGAGGGCCTGTCGGCGCTTGTGCAAATCTTCACGACCAAGGCCCGTGGCCGTCGGGACCTAGGTCCCTAGGGGTTCGACCATTGCGGCGAGATCATGAAGGCAGGACTTCGTGAACGAAATCACGAGAAGTTTCAACCACATGAAAGGGGTTGTCATGTTCAAGAGGCCCATGGCGCTACTGGGCGTGTTCCTCGTCGTAGTCGGCTTCGGCTACTTCGCGGGCGCCGC